>VBML01000175.1 GCA_005878915.1 Methanobacteriota archaeon | reverse complement strand
GTCGTTCGAGCAGGGGACACACCGGGAGGTCCGTGCGACGCGACGAACTCCGACGGTTGTTGGTACTCCGTATTCTCTGACCAGCTTGCGGAGGAAACGTCGAACACGACGGCATCGACGGAGACGATCACAACGGGCGGCAAGGTCCTGAGGGTCGATATCGCGAGCAGCGCATCCTTCACCGGCAACGGCGCGGCCACCAGTTTTTCGTGGTCTCACGCGGGTGCCCCGTCTCCTACAAATTACCTCGCGGTCGTGGGAGTCTCCTTCCAGCTCGGGGCAAGCGTGGCACCATCGTCGGTGACATTCGGTGGCTCGGCGATGACCGTGGTGGGTACCCAGTTTGTGTCGGATCAAGGCATCCGCATTTACAAGCTGATCAATCCGGCGACGGGGACCCAAACGGTACAGGTGACCTTTAGCAGTCCGCCGACGACGTCCGGAGGGGCCGTGGGAGGGGCGATCACCTACACCGGCGCCGATCAGACGAACGGCGTACGGAATTTCCTCGGTGCATCGGGGAGCTCGGGAAACCCCACCGTCACGATTACAAGTGCGTCGGGGAACATTGTGCAGGATTGCATTGAGGGGGACTCCGGATTGCCCAGTCTGACGGCGACGGGCACGCAGCAGTGGAATCGGATCTTCAGGACTAACAACCATGGGGCAAGCCAGACGAAGCCGGGCGCGGCCTCGGTGACGATGGATTGGACAGTGACGGCGAGCGACAACTGGGCGATTGGCGGGGTGGATGTGATCGCCTCGGGCGCGTTCCCGACGGACATCCAGTCGCAGAACGGCGTGTACATCGAATACCGGGAGAACATGGAAGCTCTCTTGGGGTACCGGTCGAACACGGGGACGAGCACGACGAGCAGCCTTAAGACGAGGTCGTGGGACAGATCCGGCTGGGCGGCGGAAGCGGAGCAGGCCACCGCGGGGAGCCCGCTCCGCGCCGTCCGCATGGCATGGTCGCCCACCAGCCCCGCGACAAGGATCATCGTCACCCAGAGCGACGACGGATTCCTTGATGCGTACGTGTGCACACCCTCGTGCACGGTGACGAACAATATCGACCAGGTGTGGAGCGCGGCGCCAAGCACGCCGCAAAAGCGGTTCGATGTCGCGTACGAGCAATTGAGCGGCGAGGCGTTGCTCGTCTATGGAGTGCTGTCCACGAGCACCACGTGCGACATCGCCTACAAGACGTACATCAGCGGGACGTGGAGCGCTCAGAATTGCCTGGACGACACGGGCCACGCGGCAGACATCCAGTATGCCGAAATCGACCTTGCACCGAAAAAGGGTAGCGACCAAATCGGATTGATCGGCGCGGACGTCACGGACAACGATGCGAACGCGTGGATCTGGGACGGGAGCGCGTGGGGGTCGAACAATGAGATCACAGCTGCCATGAAGGCCCCGAGCGAAGAAGAGGTGGCGATCGCATGGGAGTCGAGCTCGGGCAACCTCCTGGCTGGGGCGGTCGACAGCGCGACTCCGGCGAACGTCGTTTTCAAGGAGTATACGACGGGATGGAGCGGCGCCCTGACGGCCACGTGCGGGGCCTCCGGGGCCTCGATACGTTGGCTGGCCCTGACGCCGAATCCCCTGTCCACCGCCAACGACATGATTCTCGGATGCATCGATACCAGCTGGAACATGGCGACGAACTACTGGACGGGGAGCGCCTGGAATGCGAGGGTTACCCACACCACCGGAATCGACGTACAGGACCGGCGCCCGTTCGACTTCGCGTGGGAGCTCACCGGGAACAAGGGGCTTCTCGTGTACGGCGACTTTGCGGGGCAGATCACGTACAAGACGTTCACCGCGCCGAGCACATGGGGGTCGGCGACGAACCTGGCGATGGGGGCGAACTCGCATACGTGGATCAAGCTCGCCACGAACCCCGCCCCCCGATTAGGCGACGCGAAAATTGTCGGCGCTGTCCTCGAGGATATCGCGAACGACCTGGGGGCGATCAAGTGGGATGGGACGACGTTTACGATGATCGGCTCCACCACGTTCAGCGCCGACACCGCGACCAACATTTACGACGCGTTCGCAATCGGGTACGCATCGGAAAACAACCAGCTGCTCATCCGCTATGACTGGACGGGGGTTCCCTCTGGCGATGCCTACACCCTGAAGGTGAAAGGATATCGCGAGGACGAGAACATCAACGTGCAGGTGCTCACGCCTCCCTCGACGTGGAATACCCGGATGGTAATTTCGGCGACGACGAACACGTTGTACACGTACGCGATGACATCCGCCGAATACAATTCCGGTTCCCCCGCAATCCGGTTCACCGACGCGAACGACATGACCGGCCAGCAGTCGGACCTCTTCGTCGACTTCGCCGCGGTCGCGACGGTGAGCTACTGGGACCGGATCGTCCTCATGCGCAGCTTGGACACGAGCGGGTCGACCTGGGGCAGCCAAATCATCCTCGCGTCCGGGAGGCCGGGAGACAGCCCGCTCGTACTCGCGCGGGATTCCACGGAACCGTCGGTCGCGATCGACTCCGGCGGCTTCCTCCATGTCGTTTGGGTGTCCGCCTCCGCGGCGGGCAACCAGCAGTCGATGAACCTCGTGCGGTATACGAAGACGACCGTCGCGTACCCGACGCAACCCCAGTCGGCCTCTGCGGCGAACTGGGCGGTCGTGACGAACGTCGACGACGCCTCCCCGGGCTTCATGCCGACGGTGTCGACGGACACGAGCAACAACCCGCACGTCGCGTGGAGCGGGTCGAAGACGAGCGGGACCATATACTCCAAGAACAAAGCCGCCGGTACGTGGAGAGCGACCGTCTCGTGGGGCGCCACATACACGGGACTTTCCGTGGACACCTCCCCGCAGAACAACTACGTGAGCCTCGCCCGGTCCAACGTCCCCGAGGACGCAGAGATCGGGTACCGGTCGAGCACGGGGACCAACACCGTCAACAGTCCGAAGACGCGGATGTGGGACGGTTCATCCTGGGGCAGCGAAGCGGAGCAGGCCACGGCGGGGAGCCCGATACGCGCCGTGCGGATGGCGTGGTCACCAGGGAGCTTGACCACGCGGATCATCGTCACCCAAAGCGATGACGGATTCCTCGATGCGTACGTGTGCACGCCGTCGTGCGCGGTGACAAACAACATCGGGCAGACATGGTCCGCAGCCCCTGCCGTACCCCAGAAACGCTTCGACATCGCGTACGAGCAGGTGAGCGGCAACGCGCTCCTCGTGTACCACAAGGAAGGCGGGACGGGTACCCAAGACATCGCGTACAGGACGTACGTCAGCGGGATCTGGAGCGCGGAGCAGTACCTCGACGACACGACCCAGGGGACGCACGCTACCTACGCGATCATCGAACTCGCCGCCCAGGAGGGGAGCGACAAGATCGGACTTCTCGGCGGGGACGCGACGAACAGCGACGCAAACGCGTGGATCTGGGACGGAAGCGCATGGGGGAACTTCGTCGAAATCACCGCGAGCGCGCGGACGCCGGACCGGGGGGAGGACGCGATCGCGTGGGAGTCGAACTCGGGCAATCTTCTGGTTGTCGCAGTTCCCTCGACCCCGGCCGACAGCATCGTGTCCAAGGAGTACACCACGAGCTGGAGTGCGCTCACCTCGGCGTATCAGTGCGCGATCGCGACCGGGGCGATCCGGTGGCTCTCCCTGAAGCCAAACCCAGTTGGCGACGACATGGTTCTCGCCACGGAGGCCACCTTTGGTCCGGATGTCAACACCTGCTATTGGACCGGTGCTGCGTGGGCCAACTTCAACACACAGGACACCGTGATGGACGAGTCCCGAGTGCGGGCGGTGGACTTCGCCTGGGAGAACTCCGGCGGCAAGGGGCTTCTCGTTTGGGGGACGACCGCGGGACAAATCACCTACCGCACGTTCACGGCCCCGAACACCTGGGGCGCGATCACGAACGTCGCGATGGGAACGAACGCCCACTGGTGGGTGGAGCTCCGCACGAACCCGTTCCCCCGAACCACGAAAATCCTCGGGGCGGTCCTCGAGACCACGGCGAATGCCTTGGGCGCGATCAAGTGGGACGGATCGACCTTCACGGTGATCGGCGCGAGCACGTTCTCAGCGAATTCTCTCGCCGACTGGGAGGGCTTCGAACTCGAGTACCGGGACGCCGTTGCCCCAAGCGATGTGCAGTACACGGTCTGCAAGAATCTCGTGGTAAGCAACTGCGACGCCGCCAGCGAATTCACCAAGGCTGACGGTTCGGCGGGATTCGACACCGTCGCGACGTCCGTCGAGACCGCGTCGTACTCGAGCCTCGCCACCACGTATGAGGCGAACGGCGACCTCTGGGTCTCCTACGTGAAAGATGTGGACGCGACGACGCGGGCGGTTTACGCTCGGTTCCTCGACTACCCTGCCGCTACCTGGGCGGCCGCGGAAACCGTCGACTCCTTCAGCGGCACGATTTTTACGAAACCCTCCATCGGGATCGACAAGGACAACAATGTCCACACGCTGTACGTGGCGACATCGGGTCCACAGGTTTACTACAACCAGCGGATCGGGGTCAGCTGGGGGACCCGCGAGGCGGTTGGCCTCTCCTCGGACAACCCAACGTTGGTCGTGCGCTCTCCGAACGACCCCACATACGGGACGGACAGTGCAGGCCTCTACTGGAAGACATCCACCTCGGAGACGTACTTCTTCACCCACATCCCGGAGTTCGAGACGATCGTCGTACCTGTCGCGGTCTGTCTCATCGTGATTTGGGGATGGCGGCGGACTGGTGGAAAACGTCGCTCCCAAGGGAAACCGAGCGGGAGTGAGCCCGCGGAAAACGTCGACGGCCCTCGCAGGTGGTGGGTCAATTCCGTACCCGATTATCCCCTGTGAAATTTGCCCCGAAGGGTCAATATCCCCGGCGTACAAACTCGATAGAACACCGCGGGAGGAAGTCTAGCCCGCGTAGACGAGGCTCTGATGCACGAGACCGTGGTCTCAAACAGTGTAACCATTCCACCCGGTGAGCTTTGCCGCTCACCCCGAGCCGCCCTCGCGGCGTTTGGGCGGGGTCTCGGGACGCCCCTCGTTTCCCCCAGCCCCGAAATTCCGTGTTGCTGCACCCCACGAGGACCGGCCGCTTCCGGCCTGCGGATGTGATGAGCGAGTGACGGAGACCGCGGCGCCGCCGCCAAAGGGGCACAAGAGGGTCACGTCAGGGATTCCCGGCCTCGACAGCCTGATCCAGGGCGGGTTCCCAGCGGGTACCTCCGTTATCCTGCAGGGCCCTGCCGGGGTAGAGAAGGACGCGTTCCTCGCTCAGTTCGTCGCCGACACGTTGAATCGAGGGGGCTCGGCGCTGGTCGTGCTCACCTCGCTCCCCCGCGCCCGCTTTCAAGAAACGCTACGGTCCGGCGGTGTAAACGTCGACCAAGCCATCGAGGAACACCGGCTTCGGTTCGTCGAATGGCTCGTGCGCAGCGATGAAACGGGCCCGAAGGTCGAGGTCGACGGCCCAACGTTCCGGTCCTCCGGCGGTCTTCCAAACGCTGCCGTCGCCATCTCTCAGGCAATTGACGCACTTGCGAAGGATGGAGAGAAGCGAGCCGCGCTCGACATCCTTTCTCCCGCCCTCCTAGTCGCCGACCCCGCAACGGTCGTCGGATTCGCTCGCGCGATGAGGACGATTCTGAGCCGCTTCGAGTTCACCTCCCTCTTCGTCCTCGAGAAGACGCATGACCCATCGATCGTTTCGACCCTGCATCGCGCGTTCGACGGCGTCGTCGACCTCGAGCGCGTTCGCGAGGGGAACGAAATCGTCCGCAAGATCTCCCTCCTCTCCCTCAAGGGGACCGCGCTGGACACGGAACCCGCTCGCTTGGTCATGGGACCCAATGGGCTCATCCGGTCCGTGGGTGACGGCGAGGCGTCCGGTGGTCGGATTCGGCAGGACTCCGATTCGGAGGACCGCGGCCCTGGGTCACCACAGCCGGTGGGGACAGGGACCGAGTCTCGGGCCGTCCCTCCTTCACCTGACCGCTCGAACGGCGAGGACTCTGTCGCGCGCCACCTCGCGATTGCGAACGAGCGGCTACGGACGGATCCGGAGAACGCCGACGCACTCTTCGTAAAGGCAGCCTCGTACGCTCGCAGAGGGAGACGGCAAGACCTTCTCACTGCAATCTCAGCCCTGGAAGCGCTCGCGAAAATCGACGAGATGTACCCTGGGCTGTGGCGACTGAAGGCGAAGCTTCACGGAGGCCTCGGAGAGCGAGAGGAGGCAGAGGAGTGCCACTTCCGGGCTGTGGAGGTTGAGCACTTCCGGGAGCTTGCGCTGAAACCGGCCGGGCACGCACCCGTCACCCGCGCGCCCCCGGACCCCCCGAAGCCCCAGAGTTCAGACGATGCGAGGCGACGAGGGCGCACGAGCGGGCCCACTCGACCTCCGACGCGAGCCCCGGGTCACACGAACGGCCTCGTGAACGGGCTCCAGAAGTTGAGGGCGGGGGTGACGAACGGGCTGACGAACGGCCTGACAGGGAGGATCAACGGGTTGACGAGCGCGCTCGCGTACGGGCGCGCCGGCGCAACGAAGGGGGTTGCGAGCAGCATCAGGACTCGGACCGACGGGCTCACGAACGGTGACCGGGGCCGCAGAAGCGCGAACGGCTGGACGAACGGCCTCACGAACGGCAACGGGTTCACGAACGGACTCGGGGCCGGGCGGTTCCGGCGCGAGGTCGCGGCGACGAGGTGGAAGCTCTACGTCATCCCGCTCCTGTCTTTGGCCCTCCTGATTGTGCCCCTCCTCGGCGCGAACACGAATTCTGCGACGGACCGCTACCCGATCCGGATCGACGGGAACGTCGGCGACTGGAACCCCGCGGCGATCGCCGCAGAGGTCCGGAGCGTCGGGCCGAACCCCGACGTCGATATCGTCCGCTTCGGGATCGCGGACAACGTGGACTACCTCGCGTTCTTCCTCGAGGTCAACGGCGCCGCACTTCGCGGCGGGGACCTCCCGCCGACGGTCGACGTGTTCCGAGTGTTCCTGGACACGGACCGCGATGCGGCGACGGGCTACCGGGTCGACGGCCTCGGTGCCGACCGGATGCTGCAGGTGTCCGGATGGCACGGTGCGGTGAACACGAGCACGCTGTTCGAGTGGGACACGAACCGGGACGCGTTCGACTGGCGGGGGTGGACGAAGGGGACGCCCGCCCAGGCGGCGGTGTCGGGATCCCGGGTAGAGGCGCAGGTCGACTGGCTCGCGATCCTTCCGTCGAAGCAACCCGTGTACGCGACGGCCCACGCGAGGAGCCACGACGGCACGGATGACACGGCAGACTACGTGCTGTCGTCGGACGGGGCGAGCCTCATCGTCGTCCAGGACGCCGTCGTGTCCGATCTCGTATCGGGGACGGCACAGCTCCTCCGGTTGGACCTCAGTGCATTTGGCTCCGATGCGGCGGCTACAGGGATCACGGTGACCCTCACCGGTTCCTCGTCGTACATGTCGGTGCCGAGGCTCCGCCTCGTCGACGCCGTCGGCTTGGTCATGGACGAGCGAATTCCCTTGGACCGGCGGGTGCCGTTCGCGTTCCCCTCAAGGACGATCCGCGTCGGGGCCGTCGATCGCTGGTATGTGATCGCGGACACCCCGCCGGGAACTGGAGAGACTCTGGGGGCGTTCATCGCCGGATCGGGTGATGTCGTCGCGCCTCTCGCCGCCGTCACGATCCGTACATCCGCGTCCCCCCGGGACGTCGGGTATCTCGGTTCGATTCCCTCGGGACCACGAATCGACGGCGGCTTCGATGAGTGGACCTCGCCGATCTCAGATTTACCGCTGGATGTCGCCGGAGTACCCCGGACGAACCTCGACCTCGACGCGTTCGACTCGAAGTCGTCGGGGAACCGCTCGTTCTTCTTCGCCCAGGTCACCGGATCGATGATGACGGGGACGTGGGTGCCGAAGACAAACGGCCCGACGCCGAGTTCCTCGGTGGCTCCCCCGGACCAGGACCGGGACGGCGTGCCGGACTCCGTGGACCCGCTCCCGTTCGACTTCAACAACGACGGAGTTCCCGATAGTCAGTCCGGCGGGGACTACGACGGCGACCGGGTCATCGACTACGGCCAAGCCGGGGGCACGGACGAGGTCCTGAACACGACGATCCCCGCGAGCTTCCCCGCCCCATATGCTGGCAAGGCGGTGAGTGTGTTCATCGGACCCGTCCAGGAGCCGTACCGGTCCCCGGACGACATGCTGCGGGTCTTTGTTGACATCGACAACGTCACGTGGAGCGGATACACGATCGGCGGCCTCGGAGCGGACCGGATGGTCGAGGTCTCTGGGACCGCGGGACGCGTCCGCAGCGCGGGCCTGTACGCGTTCGCGGGGAACTATCCCGGGGAGTGGTCGTGGCTTCCCCTCGCGAACGTGTCGTTCGCCCTGGGGTCCAAGCGGGTCGAGGTGTCGACCCCGGTGAACCTGTCGTCGTCCGGGTCCAGGTACTATGTGGAGATCGGCAACTCTCTCGGCTCGTCCGATTCAACGGCACAGGGAGGCGTCGCGACCCGGGGGACGTCGGGGACCACCGCGACATCGTTCAGCGTCGCCCCCATGCCGGTTCCGATGTACCTCCCGCGGTCTTCGACCTCGTCCCAGACCCGAGCGAACGTGTTGATCGATGCGAACTCGAACGCCGTGACGACCCAGTACAACCACCAACGGAAGGTCGTTCGGGCGGGGGATGTCTCGGGCGACACCGCGTGTGACGCGACAAACTCCGATGGGTGCTGGTACTCCGTGTTCTCCGATCAGTCGGGCCCCGAGGATGCGGCGACGACGGCGGCGGGAACCGAGACGGTCACCAGGGGCACCAAGGTCTCCGGAACCTTCCCCACGGACATCGCCACCCCGGACGGCGTCTATATCAACTACCGGGAACTCAAGTACCAGATCGGGGCCCTCGGATACAAGTCGAGCACCGGAAACGGAGTCAACTTTCCGAAGCAATTGGACTGGACGACATCGGCTTGGGATACACCGGAAACGGAACTCGACAGCGCCGGAGCGGCAGTCGAGAACGTCCGGGTCGTGTGGGACACCACCGGGGACTCCACCCTCTTCTGGATCGTCCTCAATACTGGGACAAACATCCACGCCTACAAGTGTACAAACGCGGACTCTTGTGTCAAGGAGGATGTCGACCCCTCGAGCGGGAACGACTATGCAGTAACGCAAGCCGTCGGCACAGCGCCAGAGCGACACTGGGACGTTTCTATCGAAGCCACGAGCGGGGAACTCCTGCTTGCATACGACAACCCCGCAGCGGTTGCCAATGACTTCTGCTATCGAACCAGGACCGCCGGTGGCTCGGGGACGTGGAGTTCGGAGACATGTTTCGACCACAGCTCAGTGGCTTCGACGAACCCGTCGTTCTCGTATGTCGTCCTCGCCAACAATCCAGGATCGAATCGGATTGGGTTCGGGGCGTTTGACACGACGAACGACGACTTTGTCGTCGCTGTCTGGGACGGCAGTGCGTGGGTCAACGCCAACAAGGCGGTATCTACGGGAGTCACACTCACGGGCGGCTGGGGCGGAACCGTCGTCGCCGAGGATTCCGCGGACGAGTTCGTCGCCTATGCGGGCAACGGGGCGAACTCTATGGCGGAATGCGAATGGACTAGCGCTGGCGGGTGGGAAGCGACCTGCGCGACGTTCGACCCAAACAGCGTCGCCGGAAACGATCTACGGATTATGTTCGCCGTGCCTCTCCTCGGAACGAACAAGGCAATGGTGTGCCAGGGCGACGATCTCGACGATGATACGTGCTGGCGATGGAATGGCGCGAGCGGCACCGGCGGAACCCGAGGGGCGGTTCAGGTCCAGACAACCGGGGACGGTTCGGCGGGGGCGATCGACATGCGAACCGGATTTGCTTGGAACCCGGACCAATCCGGCACCGCGGACGGGCTCGTCATCTACTACGCTGGGATCTCGGGGATTCTGAACTACAACACCTACAACGACGCCACGGATGTGTGGGGTACCGCGTCCACGTTCACCTCGGCAGGTTCGCACAAGTGGGTGCGCTTAGTGGCCCCGAGCGATTCGGGAAGCACGGATAAGGTCCACGCCGTCGTCTCTAACTCCAACAGCGACATCCTTGCCTACCGATGGAGTGGAAGCGGTGCCCCGGGCAGTGAACAAGTGATTACCGCAGATACCGTAAACGAGAACTATCCTTACTGGGACCTCGCGTTCCAAGGACAGGCGAACTATCACCTCGACGTGCGACACAATTGGACGGGAATTCCATCGAGCGACGCCTACACTCTCAAGGTGAAGGGCTACCGGGGCGACGAGAACATCAACGTCCAAGTGCTCACCCCTCCCTCGACGTGGACCACGCGCCTCACGGTCACTGCGACCAGCAATACGCTGATTACGTACGTCCTAACGAACGCAGAGTACAACGGGGGGACACCCGCGATCCGTCTGGTCGACCCTGCGGCGGTGGACACCACCCAATCGGACGTCTTCATCGATCTCTCCGTCGTAGTCACAGAGGGACACTCGGATCGCGTAACCATAATGCGGTCCTTGGATACCTCCGGTTCGACGTGGGGTTCCCAGGTTGTCCTCGCTTCGGGGAACACTGCTCCCTTCTCGACGGCGACGGGATCCTTCAACATCGGGACCGGAGCCGTCGGCACGACGGTCACGGTCACTACGGGGTTCCAGCCCAAGGTCTACTTCCTGTGGGAGAGCGGCGCGGTGGAGACCACGGACACCGCTACCGGATCGAACATGAAACGGGGGTTCGGAGTCGGGATTTCCACGACGGATCGCCGAGCCGTGTGCTCATTCTCGAACAACGCCAACTCGGGCGCCGACACAAGCAGCGGGCACCGCGCCGATGCGGTGCTGTGTTCGCTGACGTCGGCCCAGGCGCTCGACGCGCTCGTGGACCACGACGCGATGCTGTCTAATGGGTTCCGCGTGATCATCGACGATACCTCCTCCAAGGACCTCCGCGTCCACTACCTCGCAATCGGAGGCACGGATCTGACGAACGTGGTCAGCGGGATGTTCACGGAGTCCGGCGCGACGGGCAACCAGGACGTCACGGACGTCGGCTTCCAGCCCGATGCCGTGGTCCTCTTCTCGGCCGACATTGGCGCGGACCCACCGGGCATCCAAGCCGATTCGAGCATGATGATTGGCCTCGCGGCCGGGGCCGGAAACCCGAACGACGTCGTGTGGGCCGGCGGGTCGAACAACGCGGCCAACCCGACCCAGACCGTGGCGTACTCCCGAGCGGGCGAGAGCATCGCGCTTCTGAACGCAGGGGTCACGGCCACGGACGGGCGGGCCGAGGTCGACGCCTGGCTGTCGAACGGCTTCTCCCTGAATTGGAACGAGCGTGCGGCGAGCCGCCGGATCTTCTATGTCGCCATGAAGGGAGGCCAACACGCGGTCGGGGACGTCCTTACCCGGACGGACACGACCCAGTTCTCGGAGACGGGTCTCCCGTTCACCCCGAAGGCCGGGCTGTTCCTATCCCACACCCACGCCCAGAGCACAGCGGACACCGTGCAGGACTATGACGAGTGGAGCGTGGGCTCCGTCACGAACGCCACTACACGGAGGGCCATGTGCGCGAACGACCAGGACAATGTCGCAACCACGGTCGTGAGATATGGCGTGCACCACAATGAGCTCTACTGCAACCTGGCCACGTCCGCGGCGTTCGAGGGCCTGATGGACGTCGTATCCGTGAATTCGGACGGATGGACGTTCGTGATGGACGATGCGGACCCCACCGCGTCGTTCGTCGGCTACTGGGCGATCGGAGCAACCACACCGACCCCCTTCTATGGGTACGACTCCGCAGAGCCATCGATCGCGATGGACTCGTCGGGGTATCTCCATGTTGCATGGGTGTCCGCGTATGCCCACGATCTCCACGGACTCGAGCGGGAATCCGCACATCGCATGGAGCCAATCAAAGAGCGCGGAATACGAAGCGTCGGCCGCCTATCGGTCGAACACCGGGACGAACACCGTTAGTAGCCCGAAGACGAGGAACTGGGATGGCACCTCATGGACTTCGGAGGTGGAGCAGTCGACGGCAGGAAGCCCAATCCGAGGCGTCCGGATGGCGTGGTCGCCCACGAATCTCCGCGAAAGAATCGGCGTTACCCAGAGCGATGACGGCTATCTCGATGCGTACGTGTGCGCCCCGACCTGCACAGTGACAAACGACATCGGGCAGGTGTGGAGCTCCGCGCCTTCTCAGCCGCAGAAACGGTTCGACATCGCCTATGAAGGCTTGAGCGGCGACGCCCTCCTCGTCTACGGGGTCTTGTCGACGGATACAACGCGCGACATCGCCTACCGCACGTATTCCGGAGGCTCGTGGAGCGCGGAGCAATATCTCGACGACACCGGACACTCCACGGATGTCCAGTACGCCACGATCAATTTGGCTTCGAAGAAGGGAAGCGACCAAATCGCGCTGATCGGCGGGGACATCACGAATAATGACGCGAACGCCTGGATCTGGGATGGCAGCTCCTGGGGATCGAATACGGAAATCACCGGTAGCGCAGAGAGCCCGGACCAGGAAGAGATCGCGATTGCGTGTGAGTCGATCTCCGGGGATCTGCTCGCGGTCTCCGCGCAGTCGGGCAGCACGGGCGTCGCCTATAAGACGTTCACGACCAGTTGGAGCTCGTCCGCTTCTTCCGGCTGCGCGGACCGGGATCCCGTCCACTGGCTGTCCCTCAAAGCGAACCCGCTCTCGACCGCCGACGACATGGTCCTGATCACGGGAGACGACAATCCCCAGCTAAGCAGCTGCTACTGGACCGGGAGTGCATGGGCGAACGCGCACCTCCAGATCGGCGGCTCGAGCACCTCCACCCGGAACTTCGACTTCGCGTGGGAAGACACCGGGAGCAAGGGTCTCCTCGTCTACGGCTCGTCGGGCCAGATCACCCGCAAGACTTTCACCGCCCCCGACACATGGGGGTCGGCCACAAACACGGCGATGGGATCGAACTCGCACCCCTGGGTAACGCTCCGGACGAACCCCGCCCCCCTGTCGGGCGACACGAAAATCCTCGGGGCCGTCATGGAGGCGACCGCCCTCGACCTAGGAGCAGTCAAGTGGGACGGGACGACGCTCACGGTGATCGGCGCAAGCACGCTTACTGCGGACACGGGAGTAACGACGTATGACAGCTACGACCTCGAGTACCACCAAGCGAGCGGCGGCAACGTCTTCTACAAGAACAAGGCCGCGGGGACATGGCGTGCCACTGTCCTATACGGCAGGCTCTACACGGGCATTTCCGTGGACGTCTCCCCCCAGAACCCTCCCAACTACGTGAGCCTCGTCCGGTACATGGAGGGATCCACGAATGAGATCCAGTACGCGGTGTGCAAAGATCTCTCCACGAGCAACTGTGACGCGACAACCGAGTTCACGAAGGCGGGCGGTAGCGCGGGCTTTGACACCGTCGCTACAGGCGTCGAGTCCTCCACGTACGCCTCGCTCGCGACGACGTGGGGATCGGAAGGAGACCTGTGGGTCGCTTACGCGAAGGATGTCGACGGGACGACGCGGGCGATCTACGCGCGGTTCCTTAACTATCCGGCAGGGACATGGGCCACGGCGGAGACCGTCGACTCCCTGTCGGGCACGATCTTCACGAAGCCCTCGATCGGCCTCGACAAGGACAGCAACGTCTACGCGCTGTATGTCGGGGCCTCAGGTCCACAAGTGTACTACAACAAGCGATCGGGAGCCGCGTGGGGGACCCGTACGGCGGTCGACATCTCCTCCGACAACCCGACGCTCATGGTGCGCTCCCCGACCGACGCGACGTACGGAACGACCACCGGGGGCCTGTACTGGAAGACGACAACCTCAGAAACGTACTTCCACTACCCCATCCCAGAGTTCGAGAGCGTCGCGGTCCCAGTGGGGGCTTGCATTCTAATCCTGTGGGGATTCTCGTGGAGGGCCGGTCGAAAGCGCCGGCCACGCGGAACCCAACGAGAGATGGGACCGCCGGGTGCGGACGCCTCCAGCGACCGCCCGCTTGGTCTCCTCGAGGGCTCGGCGGCCAATGGGACGCCGTGACCGGGATCTACCGGGAAGAATGCAGGGGGAATTCCATTGTCACTGGGCTCCCTGGAACCGAGGTGGCCTTCGGGTTCGATGCCAGCCCAGGTAGGGCAGTTTCATACGCGATTATCCTCCGTGAAATTTGCTCGCGAAGGGTCAATAACCCCGTCCTACAAGTTCGATAGAACAGCGCGGGTGAAACTCTACCCCGCGTAGACGAGACACTCATGGACGAGACGGCGGTCTCGCAAGGTGGAACCTTCCTTCTCGGCCACGACGACGTTTCGACGCCGAAGTTCGTCGTCTTGCGTGAACGCACGACGGCGACCGACACCTCCCGCGCGCACCCGATCACACGACGGCCGCGGCTGGCCCCATCCTCACGTCGAGGGGATGTGATGAACCGGTGACGGATACCGCTCCGGATCCGCCTACGGACGTGAAGAGAATTCCCTCCGGGATCCCCGGCTTCGATTCTCTCATCCAGGGGGGCCTACCCTCCGGAGCTTCCGTCGTTGTGCAGGGCCCCGCCGGCGTGGAGAAGGACGCGTTCCTCGTCCAGTTCCTTGCCGAAAGCCTGCGGGGCGGGGGCGCTGCACTCGTCGTGTTGACGTCGCTCCCCCGCTTGCGGTTCCAAGAGACCCTGCGCATCGCAGGGGTGGACGTCAATCGTGCAATCGAGGACGGCCGCCTACGGTTCGTCGAGTGGCTTGCGCGCAGCGACAGCGCGGGTCCGCAGGTTGAGGTCGACGGGACCACGTTCCGGACCTCCGGGGGCCTTCCGAATGCAGCGGTCGCCATCTCTCGGGCGATTGACGCGCTGCCGCTGGACGGGGATCGGCGCGCGGCGTTTGACATCTTGTCACCGGCCCTCCTCGTGGCTGACCCGACCGTGGTCGTTGGGTTCGCCCGGGCGATGAGGACGACTCTGGAACGCTTCGGGTTCACGTCTTTGTTCGCTCTCGAGAAGACCCATGACGCATCGACTCTCTCGTCCCTCCAAGGGGCGCTCGACGGCGTCGTCGACATCGTGCGCACGCGCGAGGGGAGCAAACTCGTCCGGAAGGTCACTGTGCTTTCCCTGAGGGGAACCACCATCGACTCCGGGTCCGTCCACCTCACGATCCGGCCCGACGGGCTGATCGGGTCCATGAGCAAGAATGTCAAGACCCCGCCCGCCCCGCGGCCCTCCGACCGGCCGAAGGGGGAGAACGCCATCGCTCGCCGCCTCTTGATTGCGAACGAGCGACTCGCCATCGACCCCGAGGACACGGACGCGCTGTTCGTGAAGGCAGCCTCGTTCGCCCGCACGGGACGGCGGCAGGACCTTCTCGCTGCGATCGCGACCCTCGAGGCGATTGCGAAGATCGACGAGAGGTACCCCGGCCTATGGAGACTGAAAGCGAAAATCCACGGAGGGCTTGGGGAGCGCGAGAAAGCGGAAGAGTGCCAGTCCCGCG
This sequence comes from Methanobacteriota archaeon, assembly GCA_005878915.1. Classification (GTDB taxonomy): domain Archaea; phylum Thermoplasmatota; class Thermoplasmata; order RBG-16-68-12; family RBG-16-68-12; genus EA-19. Next base: position 1,031 of record VBML01000175.1, on the reverse strand, counting down.
CGGTCGAGGCGGACAACTTCCGGGAACTGTCGACGAAACCGTCCGCTCAGCCGGCGGTCAGCAAGGATGCCCTCCATGAGGAGCTCTCCGGTGAACAGGAGACGGGAAGGCCCGTCGAGCGGAAGCCCGTGGACCGCGTCGTCGAGCCGAACGTCGCCGCGTCCACGGACCCCTCGCGCCACCGGGGGATGAAGAATGGGCTTGCGGGACACTCCCTGCGGGGCGGGATGGGCCGGACGACCGGACTCACGAACGGGATTGGCCAGACGAACGGGCTCGGGGGCCGCACGAACGGTCTAACAAACGGGCTCGCGACCGTCCGGCGAGGGATGACGAACGGGCTCACGAACGGCAACGGCTTCACGAACGGGCTCGGAGCGGGTCGGTTCCGGCGTGAGGCCGCGGTGACAAAGTGGAAGCTGTACGTCATTCCGCTCCTGTCCGTCGTCCTCCTGATGCTTCCCCTTCTTGGCCCAAGCGGCACTCTGACGGGCCGGTACCCGATCCGGATCGATGGCGATCCGGCGGACTGGAACCCCGCGGCGATCGCCGCAGAGGTCCGGAGCGTCGGCCCAAACCCGGACGTCGACATCGTCCGCTTCGGGATCGCGGACAACGTGGACTACCTCGCGTTCTTCCTCGAGGTCAACGGCGCCGCACTTCGCGGCGGGGACCTCCCGCCGACGGTCGACGTGTTCCGAGTGTTCCTGGACACGGACCGCGATGCGGCGACGGGCTACCGGGTCGACGGCCTCGGGGCGGACCGGATGCTGCAAGTGTCCGGGTGGCACGGTGCGGTGAACACGAGCACGCTGTTCGAATGGGACACGAACCGGGACGCGTTCGACTGGCGGGGCTGGACGAAGGGGACGCCCGCCCAGGCGGCGGTGTCCGGGTCCCGAGTCGAGGCGCAGGTCGACTGGCTCGCGATCCTTCCGTCGAAGCAACCCGTGTACGCGACGGCCCACGCGAGGAGCCACGACGGCACGGATGACACGGCAGACTACGTGCTGTCGTCGGACGGGGCGAGC
>VBML01000192.1:3577-4393 GCA_005878915.1 Methanobacteriota archaeon | reverse complement strand
GGGGCGGAACATCGGGCCCGTCCCGGTGCCGGAGGGAGGCGTCGCGGACACGATCGAGGGCGAGGTGCTGATCAAGCTCGGGGATGGGATCTCGACGGACCACATCCTCCCTGGCGGTGCGGAGATCCTCCCGCTGCGGAGCAACATCCCCGCGATCGCGGAGCACCTGTTCCAGTACGTGGACCCGACGTTTGTTCGGCGGGCAAAGGAGAAGGGCGGCGGGATCCTCGTCGGCGGGGACAACTACGGCCAAGGCAGCTCGCGGGAGCATGCGGCCGCGGCCCCGATGTACCTCGGCGTGAGGGCGGTCATCGCGAAATCCTTCGCTCGGATGCACAGGGACAACCTCGTGAACTTCGGCCTCGCGCCCTTGGTGTTCGCGAACGCGAGGGATGCAGACGGAGTCCAACAAGGCGATCGCCTGCGGGTGACCGGTCTCGTCAGCGGCTTGAGGGCGGGCTCACCCGTCTCCGGACAGGATCTGACCCGCGGCACCGCGTTCCCGCTATCGTACGATCTTTCCAGCCGACAGCGGGAGATCCTCCTGGAGGGAGGCGGAATCCGCTACCTTAAGAATCGCAGCCGCAGGCCCGCCGCATGAAGATCCTATCCGAGGAGAAACCGGAGTCCGCGCGGGGAGGGGGATTTGAACCCCCGACCTCTTTCGAGGACTGGATTAGCAATCCAGCGCCTTACCGAGCTGGGCCATCCCCGCAGCGCCGCGCCTACCGTCGTGTTTGTGTTAAAGCTTTCCCCGCGGTGCGGGATTCAGAAGGCGGACCAACAACCCTTTTATCTGGAGAGATATCGTTGCGA
>VBML01000192.1:0-3571 GCA_005878915.1 Methanobacteriota archaeon | reverse complement strand
GCGGGGGATGCGTGGACGTTCGAGACCCACGTCGTGACGCGCGATGGGCCGAACCGGACGAGCGCCTGGAACAACCTGACGTTCACGGTCACGGGCCGCATGGAGACAGTCCAAGACGGTGCGTATTTGTATCTTTACAACTCGAGTCTCGGCGGGGACCTATCGGCAGAGGGGGACATGACGGTCCCCCAGGGCATGGTCCACTACACGATCATGTCGAATTCGGTCCGCGGGTACGCCTGGACCGAACGGGGTGACCTGTCCGTCGTGAAGACGAACGAGACCTTCACAGGCACGGGGACGGCAACCATTCCTCTCTTCGGGACACGGCCCCTCACGGCGGCGGGCAACCTCACATCGGTGAACCGCCCACCGGAGGAGGACTTCGACTTCCCGGTGGAGCTCGGCGATGATTGGCGGGTGACGTCGACGGTGAACGCCAGCGGCGAAGCGCGTCTCGTAATCTATACGCCTATCCAGGACTTTGTCTTCGTTCAGCCGCTATCGGGCGACACACCGATCGATTCAACCTCATGGGTCAACACGACCGAGTCGGTCGTCGTCCCCGCGGGAACGTTCGAGTCGCTCAGGATCCACTCCGTCGATGGCGGGAGCGCATCCACGGACCGATGGTACGCGCCGAACGCCTCGAACTACGTGAAGCTCGAGTCGCACAGTGTCCCAGGACCGACCACGTACTCCCACACATGGACGAATCTCACATCGTTCATTCGCGTGCCCCGCTCCGTCCCCGTCGACGTACAACTCCTGCCGCGGGCCGTCGGCCCCGGCGCCCCATTCACGGTCCTCGCGAACACATCCGCGGTGAACGCCTCGGCACGCCTCATGATTCCGGCAATCAACGTCACGATCACCGGATCAACGGATGGGGCGGGCACGTTCCGGATCGTCGTCAATGCGCCGACGGACAACGACCACACCCCCGCGAACACAGACATCGGTAGCCACGGCGTCCTCGTGGAGATCACCGCGGTGAGCGGGTCGGGGTTCGGCGGGGCCACTGTCTCGCTCTTGCGGCCCGACCTCGTGGTGACGGGGCTGGTCGCCGTTCCGTCTCCGACCGCCGATGGCGTTGCGACGAACTTGACCGCGACGATCTCCGTGGCATCGGTTGTCCCTGTGTATTCTCCGGTGAACGTGACGATCGTCACGGAGGACGTGGATCTCGACCGAGACGGGGTGATGGACAACTCGATCGACGTCTACTGCGGGCGGAGCGTGTGTGTGAACACAACCGTAGCGCCCGTTCTCCCTGAAAATCCGGTGACAACAACGGCCCTATGGATACCGCGGCCGTCGACCCTCCCGCAGGACATTCGTGTCAGTGCGGTAGTCGATCCGAAGAACCGATACGAGGAGACGAACGAGTCGAACAACCTCGTCGTCACAACCGTCCGTGTCGAGGGCCCGAATATTGCCTTGAGCAACGCGACCGTGGAGGCGAGGGGGACCGTCTATGCGTTCAACGATCCTGCATCGCTTGGTTTCGTCTCCCCCCTGATCTCCGTCGCTCCTCGGACGATCGTGAACATCACCGCCGCGGTCCGGAACGATGGCGTGCTCAACATCAGCACCTCGACCGATGTGGGCTTCTACAACACGACGGTCCTGAATGGCACCGGGGACCCGCCGTTTGCCCTCCGGAGCACGGGGCCCTTGAACGCGGGAATGGACGTGACGCTCCAAACGGTCCAGTGGGCGGCCCCCGCGGGTTCGGGCACGTACTTCGTGAACATCACCGCAGACTATGGGGAGGCGATGCGGGAGACATCGGAATCCGACAACACGTTCGTCCTGCGCCTTCGAGTCTCCGAGGCGGCATCGCCCCCCGACCTGATCCCCTTCGGCGCATCGATCCCCGCGAAGGCCTCCGTGAATCGGCCGGTATCGATTGCGGTGCGGGTAGAAAACGTCGGCGGGACGAACGCCTCCGGATTCCAGGTCGCGTTCTACAACGCCTCCGCGGCCGCAACGCCCTTCGCCCTCGTCGCTGTCGGGCCGCTCGGGACTGGGGCGGCCACATCGTGGCTGACGGCTACTTGGTCCTCGCCCGCCCTCGGTGCGCACGTCGTGTGGATCGAGGTTGACTACGGGGATGCAGTGCCCGAGGCGAACGAGACGAACAACACAATCTCTGGCATGATCACCGTCTACGATGTCCCCACGACGACATTGGCCATCGGCTCTCCGAAGATCGTCACGGCGACGACGACGTACCTCCTGCCGGTCACTCCGCTGTCCTTCTCCTCGCCGGATCGTACGGGGGAGGGCCAGCCGACGATCTGGTATCACGTAGACACAGGTGGATGGTCGTCCATCGCGGCGGGCGGCCCGTTCACGCTCCCAGGGGGCCCGCACACGATTTCCTACAATGCGACGGATCCCCTGGGTGGCGTCGAGCCGACGAACTTCGCCACCGTATTCGTTGACGACGTACCTCCGGAGACTGTGCCCATGGTCTCGAACGCGACAGACGGCAAACTCGTCTCATTCTCCGCGACGGACGGGGGCTCCGGCGTGAATTGGACGGAGTACCGCATGGACAACGGACTCTGGATCCACTACAACGGAACTGCGGTCCCCGTCACCGCTCCGGGGAACCATACCGTCGACTTCCGGAGCACGGACCTCCTCGGAAATCGCGAACCGACACGGACGCTGATCCTCTCCGTCACGGAAGCGCCGGGGACGGCAGCACTCGCCCTCAACGTGAAGCCGGTCATTGCGACGGTATTCGCTGCGTCGTTGCTGTTGGCGGGCTGGTTCGCCGCTTCGAGCTTGGACCCGCCGAAGCGACGCAGATGGCTCCTCACGTTCGTCGCACCCATCGCGATTGTCGAACTGATCACCGGGGCGATTTCCCTCGGGGTCGCGGAAATGGCGGTGCCCGGTGGGTTCCTCGGATTGCCCGTCGACCTCGCTCTCCTCATCTTCGGTCTCCTCGCGATCCTGTTCGCTCGTCGCAACGCGTTGCGACCGACGTGATCGTGCCCCTCCCTCGATCTGTTCTCGACCCTGATGTCCAGACTCTCGGTGCGCACCTGGCGGCTTAGACCCGAAGTCTTTTGCACCGGCCGGCGATGGACTTCCGATGGCCGAGCGCAACCTCCTCGAGCAGGTTGGCAAGACGCTGATCCTCTTCGCATCAATCAGCCTGGTGACGATCCTCGCGTTCGTTTTCCTCGCGATCTTCACGTATGTCGAGTCGACGTACTCAATCCCTCTACCGAACCTCGTGGACGGCCTGATTCCCGCTTCGCTGATGTCGATCGTGGCCCTCATCGCGGGGACCGTCGCCCTCGTCTGGTCGAAGGTGTCCGACCCGACGAAGATGAACCCGCCTCCCTAAGGTGTCCGTCGGAAAACCGTGTCGTGGAAGGCGAATTCTCTCGGGCAAATCGCCCGGACGAAAGACTCATATAGCGCAGCGAGGTATGTGGCGGAAGGCTCGGCCACAATGGCTGTGACTTCATATAGGAGCCGCGAAAGACCGAGCCAGGCGGCGGCATTTCGGCGACGGCCCTGAACCGTGATGGGCTCTCTTCTAGTG
>VBML01000174.1:22160-31774 GCA_005878915.1 Methanobacteriota archaeon | reverse complement strand
CGCGATCAACACCCTGAAGGCGATGGCGATCTCCGCGGAGCTCAAGACGCCGATCCTCGCGAACCGTGTGGGTGGGCTCAGCGGGCCCGCGATCCGCCCCGTCGGCGTGCGATGCGTGTACGAGATCTATGACGCCGTGGACATTCCCATCGTGGGCGTCGGAGGCATCGAGACGGGCCGCGACGCGCTCGAGTACATCCTCGCCGGCGCGAGGGCCGTGCAGATCGGGACCGGACTCGCGACGCGGGGGCTCGCCGTGTTCTCGGAGGTGACGCAGGAGATTTCCGAGTACATGGATGCGATGAAAGCGAAGAGCCTCGCGTCCCTCGTGGGGGCGGCCCATGGGTAGGATGGAGGTCGTCCCGCTCCTCGAGGTGCGGCGGGAGGTCCACGACGCGTCCACGTTCCTGTTCCGGGCGGGCATCGACGGTGCTCCGGGGCAGTTCATCATGGTCTGGATCCCCGGGCACGACGAAGTGCCGATGGCCCTTTCGTACCTCGGGGACGTGAAGGGCATCACCGTTCGCGCGTACGGGGACGCGACGCAGGCCCTCCTGAAGTTCACTGCGGGTGACCTCCTCGGCGTCCGAGGGCCGTACGGCAACACCTTCCAGCTCGGCGGGCGCCGTGCCCTCTGCGTTGCGGGGGGCGTCGGGGTCGCTTCCCTCATCGCGGCGATCGAGGGGTTCTCGGATCGCGGGACGAAGGTCGCAACTGTGCTTGCAGCGAAGACCGCGGAGGAGCTGATCTTCGAGGAGCGGTGCGAGGCGGCGGGGGAGGTCCACATCGCGACGGACGACGGGAGCCGCGGGTTCCATGGGCTCGCGCCCGCCCTCGCGAAGCGGGTGCTCGATCAGCACACGTTCGATACGGTCGTGACGTGCGGCCCCGAGCCGATGATGAAGGCGGTCGTGGACCTGTGTCGAGAACGCAAGATCCCGTGCCAGGCCTCGCTCGAGCGGTTCATGAAATGCGGGATTGGGATCTGCGACGCATGCGTCCTCGATGATGTGCTCGTCTGCAACGACGGCCCCGTGTTCACCGGAGACGATCTGGCAAAGTCAGGGGACTTTGGGACGTTCCGGCGGGACGAGAGCGGACGGCGCGTGCCTTTGTAAGATCGGCACTTTCACGGTACCCCCTGCAAAGACTATTCTCAGCGACGCTTTTGCTCAGTTGAGCAAAATGGGGAACAGCGCGGTCTCGGTCCTAAGGGCGCGCCGGCCGAGGCATCCGGCACTGTCCGGCTTCCTTGTTACGTGGGACGTCAATAGCAAGGACTCGTCCATGTGTGCACGCGTGAGGCGATTTGTTTTCGGTGTCATAGTCAAGGTCGATGGGAAGGTGTACCGATATCCAGGATTCGTCGAGCGCGAGGGAGTTAGGTATGTGGGTCAGTCCGTCCTGTTCGTTACGGCCGCCCGCATCAACGAGCTTCGAGGCTTCCTTCGATCCCGTGCGGTGGCACACGTCGCGATGCACGCCACTATCGGACCGGTTTTGCTCAGTTGAGAAAAGGTTTCGCGTATCCGGTTCGAATCGGGGGCCGTCTTTGCCCAGTTGATCAAAAGGAAGGTTCCTTTAGCCCAGTTGAGCAAAACGAGCCTGCCGACGGTTCGAGCAAAGCCGAGGGAGCCGTGACGTGTCGGGAAGAGTGTGTCGGCCATAGCAGGTGGCGCCGTTCGCAAGAAGCCTTAATAGCGGAAGCCCGATGCGAGCGCCCGGTGAGAGAACGAAGAGCATCGACGCCCTCGTAAAGAGGGCCATCGAATACAAGGAGAAGGGGCTGAGCGACAAGGAGATCGGCGACGAGCTCCACCTTTCTCCGGAGACGGTGACGTGGCTCCTCTCGCGGGGCGTCTCCGGCGGCGCGCCGCCGAAGGACGTGAAGATCGGCTGGCGGTCCGTCGGCGTCTTCGGGAATCGCATCGGGTTCCTCGCGGCGGCGATCACGGACATCATCCTCGAGGAGACGGAGAAGAGCGGGGCGGACCCCGACTCGATCCTCGGAATCTCGATCAACGGCATCCCGTTTGCCTCCCTCGTATCGGAGGACATGGGGAAGGAGCTGATCATCTACCGCCCGAGCACGGAGCGGCATCGCGGCGGCGGGGCGTTCAGCTCGAACTACGCGAGCCCGGAGGGGAAGAAGGTCGTCATCATCGACGATGTCCTCAGCACCGGAGACACGGTGAAGGGCGCGATCAACGACATCCAGGAGGCGGGGGGCACTCCGGTCTTGACGTGCGTCGTGGTGAACAAGACGGGCCAGGACGACATCCAGGGCGTGCCGCTGCGGGCCCTGATCCGGGCGCGCGCAATCGCATAGGCGGCGGCCCGAGCCTCCAAAGCTTAATGGCCCTCCCTCAATTCATGCGCGGACTCCGATGCACTGGGCGGACGAACTCCTCGACGAGGTCGGGGCGTTCGTGAAGGATCGAAAGAACATCGTCGTGAACTCCGGCCTCTCCGTCAGCGGCCTTCAGCACGTCGGCCGCCTCCGCGGTGAGATCGTGCTCGGAAACACGATCGGCCGCGCGCTCCAGGAGGAAGGCCACGGGGTGGTCCATGGCCTCGTGCTGTACACGCAGGACCAGTGGAAGGCGAGCCCGCGGCAGGTCGCTGAGTTCGCGGACGGCTCCGGGTCGAAGTACGCGTCCTGGCGGTTGATCGACGTCCCGGACCCCCACGGGTGCCACGCGAGCTGGGTCGACCACTACTGGGAGGACTTCGGGGACCACCTCGACGACTTCGCCCCCGGGGTGCAGGTCGTCCGCACCTCCGATGTGTACACATGGCCCGAGATGAAGGCGATCGTCGAGGATCTGTCCCAGCGCAGCGAGGAGGTCCGGGAGCTCGTGAACCGCTACCGGGCCCGCCATCCGTACCCTCCCGGTTGGCTCCCGTTCGAGCCGCTGTGCCTCACGTGCAACCGCATCGGCAAGGCGCGGGCGCTCCGCGTGAACGACCGCACGTCCGTTACGTACGAGTGCGACTGCGGGGGGCGCGGGGAGAGCCCAATCGAGAAGGGCAAGCTGAACTGGAGGCTCGAGTGGCCCGCCCTCTGGAAGGTCCTCCGCGTCGACATCGAGCCGTTCGGCAAGGACCACGCGACCCCGGGCGGGTCGCGGGACTCGTGCAAGGAGGCGGCCCGCGTCCTCCTCGGGATTGAGCCCCCGTTCGGGATCGCGTACGAGTGGGTCGGGTACGCAGAGAAGGGCGTGGACCTCGGGGACATGGACTCGTCGGACTTCAAGGGGTTCTGGCCCGGGGATTGGCTCGCCGTCGGGGACGCCGAGGTGCTGCGGTACATCTACCTCGTGAACCCGATCAGCCGCCGGATCGTCCTCGACCTCGGCAAGGTCGATGTATACCACGACCTGTACGACCTGGCGGAGGCCGCCTTCTACTCGCGACATCGCACGGAGGACCGGGACAACCAGGCCCGCAGCTACGAGCTCGCCCAGCTCACCGCGCTCCCGAAGGAGCCGCCGTTCCAGCTGTCGTACCGCCACGCCGCGTTCCTCCACCAGATCTCCCCGGAGGAGAACCGCCTCGCGTGGTGCCTCGCCCGCCTGAAGGACACGGGCATCCTGACGCGGAAGCTCACGGACTTCGAGACGGACCGCGTCCGCCGGCGACTCGAGCAGGGCGGGATCTGGGTCGACCGATACGCACCGGAGAACAGGGTCGTCCTCCTCGAGCGACTCCCGAGGGAGGTCCTCGCGCAACTCACGCCAGAGGACCAGGAGTCCCTGAGGCTCTTTTCGAAGAAGGCGGAGTCCGTCGAGTGGCGAGAGGGGGCGATCAAGGACGCAATGGTTTCGCTCACGAAGGGGAGCGCCCTCCCCGTGGACACGGCGCGGTTCTTCCGGAACCTATACCTCGTCCTCCTGGGAAAGGAGAAGGGCCCGCGGGCCGCCCCCTTCCTCGCCGTCCTCGACAGGAAGTTTGTGTTCCAGCGGCTTCGGGAGGCCGCGGGGTAGTGTCGCGGGTCGATCTCGCATCCGTCCTCCTCGGAAGAAATCGTTAATAGGAAGAGGGGGCTAGGGCGGCCCGCATAGCCCCGTGGTCTAGTGGTCAAGGATCCGAGGCTCTGGATCGGCACCGAGACCGGCCGAGGGGAGACCTCGTGGCGGCAGTTCGAATCTGCCCGGGGCTATCGACTTTGTTCGATCACTGACACCGCGTGGCTGTCCGATGGTGCCCGGTTGGGCACAGGGCCGCGTGTCAGACGAGGACGTCAATCGCCCGCGGGACACACACAAAATGCGTCGGGTCCACACCGACGAGTTCGCCGTCGAGGTCGACGAGGGCTCCGTCTGTTCCCTCCGTCTCTACCACGCGTGCCCGTACGTACCTCACAAATTTTAATCCCACGTGCGTCCCACGTCGGAGGTCGTTCAGGTGGTGGCGAACGGTCTTGAAGTCGACGTCGTCGATCACGACTACATCGAGGGCACCGTCGTCGAGCTCCGCATATGGTGCGGGCATGAGTCCTCCGCCGAAAAAACGACCGTTCGCGACAACGAAATTGTTAACAACCGCCTCGATCCACGGCCCGCCATCTATCCGCCAACGCGCGATTCGATTCCGGTACTTCGGGAGCGTCGACAGAATCGCGAGGAGGAAGCTCATCCGCCCGCCGAGGATCTTCGTCGTTCGGTTCACCCTATCCACGACCGCGCCTCCAGAGCCGAATTCCGCGATGTTCACGAAATATCGAGAGGCCCGCTTCCCCTCCAGATCCGTGAAGTCCACAAACCCAAGATCGATGGCCCTTCGCCGCCCGCGTTGCAGCCGTGCGAGCACCTCCCCCGCGTCTCCCCCTTGTCCTAACGTCCTCGCGAAATCCGTGCCGGTCCCAACCGGCGCGAGCGCGAGTTGCGCGACGTTCGACCCGCCGGCCTGGAGGAACCCGTTAATCACTTCATTGACGGTCCCATCGCCCCCGATGGCGAGCACGGTCTTCGCCCCTGAATCGATCGCCTCCCGCGTAAGACGGATCGCATCGAGCGGCGCGGACGTGAACCGAATGACGGATGAGAGACCGCCAGCGCGCAGAACCCGATCGAGGCGCCTGGCGTACCGCCGCGCACGTCCATTCCCCGCTTCGGGGTTCGCGACCCCGACAATCTCCGCGTTACCCATCTGCGGCCACACTGCGCCATCGTCGGTTTCGCTCGAGGACTCCTCGGTACCGCTCCATTTCGGCCGCCCGACGCTCGGCACCCCATCCAAGCTCCGCCGACATTCCCGTGATGACGACGGGCGCGAGGTCCTCCCCCTGATCCGGAGACTCGTAGAAGAGCGATGTGCGTCGCACCAGGACATCGTCAACGTGCACCGCCATCTCTTCGCGGACGGCGCGAGCGACGATTGCGCTCACGTTCGAGGCGTCGAGCGGTGGGCCTGTGTCCTCGAGTTGAAACCGGGGCGTGCCGCTCCGGCCGTTCGCCTTTTTCCCGAGCCATCCGCGTTCCAGTCGTGCCATGATCTCCGATGCGATTGCTCGGCCGGTGGTGAGCTTGCCGCCCGCCACCGAAACTAAGCCGTCGCGGTCCACGAGGATTCGGTGCTCTCGGGAGATGTCCGATTCCCGGTTCTCACCTGTGTCGATCAACGGTCGAAGTCCCGCATATGCGGCGACGACGTCGGCGGGAGCGATGTGAGCCTGGGGGAACCCTCCTTTCACGGCGCGGAGAAGGTACTCGACATCAGCGAGCGATGCTTCGACCTCGTCCTTCCGCCCGCGGTACTCCGTGTCCGTCGTCCCGACGAGGTCCACCTCTCCCCGTGGAATCACGAAGGTCACACGCCGGTCCATGGTGGGAAGGGTGACCGCGCCGTGGTTCCCGATTCGGTCGTGGGGCACGAGGATGTGGATGCCCTTCGTCGGGCGGATGGGGAGCCGTTGTCCTCCGCCTTGAAGTTCGTTCGCCCACACCCCGGTCGCGTTCACGACCGCCCGAGCGCGGACCGTGCGGACCACGCCGAGCTCTTCGTCGAGGACCTTCGCACCCGCGACCTTGCCCTCCTCCCGGAGGATCGAGGTGACACGGGCATAGTTTGCGACGAGGGCGCCTTGCTTGGCGGCCTTGCGGACGACCGCGAGGACGAGGCGCGCGTCCCGGGTCACCGCATCCGCATACACCGCGGCAGCGATGAGACCGTCTCCCGAGAGGGTCGGCTCCCGAGCAAGGGCTTCCTCTCGCGAGAGCCACTTCCTCCGGGGCAAGACCTTTCCCATGGATACCGCATCGTACAACCAGAGGCCGATTCGGAGCTGCCATCGACGTGGACCGCGGCCTCGGTACACCGGAATCAGGAACGTCAGCGGCTTTACGAGGGTCGGAGCCATGTGCAATAGCACGTCCCGCTCCTGCGCTGCGCGCCGGACGACGCCGATCCGGAACTGCTGAAGATACCGTAGGCCGCCGTGGATCAGTTGGGACGTCTTCCCGCTCGTCCCGCTCGCGAAGTCGCCTTTCTCGACGAGAGCGGTCCGGTGGCCGCGCATCGCGGCGGTCAGTGCCGTCCACGCTCCGACGATCCCGCCCCCGATGACAAGGACGTCCACCGGCTCCCGGGCCATCGCCTCGAGATTCGCCGCCCGGGTGCGGGCAGAGAACTCTTCCATCACGCCCCCATCGCGTACACCTTCCCCGGGTTCATGATTCCCTTCGGGTCCAGGGTACGCTTCAGGCTCCGCAGAAGCCGCCAGGCATCGTCCCCGATCGCCTCGCGGAGATACTTGGCGTGCTCGACGCCGACACCGTGGTGGTGGCTCAGATGTCCGCCGTTGTCGAGGATTCCGCGGGTGACCGCGGACTTCACGGCATCGTACTGTGCGAGCTCCTCGCCGCGCTTCTGCCGCGCGAAGAACGTGAAGTACAGGGAGGCACCCTCCGGGTACACATGGGACACGTGGCACCCCACGAGCCCTTGGACCCCCGTCCCCCAAATCCCCGCCAGGAGCGCCTTCTTCACCGCCTCGTACAGACGCTCGAGGTTCGACCACACCGTCGCCGTCTCCGCGGTGTCCATGAGGATCCGATGGTCGATCATCGAGTCCCGGAGGTATGGCCCGTCGTACCGCTCCTGGAACCACCGCTCCGCGGGGCCGGCACCGATGGGCGATCCCGCGCTGCAGTACTTCCGAGCCACCGCTACATCATCGCGCACGGACTTGCGGGGGCCTTCGTACGCGACGAGCAAGAGCCCTCCTGCCGCGCGAGCCGCCGACCCTTCGGCCGCAATCGCGAGGCGGGTCTCGTCCTCGTCCATCAGGTACGCCAGGTGTGGTGGAACCCCGTCCTGAGCCATCGCCCGGAGCGACTCGAGGCCATCGTGGAAACTCCGAAACTGAATCGACTCGAACGCACGCGCCTCCGGCGAGCGGTGAACGCGGATCGTCGCCTGCGTGATCACACCAAAGGCGCCTTCCGATCCCATGGCGAGGCCGAGGAGGTCCGGTCCCATCGAGCGATGGGGGCGGGACGACACATCGTACACCCCACTCGGCGCGATGAGTCGCAGGCCAGCGACGATGTCTTCGATCTTCCCGTATCGATTCGACATCGCCCCTGAGGATCGGGACGCGATCCATCCGCCGAGAGTGGAGAACTCGAAGCTCTGCGGGAAGTGGCCCGTCGTCAGCCGGTGTGCAGCGAGTTCCTCCTCCAGGAGCGGTCCGCGGATTCCCGCCTGCGCGGTCACAAGAAGGGAGGCCTCGTCGACTGCGAGCATCTGCCTCATCCTTCGAAGGTCGAGGGTAACGTGCGGGTGCGTGGGTTCCACGACCTCGAGGCCGCCGACAACGCTCGTTCCCCCGCCATAGGGGATCACACGGACCTCTCGCTCCGAGCAGAATTCGAGGATTCGCTGGACCTCCCCGTCCGCTTCCGGGAACAACACGAGGTCGGGGGGCGGCGGGATGGGGCCGAGCCGGAGGCGCACGAGGTCTCGGTATGATCGCCCGACTCCGTGCGTGAGCCGGTCCCGATCCGACGCGGCGATCCCCTCCTCGCCGACCATCTTCCGGAACTCCGCGAGGTCCGTGTCGGAGAACCGCGTGGGGGGCAGCCGAATCCTGTCGACGTCCGGGACCGGGAGGAGGTCCGCGTCCGGAAGCTCTAGGACCTGGCGCAGCAGCGCGAACAGGGCGGGCTTCGACTCCAGGGGCAGGGAGCGGTCCTCAAACCCCCAGCCCCACCACTTGGCGGGCCGCGCCTGCATCTCGCGCACGAATCCCCGCGGCGGGATTAAGATGCCGCCCGCAAACGCTTAAGGGAAGCCCCCGCATCGTGCCCGCACCGGGCCGGGGACCGCGTGATCGATCGCGAGCGCGTGCTGAAAATCCTCGAGGAGTACGACGAGGACCGCGTCTCCGTCGGCGTCATCGCCTCCCATTCGGCGCTCGACGTGTGCGACGGGGCCGTGGAGGAAGGCCTTCGGTCGATTGCGATCTGCGAGCGCGGGCGGGAGTCGACGTACGCGCGATACTTCCGGGCGGTTCGGGACTCCTCGGGCAAACTGATTCGGGGTGCGGTCGACGAGCCCCTCGTGTTCGATAAGTTCTCTGAGGTCCTCACCGCGAAAGTGCAGGAGTACCTCCGGTCGCACAACACGATCTTCGCCCCCAATCGATCCTTCACCTCCTACTGTAGCATCGACGCGATCGAGAACGAGTTCGCCGTCCCCCTCTTCGGAACCCGCAGCCTCCTGCGCACGGAGGACCGAACGGAGAAACGAAACTACTATTGGCTCCTCGAGAAGGCGAAGCTCCCGTTCCCCGAGAAGATCGACGACCCGTCGGACATCGACGGCCTCGTGATCGTAAAACTCCCGCACAAGACGAAGAGGCTGGAGCGGGGGTTCTTCACCGCCGCGAGCGCGAAGGAATTCCGGGAGAAATCCTCCGCTCTGATCAAGCAAGGGGAGATCGGGAGGGGCGATCTCGCCTCCGCGCGGATCGAGCGGTACATCATCGGACCCGTGCTCAACTTCGACTTCTTCTATTCCCCGTTGGAAAAGTCCGCGGAACGGCTCGAGCTCCTTGGCATCGACTGGAGGTTCGAGACCTCCCTCGACGGCCATGTGCGACTCCCCGCGGATCAGCAGCTCACGCTGAACCCCGCCCAGCGGATTCCCGGGTACACTGTCATCGGCCACAATTCCGCGACGCTCCGCGAGAGTGCGTTGAACACCGTGTTCGAGTTCGCGGAACGGTGGGTGCGGGCGACCCAGGAGCACTACTCCCCCGGGATCATTGGACCCTTCACCCTCCAGACCTGCGTGGACCGCGAGGAGGATTTCTACATCTACGACGTCGCGCCCCGGATTGGCGGCGGGACGAACGTCCACATGTCCCTCGGCCATCCGTACGCGAATGCGCTCTGGCATCGCCCGATGAGCACGGGGCGCCGGATGGCGATCGAGATCAAGCGCGCCGCGGACGAGGGCCGCCTCGACGAGATCGTCACGTGACGCCTCTCAAAGGTTAATATCGGGGAACCTCATCGCGCGGGCGTCAGAAGGGATTGGGAGTTGGCCGTCGGGCTCCCCACCGGTATATCCATCGGGCTCGTCGCCGCCGGCTTCGTCCTGCTGAA
>VBML01000174.1:0-22109 GCA_005878915.1 Methanobacteriota archaeon | reverse complement strand
GCCCTGGCCTCGAACGCCGTGACCCTTGCCTTCGTGATTGGGCTCAGCGCCCTGATGGTCCCGATCCGGACCACCCGGGAGGTCGTCCTCCGCGACGCCGTCTTCCTCGCGACCGTCACCGTCGTCGTCGCGGCGCTCCTCCTCGACGGGAGCCTGAGCGGGTACGACGGGCTGGCCCTCGTCGCGCTCTTCGTGCCGTACAGCGTGAACCTCCTCATCGCACAGAAGCGGAGCCAGCCGGCGGAGCTCGACGCCGCGGTCGCGGACATGCGGATCGAGCTCGAGATGACCGGTTGGCTCTTCGGCCGGAAGGTCGAGATCCGCGCGGGCCTCCGGTGGCTCGTCTTCGGGGTCGTCTGGGCCGTCATGGGCGCGCAGTTCATCGTCTTCGGGGCGATTCAGCTCTCCGCGTCGTCCGGCATCTCCCAGTGGGTCCTCGGGATCACCGTCGTCGCGCTTGGCACATCCCTACCGGACATCGCCGCCGCCTACCACGCAACGCGGAAGGGCTACTCCGATCTCGCCCTCGGGGAGGGCCTCGGCGCGTGCGTCGTCACGTCCCTCCTGACCCTCGGGATCATCGGAATCCTCCGGGGAGCGGTGTACCCTCCCCTGCTCCTCGTGCCGGCCCTCGGGGTCGTGGCGGTCACGTCGTTCCTCCTGCTCGTGTTCATGCTCGGCGGGTGGAACCTCTCGCGACGCGCGGGAGGCGTGCTCGTCGCAGGGTACTTCGTGATGGTCGCCCTGAACCTCGTGTTCTTCACGAGCGGGGGCTAGTACACCGCGCCGCACCGGACGCAGGTGACCTTCCCGTCGCCGCGCTGGACAAGCTGTCCCCCGCACGCCGTGCAGAACCGCATCTGCGGGACGAGGTTCCCGCCCTGATCCCATCGATGCTGGGGCCATGCGGACCCCGCCGGGGGCGCTTGCTGCCCAGGCCACTCGCCGGCAGCGGCCGTTGCCTGATGTGCGGAGGCGGCCTTCGGAGGCGTCATCGTGGCCTGTGTTGTCGCCTGGGGTCCGGTAGGAGCGGGTTGGCCCCAGGCGCTCACGGGGGGCGGCGTTGGGTGCGGGGGCACGTACTGCATCTGACGGAACTGCTCCTCGATGTACGCGTGTGCGTCCACCCGGGTGACCGAGGTCCGGGCGACCCGGTCGAGATACCGCTGGCGGGGGTCGCCATGGGTCGCGAGTCCGATGACCCAGTCGATGAGGAGGAAGGGGCCCCACAGTTTGGAGATGTTCCGGATCACGGCCTTCTCCGCGTTCATCACTCCGGCGGTCGCGACGACCTGAAGGCTCGCCGCCCTCTTGCCGATCGTCGCCCGCCCCGAGCTCGCCTCAAACAGGACCGCGTAGGGGACCCAGATGAATCCGAGGAGGAGCGTCCACCAGACGCCGAACCGGAGCAGGCCCCCGGGAACGGCGATGCCCAGCAGGATGAAGAGCACCAGGACGATGATGAAATCGATCACGATGGCCATGACCCGCTTGATCCAGTGCTCCTGCAGAGCCGCGTTGTGCCCAATGAGCTGGGCGCCGGTCGTCGCCATCCCCATCGCTCTCCTGACGAGCCGACGTATGCGGTGCCCCCCTATAAAATATGCGGGCTTTAAAATCAAACCAACAAATAAAAATCAGCTCGGGGGCGCTTCCTCCGGGGACAGCTCCTCCTCCGCGCGCTCGGACCTCCGGAGAAACTCCGGCGGGACCTCCTTCGTGAGGTACACGGTCTTCCCTGCCTTCTTGATGACGACCCCCGCACCCCGCGCGGTCTTCGCGTCGATTTCGACGATGACGGGCACCTGGATCCGCACCCGCCCCGCCTCGAGGGCGGCGGTGAAGGTCCCGCTCAGGTGGACCATCTTCCGGTCCGATGGCCGGATCCCTGCGCCGAGGAGGACATTGCACTCCTCTTCGCTCGTCGGATAGAACAGGACGTCGGGGATCGCGTCCGTCGGCAGATCCAGGTCGACGTCCAGGCTGTGGCCATACGTCGCCCGGATTCGACCGTCCCGGAACTCATACCGCCCCTTGGGGTCCGTCTGGACGAGGCCCAGCACGTGGTTCGGCTTGAGGAACCGGAACCGCCGGTTTCGGATCGCGACCGCGGTGATGAACTCGCCGAGGTCGACCCATCCGTTCGCGTCCATCTCGAGGCCGTACCGCTCGGGGAAGTGGCGGAGGACGCCCGCCATCATGCGGCCGATCGAGTCGATCTCCTCGTCCTTGAGAAGGAAGCGGGTGTTCGACGCCCCGCACATGGGGCACATCTCGTCACCGCGGTAGTATCCGTGAGAACGGCATTCCCGGAGCAGGGGGACCCTCCCGGCCGCTCTCGTAACCGAGCGGCGATTAATAACTTTGCTGGGTAGCGAGAGGCACGAGGTCGGCCTCCCGGACGGACGCGAGTCCCCGCGCGGCGAAGCGGGCTTCGAGCGCATGGAGGACGGGTTTCTCGATCGCCTTCCGGTGAAAGTACACCACGCTTGCTCCCGGCGTACGGGCGACGACTTGGTCAATCATCGTGTCGTCCAGGAGGGGGACTCCGTAGCCGGCGACGAGGTGCCCGAAGCTGATGTCCCTCGCAAGGGCGACGTCGGTGAGACGGGGAACGTAGTGCCCGCCCCCGACCCCGATCCCGATCAGCCCCGCGCGCGGCTTCACCCCGAGGATCGCCCGCGCGAGAGCCTCGGCGGCCCTCACGTCCTGCCATTCCTTCTCCGTGCTGCCCACTTCCATGAAGAACGCGGGGGTCTCGAGGAGCGGCCCGTGGTGAGTCGATTCAAAAGTGACCGCGTATCCGAGCCCGGCGGCCTCCCTTCGAACCCCCCGCAAGACCTCCGTCATGAAGTTTGGAGCCGTCGGCACGAGTGTCCCTGGCTGCCCGCCATACTCGGCAGGGCCGAAGTTCCCGAGAGGATGCACGGTCAGGCTGGGAGTCCCGCTCTCGCTTCGGTGCTTGGAGAGGAAGACAACGAGCTCGGGACGAGTGCCGAACCTGATCTCGACCTCCCGGTCCACGTGATCGTGATAGAGGTGCAGGTCGGGAATCGTCACGAGCAGGACCTCGCCCGATCGGAGAGCGGCCCGGCCGCCGAACTCGCCCGCATCGTCCCAGTGGGCGTGCCGGAGGAGCGCGTCGCGCTGGGCCAGGCTCGCGACGTCCGGGACGGACGCGACCAGCAGCCTCATTGCGCGGCGGATGGCCGCCCGTATATTTTTATTCGCGTCGCTTGATGAAGCCCCCCACCCTTCGCAGCCTCTCCGCCCGCAACCTTTATGGCGGACGTTCCCCTGAGCGGCGTTGGGAGCATGACGGAGGTCATCTTCCTCGTCTCGAACCAGGGTCATCAGCTACAGCGCGTGCGCTCCGTCTCGGAGCGTCTCCAGCAGCGCCTCCCGGACATCAACGTGCGGATCGTGGAGCCCCGACTCGACGAGTTGGCAAAGTACAAGCTGAAGTTCGGCCCCGCCGTCTTGATTGACGGGCTCCTTGAGTACGTTGGCGTGCCGAGACTCTCCCTCCTCGTCGACCGAGTCCTCCAGGTCCGGGAAGGACGGCCGAACCCTCGGACCGCCGCGGAGAAGGCGGCAGAGAAGCCCGCGACCTCGGCGCCGAGCCCGAGACCTGCGGGGGCCCCGACCCCTCCAAGCGGCGGTACCTGATGGATTCCGGGAGTCGACCTCCGATGTGCCCCGGTCTCAGGCCTCCGAGCGATCCCAAGACTCCGGTCAATGCGTCCCAATGGGGGCGCGCCACGTCCGTAGCACGGTCGAACGCGACCGACGCGGTTCTCTCGAAAACTATAAGACGGTCGTGGACAATTTTCATCGACGGTCACTCCGGGCCTATTGGAGGTCCGGAGCGCGGAGCATGAGGGGTCCGCCGGATGAGCGATGAGGACAGCTTCGAGGACATGCGGAAGATGATTAACCGCATGCTGAAGGACGCCTTCGAAGGCAAGCTCGGCGTGTTCCGTGAGCCGTTCGTGTACGGGTTCACGATGCGGAACCGGGAGGCGCGCGGGGAAGGATCCTTCCAGGCCGTGGAAGGGCAAGAGATCGCGGGCCGTGACCCCCTCGTCGACGTGATCCTCTCACCGAATGCGATCACGGTGACCGCGGAAATGCCCGGCATCCGGGAGGACGATGTCCGAGTCCGTGTGGACGGGTTCCGCCTCGTCGTGGAGGCGGACGGTGAAAAGCGATTCTTCACGACGGTCGAGCTCCCCGACGACATCGACCCTGCGAGCCTCGAGAGCACGTTCCGAAACGGGGTCCTCGACGCAACCCTAAATAGACGGAAGCCCGTTCCCCGCACTTGATCGGGTCGCAGCCGCGGACGGTGCCTCCCGAGGGACGGTGTCGCGCACGACGGTCCTTGACCGTGTCGATCGGAAACTCCGTCGCCTGAGGGCAATCGAAGCATCGTACCGTCACTGGATCAAGCGGGCGCACGAGGAGTTTCGGGACGAGACCGTGGACAAGGAGAAGGCCCACAAGCGGTACGACCGCATCCGCGAGAAGTACACGCGGAAGATCGAACGGCTCCAGCCGAAGATCCGGGCGCTCACGTTGAGGCGGTCGGAACTCAAGAACACGTGAGGGCGAGGTTCTTCTAGTGCCCGCGGGATTCGCGAGCGGAATGCCGCAGTCCCTTGAGGGCTTGGCCAAGCGCATTCGCGCCTGCACGCTGTGCAGGCTCCACGAGGGGAGGACCCACGCGGTCCCAGGGGAGGGTCGACGCGGGTCGGGTCTCTTCCTTCTCGGCGAGGGACCCGGCCGGCACGAGGACGAGCAAGGGCGCCCGTTCGTCGGCCAAGCGGGGAAGGTGCTGGACTCGGCCCTCCGGAAGGCGGGGATCTCGAGAGACGACGTGTTCATCACGAATATCGTAAAGTGTCGGCCCCCCGACAACCGCAGGCCGAAAGCAGACGAGGTGGCCGCGTGTCGCCCGTATCTTGCGGCCCAGATCCGCATCGTGCGTCCCAAGGTGATCGTGACCCTCGGCGACGCCGCCATCAAGGGCCTCCTAGGTCCCGGCGGGGGACTCGCATGGGCCCGGCGAGGAAGCCCCCGCTACGATGGGATTCCGATTCTCGCGACGTACCACCCCGCGGCGGCGCTGTACAACCGCAGGCTCGCGAGCGTCCTCGAGGCGGACCTCGAGCGAGCGTCCAAGCTCGTCAGCGGGCGGCCCCGCGTCGGGGGCGGACGGCCCCGGCCGTCGAAGCCCTCCAAGCAGGCGCTCTCGAGCGGATGCGCGGTCTTCGACGCGGAGGGCAGGGTCCTCCTCATCCGGCGGGCCGATGAGGGACTATGGGGCCTCCCCAAAGGGACCGTGGAACGCGGGGAGACATTGGAGGAGACCGCCCTGCGGGAGGTCCGCGAGGAGACCGGGCTCGACGTGCGAATCGTGTCTCCCCTTATGGAGGTGCGGTACGAATTCTACTCTGCGGTGGACGACACGAACGTGGAGAAGCGCGTCGTATATTTCCTTGCGGAGCGCACCGGGGGCCGCCTTCAGCTGGAGCGGGGATTCGAGGACGCGCGCTGGTCCACTGGTTCCGACGCGATCCGCCTCCTGCATTACGAGAACGACCGGTCCGTTGTCCGTCGGGCGTTCGCGGCCATCGCAACGCCTAGCGGAAAAATGCGCGGACGCGGTCGAGGGGCCAGGCGTTGACGACATCCTCGGGGCCGAGCCAGCCCCGCCGGGCCGTCCCGACCCCGAACCGCATGTTCCCGAGTTGACCGTGGGCGTGGCTATCCGTGTCGACCGCGAGGATGCAGCCCTTCTCCTTCGCCATCCGGGCGTTCGGGCCGTTCAGGTCCATCCGGTTCGGGTACGCGTTCACCTCGATGGCCGTCCCCGTCGCCGCGGCGGCTTCCATCACGGCTTCGAGGTCGATCTCGATCGGGTCCCGGCTCCCGATGAGCCGCGTCGTCGGATGGGCGTAGATGTTCACGAAGGGGTTCTGGATTGCCTTCACGACGCGTTCCGTCTGTTCCTCTTCGGAGAGCGTGAACTTCGAATGGACGGACGCGACCGTGTAGTCGAGTTCCTTCAGGACGTCGTCGGGGTAGTCGAGGGCTCCCCCCTCGAGAATGTCGCACTCCGTCCCTGCAAGAACCGCGATCTTCCCTTCGAACTCTCGGTTCACCGCGCGGATCCGTGCCCGGTGCATTCGGAGTGCGTCGGGGCTAAGGCCGTTCGCAACGACGAGGGACTGGGAGTGGTCCGAGATCCCCACGTACTCGTACCCGAGATCCACGGCGGCCTGTACCATCGCCTCGATCGGGTCCACCCCGTCGGAGCGGTTCGTGTGGACGTGGAAGTCCCCGCGGATCTCCTTGAGTTCGACAAGTCGCGGCAGGGCGCCCTTCGCGGCCGCCTCGATCTCGCCGTTCTCTTCCCGGAGCTCCGGGGGGATCCAGGGTAGGCCGAAGGCCGCGTAGATGCCTTCCTCCGTCTCCCCCGCGATCTTCCGCTCGCCCTCGAAGATTCCGTACTCGTCGAGCTTCCATCCGCGACTCTGCGCCATCGTCCTGAGGTGGATGTTGTGGTCCTTGTTCCCTGTGAAGTACTGGAGCCCCGCCCCCCAGCTGCCCGGGTCGAGGACGCGGATGTCCGCTTGGAGTCGCGAGTCAAGGATCACCGTCGCCTTCGTCTCGCCCGCCAAGACGACCTCCTTCACCCGCGGCATCGTCGTGAACACGCGTATCGCCGCGACGGGCTCCGGCGACGTCACGAGGAGGTCGAGGTCCCCGACGGCCTCGCGCATCCGTCGGGCGCTTCCCGCGATCGCGGCCCTGTCGATCCGGGCATGGTCCCTCATGAACGCGAGGATTTCCTCCCCGATGGGCCACGCCACCGCGATCAGGGTCCGGGATTGGCCTTCCTCATGCAGCTTGATCGCGTCGAGGATCTTCTGTTCCGTTTTCTCCCCGAACCCCTTCAATCGCCGGATCTGCCGGTTCTCCGCCGCGCGCTTGAGGTCGGCGATGTCCGTGATGCCGAGGGCCTTCCAGAGGACGCTCGCCCGCTTCGGCCCGAGCCCCCGCAGGCGCATCACCGCGACGAGTCCCTTCGGGAATTCCTTCTGCAGCTTCTCAAGCGCGTCGACCTTGCCCTCCCGGAGATACTGGTCGATCTTCTCCGCAATCGCTTGCCCCACGCCGGGCACCTGCCGGAGCCGGTCGACCCCGCCCTGTCGCCACAGCTTCTCGATGTCCTCCGGCATCGCTTCGATTTCGCGGGCCGCGCGGCGGTACGCGATCGGACGGAACCGGTCCCCCTCCGTCATCTCGATCAGGTCCGCGATGTCATAGAAGACCTGGGCGACCTCCCCATTGCGCACGCGGGTCGGAACGCCGCGGACCTTATGAATTCGCGGCACGCCCGTGTGATATCGAAGCCAATAATACCTGCGAAAGGTATTACGTGCCCCGGCCGTTGGGCGCGACCAAGGTGCAACCGTTGGCGCAGAGACCCGGGATTCCCGCCGACATCCTCCAATTCTTCCGGAACCCCGGCGGGCACTCATTGATCGTGAAGGGCTCCGCGGGCACAGGGAAGACGACCTTCGCCCTCCAGCTCACGGAGGAACTCGGCGGGATCGCCACGAGCTTCTACCTCAGCACCCGCGTCTCGGACGAATCGCTGTACAACCAGTTCTCATGGCTCCGGGAACGGATGAAGAAGACCGCCCTTGAGTTCGCGGGACGGCAGTTCTCGAAGACCTTCGACGAGACGACGATCCACACGGAGGGCGCGACGGACATCTCCGTCGAGTTCCGAGTGCGGGGCGAGAAAGCCCCCGCGACCCCCGGCAAACGGCGGCTCGAACGGACAGAGCTCGAGAAGCTCGAGGGACGGATCGAGATGGGCGAGGAGGGCGACGAGACGTACGCGAAGCACGGCGAAGGCCAGGTCGCCGACCGCACGCTCACGTTTGATCTCGGAAGCGACCTCCCGGAGATCGACATGGCCTACGACGCCGTGGAAAAGAACCTGCCGCAGAAGACGCTCATCCTCATCGACAGCATCAACGCGCTCTCGGAGCGATACGGGATCTACCCCGGCAAGCTGATCAGCACCCTCCAGAAGGACCTCGTCGAGGCGGGGCAGGCGAACGTCGTCTTCATCTTGGAGGACAGCGGGGAGACGAAGCTCGACTACCTGGGCGACGGCGTCGTCCTCTTCCAGAGCCGAGAGCACGCGGGGCGGCGCCTCCGGCTCATGACGATCGAGAAACTGCGGGGCGTGGAGCTTCGCCAGCACAAGTTCATCTACACCCTTGACGGGGCCCGGATCCGCGCGTTCGACATCCGCCCCGCCGAGCGGCCCGGGGAGCCGAAGCGGTGGCGGGCCGTGCCGGACCGGTCGAAGGACGAGGTGAGCACGGGCAACGAGGCGCTCGATGCCCTCATCGGGGGCGTCCGGCGGGCGACGATCGTCTGCCTCGAACTCGGGGCCGGCGTGCCCTCGGAGTACATCGACAACCTGCGCCTCGCGTTGATGTGCAACTTCGCGAGCCTTGGCCGCGGGGTGGCCCACGTCCCCTCGCGGAAGGGGAGCTTCGACGTCCTGCGCGAGATCGTCGCGCCGCACCTGGACTCCGGCGTGTTTGATCAGAACATCCGCGTGTTCGAGACGTCCTCCCTCGGCGGGGCGGAGGTCCCAAAGGCCGCCCTCCACATGGAGGGGAGCAACGTGGACACCGACCTGAAGTGGTCGAATGTGGAGTACCACCTGCCAAAGTCCCAGCACCCGTTCCTCTCCCTCCTGTCGTTCGATACGCTGGAGTCCGTCTACGGCAGCGGCGTGCTCGAGCAGCTCAGCGGGCACATCGCGGCGGTGAGCCGACGGCGCGACGTGTTCATCGGACTCACGACGCCCTTGACGGAATCGAGCGAGAACCTGGCGAGCATGGCCTCACAGCACGTACGAATGGAGAACCTCGACGGCTCCATCGTGCTCTATGGAGAGAAGCCGCACACAGAGCTGTACAACATCTCGTTCTCCTATGCGGGCGGTGTCCCGAAAGCGGTGCTCACGCCCATCGTGTGATCGCGCCGCGATTGAGTCTCACTCCTGATAACTGTGTAGCAAGGGACTTAATATAACCATAAAATCGTGCACATTGATGCGGGAGAAGGACATTTCTCGACTCCTGACGGACGAGTATGCGGAGCGAATTCTCGTCGCGACGCAGGAAAACCCGCGGTCCGTCCAGGAGATTTCGGACAAGTACGACATCCCCATCGCCGCGTGCTACCGCAAGATCCACGAGCTCGAGGAGGCAGGGTTCCTCAAGTGCGCGGAAATCGTCACGACGCCCAAGGGCAAGACGATGAAACTGTATCAATCCCAGCTGAGGTCCGCGGTCCTGATGTATCAGGACGGGATTTTCAAGGTCAAGTTCGATTTCGACAACGATCGCGAACTCAGCGGGAAGTGGATCCAGCTGAACAGTTCCAACGGATCGTGAACGTTCCGCACTAGGTCGATTCCTTTCACTGATAATCATCCGCGATATTTTAAATAGCCCCCGACGAATAAAGGCGGCCAAGAAAGGGGCGAGTAGGTGGAGGAAAACGATCCTCAGCAACCGGACGACGATTCCCAGGCGATGTCGCCGCTCCAAGCGTCACAACTTCTCACCGACGAATACAGCGCAAAGATTCTTCTCGCAACGTACAAGCGCAAGATTAGCGCCCAGGAGATCAGCCAGCGATATGGAATCCCAATCGCTGCATGCTACCGGAAGATCCGGACCCTCGAGGAAGTCGGCTTGATTCAGTGCGTCGACCGCATCCTCACGCAGAAGGGCAAGCGCAAGAACCTGTACACGTCCTGCCTTCGGAACGCGTACATCTTCTTCGAGAACGGGCGGCTCCGCGCGCGGTTCCAGCTCGCAACCGGCGTTGTTCAGGATTTCGGCGGGGACTGGAACGGCCTCGACCTCCTGCGCCAGTGAGTGTTCGTCAGCCCGTCCGTGTTATCATCTATCGTAGCGGAGAATCGCGACGCGAATCTTATCCACTTCGCGGATGTCACCGCGGAACGGGCATCGATGCGAATCCGGTTCCACAAAATTTTGAATGACGGACGAAGCGTCCGATACGAGAAGGGGCCAGAAGAACGCGACATCATCGATCTCAATATCATTGTAATGAAGGACGGTCGCGTACGCGGGCGTGAGTAGGGACTCGGCGTCAGCCCGGCTCCCAGGTTCTGCGAAGTCCGAACAGAATTAGAACCGTACCAATCACAGCGAGCAGCCCGCTCCACGCCGTGAACCCAAGCAGCATCAGCAGGAGGTACGCCCCCGCGTACGTGCACCCCCCGAGGAAGAGGGATGGTCCCGCCGGAGGGCGGACGAAGATCCGCTCCATTGAGCGGTACACCGACCGGTTCCGGAGTCCATTGATCTTGCCTCCGGGGAAGACTCGAGCGTTCTTCGCCGCGGCCATTTCCTTCCTCGCTAGGTCCGGTCGCCGATACTCGTGGCGCCGCGGACCTCCCGAAGGAAGCTGGGCCGGTTTTTAAGGCGCTTTGCCCGTAATTATCTTCAGTGATAAACGCGCGAAGATACCCAGTCCACCAGCGTAAAATAGCCGCGGGGCATCGCGGGGGACACGGTCGAAGCAACGGACATCTTCCGGGAACTGTCGCTCCTCCTTGCTCTCGCCGGCATCGGCCACTTCGTGATCCGCAAGCTTGGACAGCCCCAGATCATCGGCGAGATCGCGATTGGAGTTCTCGTTGGTCCCTCTGTCCTCGGCGCCTACCTCCTTCGCTCGTACAACATCACCCTCTTCGATCCCTCCCTGACCAAGAGCTTTGCCTCCCTCGGGGCCATCTTCCTCCTGTTCCTCGTCGGTCTCGAAAGCGACTTTCGTGTCATGTATACAAGGAAGAACTTCGCCGTGGCCTTAGGCGGTGTCCTGCTTCCGTTCGTCATCGGGGCCCCCCTCGCGTACTACATGCTTCCGCCCGCGGCCATCGGTCCGCAAGGGACCCCATTCACGATGGCGGTGTTCGTCGGCGCCGCGATGGTCGCGACGAGCACCGCGATTGCCGCCGCCATCCTCCTCGAACTCGGCCTGATGAAGGATCGTGTGGCGCAGACGATCATCGGAGCCGCGGTCATCGACGACATCCTCGGGCTCCTCACCCTTTCGATTGTCGTCGGCCTGAGTCGCTCGGGTGGGATCGATATCTGGGCAAATATCTGGGCAATCGCCATCCTCCTGATTACCGCGCTTGTTTTCATCGGCGTCGCAATCTACGTCGGCGTCCATTTCTTCAGCAAGATCGTCGTTCGGCTCCAAGCCGCCGGCAATCGGATGGGGATGAAGCACAGCGGTTTCAGCATCGCTATCGCGATTACGTTTCTGTATGCCTTCATCTCCGAGGTGATTGGTCTATCAGCCATCGTCGGGGCGTTCCTTGCTGGGACAATGTTCGCGTCCACGCCCCTCCGCAAGGACCTCGGAGAAGGGGCCACGTACCTCGCGGCGATATTCACTCCGATCTTCTTCATCTCCCTAGGAGTTCTCGTCGACTTGGGGAGCGTTTCCTCGGAGTTCTATCTCTTCTCTCTGATCCTCGTCGCGATGGCGATCGTGACGAAGGTCGTGGGCTGTTCGATTCCTGCCCGTCTCACGGGGTTGCGGACGCGAGAGGCCCTCGCCGTCGGCTTGGGAATGACGCCCCGCGGGGAGGTGGGCCTCATCGTGGCGCTCACGGCGCTCACCGCTGAGGTCATCGGGCCGAGCTTGTTCAGCGTCATCGTCCTCGTCAGCGTCGCAGTCAGCGTGCTGCCGAGCCCGTTCCTCAAGCGGGCCCTCCGTCGGGTGGTCGCCCAACGAGCCCGCGACCGCGCGGAGGCACCGGAGTCCCAGGCCAATTCTCCCTAGGCGCGTTCAACGAGCTTTCCCGCTCGGACCTCGACGGCGAGGAGCGTCTTGATTCGAAGTCCGAGATCCTTCTCCATGCGCGCCCTCTCGCGTGTCTTCTCGAAAACGATGAGGGCGTCGACGACTTCTGCCCCGAGGGAGCGCAGGCCCTTCACGACCGCCGTCACGGTCCCGCCGGTGGAGAGGACATCGTCCACGAAAACGACCCGGTCCCCCCGACGGATGTTATTGACGAACATTTCCGCCTTCGAGTAGCCCGTCGCCTGTTTCAGGGAGACCTCGCCCGGCAACCCGTACCTCCGCTTGCGAATGAACACGTACGGCTTCCGCGTCTTCAAGGAGAGGACCGCCGCGAGGGGGAATCCCATCGATTCGGCCGTCACGATCTTGTCACACCGGGACCAGTCGCCGAGACGGACCAAGGCGTCCGTGACCTCGTCCAGGACCGCCGGATCCCCGAGCGGGATTCCGTCCGTGATCGGGTGCACAAAGTAGTCGTACTCCCCGAACTTCACGACGGGGCTGCCCGCGAGGCTCGCCCGCAGGCGGTCGAGGGCCACGCGTTCACTCCCGCGACGCGAGGTCCCGCCCGACCTCCGCCGCCTTCCGCACGATTTCCGCCTCGCCGGCGACCTTGCGCCCCTTCATCAGGACCTGCCCGTCGCAGATCACGGTGTCCACGACGTTCCCGTGGGCGGAGTAGACGAGGAGCGACCTCAGGTCGTGCCGCGGGTTCAGCTCGGGCCTCCGGAGGTCGATGAGGGCGATGTCCGCGAGCCGCCCTTCCTCCAGGAGTCCGGAGTCGAGCCCGAGGGCCCTCGCGCCACCGAGGGTCGCCATCTCGAAGACCTCCGACGCGGGGGCCACGGTGGGGTCCCCGGAGGCGAACTTCTGCAGGAGCCCCGCGAACTTCATGGACTCGAGCATGTCGAGGTTGTTGTTCGATGCGGCGCCATCCGTGCCGAGGGACACGAGGACCCCCGCCTCCCGCATCGCGCGGTATGGCAAAGATCCAGAGGCGAACTTCATGTTTGACGTCGGGCAGTTCGCCACCTTCACCCCGTCCCGCGCGAGGAGGTCGATCTCTTCCTGGTCGACCCAGCAGCAGTGCGCCGCGAGGAGCTGGCGGGAGAGCACTCCCAGTCCCTCCAGGTATTTCACGGGTCGCACTCCCTGCTCGCTGATGCAGTCCTCCACCTCCCGCTTCGTCTCGGCGAGATGGAGGTGGATCATGTACCCCTTGCTGTCGGAGAGCTCCTTCAGGGCCTGGAGGGACTCGCGGCTCACCCTGTAGATCGCGTGGGGGCCGAGGGCGGCCCGCACACGGTCCGTTCCCACCCCCTCGATCTTCTTGATCACGGCTTGCTGTTTCTTCAGGAGCTGCTGACCGAGGTCGGGGTCGCGGAGGTCGATGAAGCCCTCGCTAAGGACGGCGCGGATCCCCATCTCCTTCACCGCGCGCGCCGCCTGGTCCATGTGGAAGTACATGTCGTTGAAGGCCGTCGTGCCCCCCTTGATCATCTCGAGGCACGCGAGTTTCGTCCCCCAGTAGATGTCCTCGGGCTCGATCTTCGACTCCCTCGGCCAGATCGCCTTCTCGAGCCACTCCCGCAGCGAGAGATCGTCAGCGTAGCTCCGCAGGAGGGTCATCGCCGCGTGCGTGTGGGTGTTCACAAACCCCGGCACCGCGGCCCTCGACCTTCCATCAATCGTCGTGTCGGCCTCCACGCGGGCCTTGTCGCCGATGGCGGCGATCCGGTTCCCCTCGATGTAGATCGACGTGACGACGCCCTCCAGGAGCACGTCTTTGATCAGGACGCTCATTGGAGGGCCTCCAAGGCCGCGCCAAGGACAGCCTCGCTTACCGAGGCGTTCTTCTTCTGCATAGCCCGAATCTCTTCGAATTCAAGAGCCTTCTGGGTGATCCCATGGGCGTAGTTGTCCACGGAACAGAGAGCGGCGTACGGGACACCAATCTCCGCGGCGAGCGTCGCCTCCGAGGCGATCGTCATTCCGACCACGTCCCCGATCGTCCGGAAGAAGGCGATCTCCGCCTTTGTCTCCAGGCGGGGCCCCGTGGCCTGTACGTAGACGCCCCTCGGCGCCGCCTGCGTCCGCACCTTCCGCGCGGCGGAGAGGAGGACCCTGCGAAGTCTTGCGTCCACGGTGGGGGTGATGTGTTTCGTTTCCTCCTCGTAGTACGTCGGGATGTCCCAGAACGCGACGTAGTCGTCGGGTACCACGAAGGTCCCGGGGCGGATCGACATCTTCAGGGAACCCACGGATGAGAGGGCGATGATTCGAAGGGCCCCCGAATGCGTGAGCGCCCAGATGTTCGCGCGGTGGTTCACGCGATGCGGTGGGATTCGCATGCCGGGGCCATGGCGGGAGATGAACGCCACCGATCCCCTGCGATGGCGGGTGACCACGACGGGGCCGGAGGTCGGCCCGTAGGGGGTCGCAGGGTACTCGATGGTCGCGTCGCCGGGCAGGGTCGGCGACGCGAGACCCGAGCCTCCAATGACGCCGATCATGCCGTGCCGCGGGCGCAAGCGGATGGGTCGCGATAAACGTTTGGCCCGGTCATATGGAGGTTTTTGAGTCTCATCGGTGATTCTGGCAAGGCTATGTATAACAAAGCGGTCCTGCTGTTGACGTGGTCACATCCGAAATGTCAGATGAAGACGACCTCTTCACCAGACTCCTTTTCGGACGCGATAAGGAGCTGGAGGACGGCAGGTCCTACCTGGTAAAGGAGCGGAAGCCCGAGCGGAGCCTGACCCTCTTCCTGAGCACCGTCGAGCGAGGGTATCGCCCGCTTCTCGTCACCCGCCAGCATCCGAACCACGTGCGGAAGGCCCACCTCGGCGTCGACATCCGCTCGATCTGGTTGTCCACGACGCTCGGGAACGACTACATCGACCCGCACAACCTGAACGCGTTGACGAACGAGATCGTCCAGCATGTCGAGGGCGGGGGGAAGGCCACGATCCTATTGGACGGCCTCGAATACCTGATGATCAACAACGACTCCCCGCGGATTTGGAAATTCCTCGAGTACCTCAACGATGTCGTCGCGCAGAACACCGCGATCCTCATCATCTCCATCGACGAGCGGACGTTCATCCCGCGAGACCTCGCCCTCCTGGAGAGGAGCGCCGTCGTCCTCTAAGGCCGGATGCCCTTAAGAGGCGCACGGCATTCGCCGAGCCGTGTTCGAAGTCCTGAAGCGGTGCGCGATGGGGCGCATCGGCGTCTGGTCGATCGCCCAACGCGAGATCCTGACGCCGAACATCGCGTTCGTGGACGCGGCGGGATTCCCCGCTCCGAAGTGGGCCGAGCTCGTCGCCGCCCGCAGTGGCACCCCACGACATGCAACGTTCGGGATCGCGGGGAGCTTCTTCGTCTCCGTGGCGGCTGACGGAGACATCCCACTTCCCGACCGATCCGGCGTCCCGCCCGGCTTGGACATTGATCTCCCGAGGGAGGCGGCGAGGGGGGCGGCCGCGGTCGTATCGTCCGTCGCTGAAATCCCCGCCCAGTCGGAGGTCGAGCTCGTCGTCCTCGAGGGTGGGCCTTCCCACCTCGACCGCCCAAAGGATTTCGCTCGACTGATCGTCGAGGCTCGGACGAAGCTCGGCGCGGCCCGGGTCCTCGCCGTCCCAGGAATTGCCGCCCCGCACAACCTCGGGCTGCTCGTGTACTGCGGGATCGACCTCGTCGACTCCTCCCGAATGGCGTACGACACGACCCGCGGGCTCTTCCACACCGCGGACGGCGCTGTCCGCCGAGATTCCCTCGAAGAGATCCCGTGCGCGTGCCCTTCCTGCTCGTCTGGGGGCCCCCTCGGGGACCACAACGACACTGCGCTCCACGTGGAGCTCGCGGTCGCTCGGACCGCGATTCGTCACGCGACGTTGCGGGAGCTCGCGGAGCGGCGCGCGATCAACGACCCTTGGTCCACCGCAGTATTGCGTGAGCTCGACCTCCGGCACTACGAATTCCAGGAACTCCGCTTTCCCGTTGCGGACGGTGCGGTGAAGGCGTACAGCCCGCTCGCCCTCACCCGTCCGGACGTCGTGCGGTTCCAGCGGTTCGTCTCGCGGGCGTACCGGAAGCCGCCCTCCGCGCGGGTCCTCCTGCTCCTCCCGTGCTCAGCGCGGAAGCCGTATGCGGAGAGCCGCACGCACCGCCGCTTCCGCGAGGCGATCGACGCGTGCGGGAACCCCGCCGCGGTCCACGAGGTGATCGTGACGTCTCCCCTCGGCCTCGTCCCCCGCGAACTTGAGCGGTCGTACCCCGCCGCCCACTATGACATCCCCGTGACGGGCGACTGGTCCCGCGATGAGGTCGAGATGCTTACGGGGACGCTCCGAGCGTTCCTTGAGCGGAACCGGTACGATGCGGTGATCGCCCACGTCACGACGGAGGTGCCGTTCGTGCGAGAGGCCGTCCCGGAGGCGGCATTCACTGCGACAGGCCGGACGGCCTCCGAGGATTCCCTCCATGGCCTCACCGCGGCGCTGACCCGCGCCCTCGCGTCCGCCCCTGCGGCCCACGCCGGCACGCGCCGGGACGAGGACGTCGCTTCCCTCGCTCGGTTCCAGTTCCAGGAGGCGGGGGACGCCCTCCTGGAGGGCGCCTCGACCCGGGGTCGCTGGCCGTTCGTCCGGATCTTCCGGGGGGGAAAACAACTCGGCGCCGTCACGGACCGCGGGAAGATTTCCCTCGCCTTGGCGGGAGGGGAGGCCCTCGCGAAGGCGCGGGTGAGCTGCGTGGACATCGAGGACTTCGTCCCGCAGGGGAACGTCTTCGCGGTCGGGGTGACGGGGGCGACCGCGGACGTCCGCGTGGGGTCCGAGGTCGCCGTCGTCCACGGGGGGACCGTGCGCGCCGTCGGCGTCGCGAAGATGAACGCCCGGGAGATGGTCGAGCTCCGACGGGGCGAGGCCGTCCACGTCAGGGCTTTGGCTGGATGATGATCGGGACGCCCCCGTCCGTGATGATCACAAAGGAGATGTTCGAGTTCGGGTCGGAGAGGGCTTGGATATACAGGACGGTCAGGTAGGCCCACGTTGCGTTCACTAGGTTCGGATCCTCGAACTTCAGCGTCTCGATGATCAGTCGCATAGCCGCTGCGGTCCCGTTTGCCTTGAGGACCGTCGCGTTCCGGATCCCCTCCGCCTCGAGGCGGATTCGGTCCGCCTCCGCCATCGCCCGGATCACGATCGCCTGTCGCTCGAGCTCCGCGGTGACGACCTTCTGCTGGGCCGCAAGCTTCTCCTCGATCGCGATGTCCACGGTGTCCGGCAGGTCCACGTCGCGGACGAGGATGTCGTCGACGACGATGCTATACGTCGCTAGGGCCGCGGTGACCTCCCGCTGGATCTCGTCCTCAATGACGATCCTGCCGATCCCGCCGATGTACTCCCCGGTGAAGTTGCTTGCGACATCCCGGGGCACGGACCGCAGGTAGCGGTCGATGATCTCGAGCGGGTCGCCGTACTGGATCAAGATGTCCGCGACCCGGTCCCCCGGGAAATGGTACACGAGGGTCAGGTCCATGTGGACGTTCAGGTTGTCCGACGAACGGATCGTCAGGGAATTCCCCTGCGACCCGATCATGTCCCTCGTCTGCACGTTGTACCGCACGATGCGGATGTCCGAGGCCATGTACGCGAGGTTGAGGGACCACCCCTCGTTGATCTCCTCCCGGCTCGGGCCGTTCGGACCCGAGAGGATGACCCCCTTGTGCCCGGCCGGGACGTTCCGGAAGCTCGCCGCGGTCACGACGAGGCTCGCGATGAGCAGGATGATGATCACGAGCACGGCAAGGCCGATTCGGGTGTTGCCGTCCCCGTCGCGGAGCAGGCCTTCCCGCCTGCGCGGGCTCTCACTCTCGGGCTCACGATTCCTTCGGAACAGTTTCATGTCCTCACGCCTCCAGTCCTTCCCCAACGCGTCCGGGACGGCACCCGCTTGCGAGCGGGCGCCGACCGCTACGTCTGCACAAATCCACTCGCGCGATTTCGTGGCCCCGATTTCAAGGTTCCGTTGGAGAGCCCGCGGGATTCCCCGCGCCTCGCCATTCGGAATCCCGCCGAACGCTTAAGATGACCGCGCCGCTTCTACGGTTCCGCAAACCTTTGCCGCTGATTCCCGATCTCGGCGTCGCTGCCGCGATCGCGCTGGTGGTGTTCTTCCTCCTCCTCGGGCTCCTCGTGGTTTTCGTCGAGAAGGTGGACCTGAAGATCGTCCTTGGACTCTTGTTCATCCTCCTCGGCTCCACGGTGGGCCTCGCCGCCATCGGCGAGGCGGGCCTCTCACTGATCGCGATGGCGGTCGTCGGAGCGGTGGTAGTCGACCAGATGCTGCAGCATTTCACCGGGGTTTGAACGCCTACCCTCCATTGCGGAGTACTTTCGGCCACCTCCCCCCGACTTACCCCTATATCCCCCCGGGCGCTCCCCAGCTCCAATGATTGACGCGGAAACGGCAACGAACCTCCTGCACGCGAGCCTCGGCGAGCCGTGCAGCTGGGAAGAGGTCTACGCGAGCTATGGCTGCTCCGTTGGCCTCGAGACCGAGGGCGAGGACGACCCCGGGTAACGATCGCATCCCATCTCGTTCAGGCTCGGCGAGGGCGACAGGCTTCCCCGCCCTTGTCGGCCCTATTTTTCCCAGCATCTCAAGGCAAGTCTCCCCATCGAGCCCGCCACGCAGCCGTCACGACTCCCGCCAAAGTGCGACCCCTTCCGAACCGCCCTCGGGGGCGGTGATTGTGAGTGCGCCGGGTGGGAGTCGAACCCACATCGCGGGCTTGGAAGGCCCACGTCCGACCGCTAGACTACCGGCGCTTGCCCGGCCCAAGCCGCATGTCCGTAATCAAAGCTACGGCATCGCCAGTCGATCCAGTGGGCGGTGGACCGGCCGGCGCACCTCGGTTCCTAGGGCCATGGCCACTTGGACCCTCTATCCCAGTTCGGGCGAACATATTTCTAACCGCATCCCCTCGGACGTCAGCCCATGAACGTTCATCGGGCGTACAGCGCGGAGGGGGCGTTCTGCCTCGGCGGGCTCTTCTTCATTGCACTCGCGTTCGTGGCGGACCTCGCCGAGCACCTCGCGTCCGTGGGCGACGAGATGGGGCACTCCGCCGGCGGGGGCGACATCTTCGTCCGGATCAACCTCCCCGTGATGGGAATCGCGTTCATCGCCTTCGGCCTCGGGATGTATCTGTTGAACGAGCAGCGCGACCGGATCCACTTTCTCGCGTATGTCGCGGGCCTCCTGATCATCACGGACGGGATTGCCCACCTGTTCGCGGTCAGCGACCACATCGATATCCCCCTTTACGTGGCAGGCTTCGCTGTGACCGCGGTCGTCCAGGTGGGAGGCGGCCTATTGCTCCCGTTCCTGCCTCGTGGATGGGACCGGTATTGGATCGTGTTCACCGTCGCGCTGATCGCGGCGTTCGTCGCGAGCCGCAGCTTCGCGCTCCCTCCTTTGTGGCGACTCGAGGAAATCGAACCTCTTGGGATCTTCTCGAAGGCGGTGGAGGTCTTCTCTCTATTCCCGCTCGTGGAGCTCGTGCTCAGAGAGAGGAGAGTTCCAACGGGCACTCCCGCGACGGGGCGGTAGAGCCTTAATATTCGCCGGCCTCTTTGGCGGCTGGACCCGTGGCCTAGCCCGGATAAGGCACCGGCTTTCTAAGCCGAGGATCGAGGGTTCGAATCCCTCCGGGTCCGCTATTCCTCCATGTCGTGGCGAGCGCGAAAGAAGCTGCGAAATGTCTTCGGTCAATTTGTTCCAGAATCACCAACGCGGGCGATTCACCTATCCGTTTCTAGGAAACGTCTCCCGCGAAAACGAGGAATTAAAATGTCCTTCGTCCATCCCGGGGTTCTACACGCATAGCGAGCTCAAGGTCGAGGGGAGAGCCAAGTTGGAGAATATGACCTGATGAGTCTCCGACTCGTCGGCTATATCGAGCTTCCCGCGCATTCAAAGGAAGGCGGCTTTGATCACGCTGCCGTCCATCACGAATCCTCCCGGCTCTACGTGGCCCATACGTGTAACGATGATGTCGATGTGGTGGATTCCAACTCCGACCGCTTTGTTCGGTCCATGCACGGACTGAAGGGGGTCGCGGGTGTTCTCGTGTCGGACGAACGCGGTCTCCTCTTCACCTCAAATCGCGACGAGAACACGATTAGCGTTTTCGCGGTCGGCACGGAAGAAGAAATCGTGAGGCTTCCCGCGGGAATGCGTCCGAATGGGCTCGCCTTCGATCCGTCCCGCGGGCTCTTGCTCGTGGCAAATGTCGGCGACCCCGAAGTCGTCAACTCATCGACGGTCTCGATGATAGATGTCGGTCGGAAGGTCGTGACCGGGACCGCGGTGCTCCCTGGGCGCCCTCGGTGGGCCGCTTACGACCAGGGGACGGCCGCGTTCTACGTGAACATCGCAGACCCTCCGCTGATCCTTGAACTTGATGCGAGGACTCCCCTGAAGATGCGGAAGAGATACAAGGTGCCCGCCAAGGGCCCGCATGGACTCGATATCGATTCCCGAGGGAGACGACTCTTCTGCGCCTGTGACGGAGAGAGGCTGGTCGCGGTCGACATGGGCTCGGGAGAGACCCGGTTGGTCGGGGAACTCAGCGGCCCGCCCGATGTTGTCTTTTTCAACTCGCCGCTGAGCCATGTCTACGTCGCTGTCGGCACACCCGGAGTGATTGACGTCTTTGACGCGAGGCGCATGAAGCTCCTCGAAACTGTGCCGACGGAGAAAGGAGCTCACACGTTGGCGTTCGACCAAAAGAAAAACAAGGTGTATGCCTTACTGCCTGGCACCCATCGCGCGGCGGTGTATCAAGACGAGCGACATCGGGAGTTGTGACGGATGGACCAGCACGAGATGTTCACAGAAGTCGTAGCAAACGTCGCGAAGATGTGCGCCGTCAGCGCGATGACCGCTAAGAACCCCATCTTCTTCCGCGACGCCGACACGGCCGAGAAGGTGGATCTTATCCTCTTCATCGGACTCGAGAAGTGGTATCCGCCGATGTACGACTGCGGCGCGTGCGGGTATGGCACCTGCAACGAATTCCTACGAGCGACTCCTGCCCATCACACGGAGGAATCTCAGGATTGGGAATTCCTCGGACCGATTTGCCAGATTCGGTGTATCGACCTCGGCATCGCGGTGGGATCCGCCGCGAAGCTGGCGAGCATGAACAACGTGGACACCCGCTGTCAGACGCGCGTCGCCGCTGCCGCGAGGCACCTCGGAGTCATTCACTCGGACCTGGCGGTCGCGCTTTCGATGAGCGTGTCCCATAAGAGCATTTTCTTCGACAAGAAGATTCCTCAAATCGACTTCGAGGCCGTGCCAACATCGTGAGGGGTCTCGCGGGAGAGGTCCCGCTCAACTCGCCGCCCCATTCCATCGGACATCGACATCCCTATGTGGAGAATTGACGAGGCCCTCTTTGCATTTGAATTTGCGAACAACCGATACGCCCGTCCGCGCGCTCTAGGACTCGGGGTTCGAATCCCTCCGGGTCTGCGACATCTCGCTTGGGGCGTGTCCGAGGGGGTCGTGGTTTTCGGACATGTCATGTCGGACATCTTGCTGATGCCTACGCGCCACGATCCCTCACCTAACGATCGGAGTCTCCCACGCCTCTTGGGCAGCCTTCTGGCCTCGATTGGTCCGCAGGTCTGCACAGTGCCGCACCGCCGTCTGCATTGAATGGCGTAACCGCTTCGCAGAAATCTCGATGACGCTGCCTGCCTTGTGGTCACCGGCTTCGAGGCGGTCCATCAAGATTGGCTCGTGGGTACGTCGAAGGACACGGTAGTCGCCTCGATGCCCCGCGTCCTTGAATCCATCGGACGGAACTGGCCTAAAATTGCCTCGGATAGAGCGAGTCCGCACGACGGCGCTCTTTCCCATGGGCATCGCGGTCAATCAAGGGCCCCGCGAAGCCGCGTTTGATTCGCGCAAGGGCATCCTTGGGTGAATTCACCTGCAGGCGGCGAAGGATGCTTTCCTCGGCGAGGTGGACGGCGGAGGTGACATCCCTTCACTTCGTCCTGTTACCGGGAGACCGTTCGTTCATGTTTGGGTCTGCGTCAGTCAGCAGATTCCGGTTCGAGGATAGTGTTCCGGGT
>VBML01000173.1 GCA_005878915.1 Methanobacteriota archaeon | reverse complement strand
GGTCTTCAGTGTGCTTCTCTGGCTATACATCGTCGCACGAATCATTGTCAATCAAGTCGATGTTCACATGCCGTTTGTCGACAGCGTTCCGTCCCTTTCGTTCTCGGCGATGGGGGCCTTCGCGTTCGGTCTGAGCTTCCTCAGCATGTTCATCTACCTTTGGCTCTGGGGACGGTTCGACAGACGGAGCCCGCCTCCGTGAGGTTCGTTCACTTATGGGTTCATCGCGGGATCGGTTCTCGTTCTCAATTCGCCCTGGCTGGAGAACACGGGGCCTAGCGACGCTCAACGAGAACCCGGCATGCCGCGCGGCGCAAAAGTCAATACGGCACCCCACATTCGCGACCTCACCAGGTGGATGGCGTGCGGATTTCCGTCGGCAAGCTTCGCGGCCTCCAGCAGATCTCGGACGAGACGGGCCGCTTCACGATGATCGCGATGGACCAGCGCGGGAGCCTGCAGAAGATGCTCCACCCGGAAGATCCGAAGGCCGCGTCGTACGCAGAGATGGAGGCTGTGAAGCTCGGGGTCACGGAATGGCTGGCGCCCCACGCGAGCGGGTATCTCCTGGACCCGGAGTACGGCGTGGGCCCTGCAATCAACCGTTTCGTCCTTCCGGGTCGCACGGGCCTCATCGTGGCCCTGGAGACCTCCGGATACGAGAAGAAGGGGAACTGGCGGCTCACGACGCTTCTCGACGGCTGGACCGTGGAGAAGGTGAAGCGGCTCGGCGCGAGCGCGGCGAAGCTGCTCGTCTTCTTTAACCCGGACGCTCCGCTGGACATTGTCGATCACCAGGTGTGGGTCGTGCGGACCGTCGCAGACGAGTGCCGCCGCCTGGACATCGCCTTCGTGTGCGAACCGATGTCGTATCCCGTGGACGAGAGCGAGGAGGAGTTCGCGCACCACAAGGCCGACACGATCATCCGGACCGCGCAGATCCTGAGCCCCCTGGGGCTGGACGTGCTGAAGGCGGAGTTCCCCGGAGATCCAAAGGCGACGCCGGACCCAGAGGAGCTCCGAAGGAATTGCGAGCGGTTGAGTCAAGTCACGAAGGTTCCCTGGGTCGTCCTCAGCGCGGGGGCGGACTTCGGCGTCTTCCACAAGCTCGTCGACCTCGCCTGCCGCGGCGGGGCCTCCGGCTTCCTCGCGGGCCGCGCAATCTGGAAGGACGCGTTCAAGGAGACATCCCTGGAGAAGCAGCTCGCCTACATACGGACGCAGGGCGTGAAGAACTTCCAGGCCCTTGCCGACCTCGCTCATCAACATGCGCGACCCTGGTGGGACTTCTACGGCGGGAAAGAGAAGCTCCAGGACCACTTCGAAGGCTGGTACGTGAAGTACTGAGGGGACGCGGTGGCGGACATCACGCTCGCGGAGCACGCGGGGCGGATCGACCGGGACCTCGGTTCCCTGCTGTCGCGGTTCGCGGGTCTCGCGACGCCGATTCGCCGGGAGCTGCCGGTACGTCGGGACCCTGCCGCCACAAAGAACGTGTACGGCGAACAGCAGCTCGAGCTCGATGTCTGGATGAACGACCGGTTCGTCGCGGCATCGCGGGACTCCAAGCTCGTGTCCCACGTCGCGTCGGAGGAGATGGGAGAGGTGACCGAGGTGGGCCGCGGCCGCTTCTCCATCGTCCTCGACCCCCTCGACGGCTCCTCGAACGTGCTGAGCAACAACATCTTCGGCACGATCTTCGGGGTCTTCGACGGCGCCCGCCTCCCGGCGCGGGGCTCGGACCTGTTCGCCGCCGGATACCTGATCTATGGTCCCGCCACGACGTTCGTGTACGCGTCGAAGGGCGGGGTCCACGAGTTCGTCCAAGGTGGAGGCGGGCGCTCGGACGAGTTCACCCTGATCCACGAGGGCCTCCGTCTCCCGCCGAAGGGGAAGCTGTACGGCGTCGGCGGGCATCGTGAGAAGTGGATTCCCGAGGTGAAGGCGTTCGTCGGGGAGCTCGAGCGGGAGCTGATGAACCTCCGATACGGCGGATCGTTCGTGGGGGACTTCAACCAGATCCTGCACTACGGCGGATTCTTCGCGTATCCCGCGCAGGTGGACAAGCCCCTCGGGAAA
>VBML01000172.1 GCA_005878915.1 Methanobacteriota archaeon | reverse complement strand
CCCGACGTACGTCGGGAATCGGGACCTCGTGGATCGCTTCTGCGCGAAGTTCTGATTCGGCGAGTTTACCAGAACCTTCATGTCCCGCGGTCGCTTCGTCGCTATATGGGGTTCATCATGCGGGGAGTCGGAGTCCGAGCGGTTGCGGTCGTTGCCATCGGTTTGTTCCTTGCCCTCCTCCTCCCACCGGGGTCCGCGTCCTCGACGCAGAGCCCACCCGTGCCCCCGTCCCCGCTCTCGGATTCCGGGCCGCATCCAACCGCGTTCGTCCCGTTCTCGCCAAACTTGCGCGTGAACACGGTGAACCTCGGCTTCGGGTACCAGGTCGAGCCCACGATGGTGATCAATTCCCAGGGGAAGATCTTCGTCGGCTGGAAGGAGGCGTTCACCCACAACGGGGGCGGCCAGCGCGTCGCGTTCGCGACCTCCTCCGACGGTGGGAACACGTTCTCCACGAACATCCTGATGCCCCTTTCCCAGCTGCCCCGCCAGTCCGATCCCTGGCTCACGGTCACCCGTGACGACCGCGTGTACTTCACCCGGATCGAGTACGACAACGCGGGTGCGACCGGTGGAATCTCCGTCACGAACACGACGGACGGCGTCACGTGGGGGACGACATACTTCTACAATGACGCCCCGAACTTCGCGGACAAGGAGAGCGCCGCGCACGACGCAGCCGGGGACCTGTACTGGGTGTGGAACACGGACGCCCCAACTCGCCAGGACCTCGCGTTCGCGCGCTCGTCCGACGGGGGCGCGACGTGGACGCCCAAGGTCCTCGTCTCCGGCCCAGGCACTCTTGGCGGTATCGTGCAGGTCGCGCCGGACGGGACGGTCCTCGCCACCTGGTGGTCGTACGCCTCCGACAACATTCTGTTCGATCGCTCCTTCGACGGCGGTGCGACATGGGGGTCGGACATCCGTGTGAACGACATCCCGGGATCCGCGGCGTCGCCACTCCCTTCGGACCCTCCCGTGCTCCCGTCGATGGCCGTCGCCCCGAACGGCACGATCTATATCGCCTACGAGGACTACCGGAACGGCCGGCCAGGCGGGACCCCGAACGGGGACATGGACGTCTTCATCGCACGATCGTCCGACAGCGGCTCGACGTGGTCGCCAGGGATTCGGCTGAACGACGACACGACGACGGCCCGCCAATGGATGCCGGACCTCGCGATCGACCCGTTCGGCGGGATCCACGTCGCATGGGAGGACGACCGGACGGGTGCCCACAACATCTATTACACGAACTCCACGGACGGGGGAACGACCTGGGGTCCGAACCTTCGGGTGACCACCGCGGAGACGCCGGTCGGGTTCAACCGCCCGGGGGACTACCTTGCGATTGAGTCCGCCCCGGACGGCACGATTTGCATCGTGTGGACGGACGGCCGCGGCGCCGACCTGGACATCTACTTCGCGAAGCTCGAGCGGACGTTCCCGTACACGATTGACACGACGCCCGCGGGGCTCACCGTCGAGGTCGACAGTCAGCCGCGTGTCGCGCCCGTCACCGCCTCATGGAAGCCGGGGTCGGCCCACACGGTCAACGCTCCGAGCCCGCAGCCGTTCGGCCCGAGCTCCCGCCACGTCTTCCAATCCTGGAGCGACGGCGGCGGGCCGAGTCATACCGTGACCGCGGGGGCGCAGGCGGGAGCCATCGGCGCGGTGTTTGACACGGAGCACGAAGTGACGGTCCGCACGGCGCCCATCCCGCTCGATCTCCTTGTGGACGCGTCCCCCTACGTCGGCGCTGTGACGCGGTGGCTGGAAGAGGAGACACCGCACACGATCGAGGCACCTAGCCCGCAGGTCGTCTCCCCGGGGACGCGCTATGTGTTCGCTTCGTGGTCGGACGGAGGCGCCCGCTCCCACACGATCACCCCCAACGGACCGTCGACCGTCGAGGCGACGTTCCAGCTGCAGTTCTTCCTCACCGTCCAGTCCGCGCACGGGACTCCCACCGGCGGCGGATGGTACAACGCCTCCGTGGCCGCGTCGTTCTCCGTCGAGGGCAGCGCCCCGGGGGGCACCGGCACGCGGTACGTCTTCACGGGATGGACGGGGGATTCAACAGCTTCGTCCGCCGATTCGACGATCGCGATGGACGGACCGAAGACGGTCAGCGCGTCGTGGCGCACGGACCACCTCCTCACGATCGTGAGTGCCTATGGAGTGGC
This sequence comes from Methanobacteriota archaeon, assembly GCA_005878915.1. Classification (GTDB taxonomy): domain Archaea; phylum Thermoplasmatota; class Thermoplasmata; order RBG-16-68-12; family RBG-16-68-12; genus EA-19. The sequence goes on along the minus strand of VBML01000172.1, from coordinate 11,470 downwards.
GGAAGGGGCCGGCTGGTACGCGGAGAACACGGCCGCGACCGCCAGCGTCCCGGACCGAGTCACGGCGAACGGGACCACGTACCGCTTCGCGGGCTGGACGGGCGCCTCCACGTCCTCATCGAGTGTCACCCTCGTCACGATGGACGGCCCCAAGGCCCTCACGGCGACGTGGGTCGTCGTCCCACCCGAGACCCCGTCCACCTCTCCGGGCCTGGGCGTGCTCCCCTGGATTGCGCTCGTCGTCATAGCCGTGATCGCGTTCCTCTTCCTGTTCATCTGGTATCGCCGCCGCAGGAAGGAAGACGAGTCCCGTCCCCCGCCGACCGCGTGAGCCTCGCCGCATTCTTATATCGAGGAACGGGTTCGGCCGCAGAGGCAATGCGAACCCCCGTCATCCTCGTGAACTTCAAGGCGTACCCGGAGGCCCTCGGCCCGCGTGGGCTGGCCCTGGCAAAGGCGTGCGCAGAGGTCGCGGACCGGGCCGGCGCGTCCGTCGTCATCGCGCCCGCCGCCACGGACCTGGCGAGGATCGGGCACGAGGTCCGGATCCCCGTCTTCGCCCAACATCTCGATGCGATCGAAGCGGGCGCCCACACCGGCTGGCTCCCGCCCGAGGCGGCCCTGGAGGCCGGGGCCGCCGGAGCCATCCTGAATCACTCCGAGCGCAAGATCCCGGTGAAAGATTTGAAGGCGGTCATCCCACGCTGCGACACGCTCGGCCTCGAGGTCGTATGCTGCGCGGACACCGTCAGGGAAGCGGAAGCGATCGCGAGCCTGTCCCCGCCCTACGTGGCGATCGAGCCGCCCGAACTCATCGGCGGGAACATCAGCGTCACGAAGGCCCAGCCGAGCGTCGTCTCCGGGGCCGTGGAGCGGATCCGACGCGCGAACCCCAAGGTGGAGGTCCTCTGCGGGGCGGGCGTGCGGACGGGGAGAGACGTCTCGCGCGCGATCGAACTCGGGGCCGTCGGAGTCCTCCTGTCTTCCGCGGTCGTGAAAGCGCACGACCCGAGCAAGGCCTTGGCGGATCTCGCGAAGGGGCTCCGATGACCCGCGCGTAGCGTACGTGTAGTCCCAGCAGGGAAATACCGCCGGGTGGGTCGACCCGCCGAGGGAAACGATGAGGGCGGTGGCCGCGGCACTCGCGATCTTCGCGATTCTCGCAACCCCCCATGGCATCGGAGCCTTCCTCCCGGGGGACGCCGGCTCGGTGACGTCACCCTCCCCCGCCGGGCCCACCCCGCCCTCCCCTCACCTTTTTCCCGCCACCGAGATGGGAGAACGGACGAAGGGCTCGCTCGCGCGCGCCCTCATCGCCGAGGTCTTTTATTCGGCGTGGCGAGACGATGAGTACATTGTCGTGGCGAACCCCGGATCCGCGGCATTGGATGTCTCCGGCTGGCGGATCACCGATCGCGAGGGCACGGTCATCTTCCCGCCCGCCTCGACCTTGGCCGGGGGGGAGAGCGCGGTAATTACGCGGAACGCGACCTCGTACTTCGAAGACACGCTGGACGCCCCGGAGTACACATACGGCCGCGGGAACGCGACGGCGATGATTGTCTCGGGCCGGATTCCTCAGTTGAATAATGATGGAGACGAGGTCCTTCTCGTCGATCCCACGGGCTCCGTCGTGGATGCGTTCGCCTACGGGTCTTCGACATACACGAATGCGGGTTGGACCGGTGTCCCGGCCGCCAAAGTCCCTCAGGGGAAGCGAGCCGTTCGTGCGTCATCCGAAGGTCTGCTCCGAGACTCGGATACGGCGGCGGACTGGGATTCCCTCCGAAGCTATGGCCTCGGGCAGTCCGATCTCCCCTTCAAGACGTTCCAGGTCACCAGCACGGCGGTCGGGTTTCTCTCTCCGGACGACTCCCTCTCCGTTCTCAAGGACTACATTGATCGCGCGGCGGTTTCGATTCATGCGGGTCTCTACACCCTCACGAACCGGGTCCTCGTCGAAGGTCTCGTCGACGCCGCGATGCGGGGCGTCGACATCCGAATTCTCCTAGAGGGGACGCCGGTGGGCGGAATCGATGCACGGGAGTGGGCGTTCGTCAGCGAACTGGCGGCGAGGGGCGCTGCGATCCGGTTCCTCGCGGACGACGCGGCGAGAGACGCGATCGCACGGTATCGGTTCCTCCACGCAAAGTACGCGGTCATTGATTCCGAGAAGGTCGTCGTAGGCTCGGAGAACTGGGGCGACCATGGCTTCCCCTCTGCGGGCCGTCGTGGAAACCGCGGTTGGCAGGTCGCCGTCGAGGACACTGCCCTGGGGTCGTATTTCGAGAGGATGTTCGGGGAGGACTTCGATCCTCGGAGGCGCGACTCGGTCGGGATTGCAAACTTTTCCCCGAGTGTCTTCGTCTCGAACGACACAGCGTCGAACGAGACGTACGACTTCGTGGTTCCGTCCTCTCGATTCTCGGGCGCGTACACGGTCACTCCGGTGATCGCCCCGGACCACGCGATGCGGCCGGATGCCCTCCTCGGTCTCCTCAAATCTGCCACGAGGCGTCTGGACATCGAGGCGTTTCACGTCGCCCGAAGTTGGGCAGCGGTTCCAAACCCATACCTGGAGGCGGCGATTGCAGCGGCGCGCCGTGGGGTGGTCGTCCGCATCCTCCTCGACGGCACGTGGTACAATGTGGAGGGCGACGATCCGATTGACAACGATGACACGGTGTCCTACGTGAGCCGGATTGCCCGCGAGGAGGCCCTTCCCCTGGAAGCAAAGGTCGGCACCGCGGAGCGCCACCAGCTCTCGAAGTTCCACAACAAGGGGGTGCTCGTGGACGACCGCGTGGCGTTCGTCTCCAGCCTGAACTGGAACCGGAATGCCGCGACGAACAACCGGGAGGTCGGGCTGATTGTGGACAGCGCGGCGATCATCGAGCCGTTCCGCGTCGCGTTCGAGTCCGATTGGAACGATCAGCCGCGTCCTCACTCGGGCGGAATGTCCATCGAGGACATCGCTGCAAATCCCTTGACGCTCCCGCTCCTCACGCTCCTCGCCGTGAACGTCGCGTTCGTGTGGGCTTCCGTTCGCAACCGGAGAAAACGCCGGAAAGGGTTAAGCGAGGAGGAACCTTCGGAATGACGTGGCCGCCGGCCCGGCGACGATCTCCGCGGGGGACCTCGAGAAGTACGGGTACTGCCCGCTGAACTGGTGGCTCAGCCTCGGGACGGCGGACGGCCTCGGGCCCGAGACGATCGAGGGGGAGCGACGCCACGAGGAGGTCGCATCCGAGCTCAAAGGGATCGAGGTCCACGAGGTGCGCGCGAAGGAGTCCGAGACCACGGTGATGTACTTCGCGATCGCCGCCTCCATCGTCGCGATCCTCGGCATGGCATTCTTCACGCCCGCCACTGTCCAGGTCGTCCAGATCATGATTGTCATCGCCCTGATCTGGATCCTCGCCGCGGTCTTCCTCATGTACCGCGCGGAGACCCTCGTGACCCCCGAGGAGAGGCTGTACGCGGAGCGGACGATCCTCGTGTTCTCCATGGTCGCCGCGATCGTCGCCAGCGTCGCCGTCTCCTTCCTGCAGGCGGACCGGCCGTTGGCCCAGGCGACGGTGGCCGCGGCCGTTGGATGGCTCGTCGGGGCCTCCTGGTTCCTCGTGCGGTCGATGCGGAGCCTCGAGGTCGCCGCGGCGACACGAGAGAAGCACCGGATCAGCGTCGGGAAGGTCGGGTACGTCGATTCCGAGGCGGAGAAGCCGAAGCTTTTCATCTCGAAGCGTCTCGGCCTCACCGGCCGCCCCGACGCGGTCCTCCTCGCGGGGGACATCCACGTGCCCGTCGAGGTGAAGACGGGACGGACCCCCCGAGGCCCGCTGTTCTCCCACATCCTCCAGCTCGCGGCGTACTGCGTCCTCATGGAGGAGGAGTTCGGCAAGCCCCCGCCGTACGGAATCATCCGATACGAGGGGGCCTCGCACGAGATCGAGTACAATGACGACCTCCGGAACCTCGTCCTTGGGAAGCTCCAGGAGATGCGGACGGCAACCGCCCGTGGGGGAGGAGTCCACCGGAACCACAATCGGCCGGGAAAGTGCATCGGTTGCAGCCGGAGGGACGGCTGCCCGGAACGCCTCGCCTAGGGGCGGCCGGACGGCGGGTCCCCCTTCACCGCCCTCGAGATCTCATCGACCTTCTGGGAGAGCCGCTTCACCTCGTCCGCCATCCGAAACATCTCCTGCTCGAACGGGGAGAAGTCCTGCGTCGACAGGATGCGGTGGGAGATGTAGATCCCCAGGAACGTCGCTCCGATGATCGCCAGGACGGCGATCACGATGAGCCCCGAGACCATGATGAAGAAGAACGTGACGACGTCGTACGGGTTCACCGCTCCGACCACAATCGCGAGCTCGATCGAGATCAGGAGGCCCACGACCAAGAGCCAGAGCAGGGTCCATCGGCTGATTTTCATCCGGGCTCCCCCCTCGGGACGAGCGCGCGGAAGTCCGCGGGTGGGCGGACGAGGACCGTCCGGTACGTCCCCCGGTCTGTCATCGAGACGAAGTCCCCGCTCCCGTCCTTCCCCTGGAACACGGTTCCGTTGAGCGCGAACGTGGTTCCCTGGCGGTCCGCGATCACCACGGAGAGGTCGAACGCGCGGGTCGCGGCGCGCGAGAAGTTCACCTGGAGGTCGTACGTTTCGTAGTCGGCCGCGTCGAGGCGGAAGGAGGCGTTGTCCTCGCCGTGGAGCGTGAGGGAGATGCTCTTGTACAGGTAGTGGTCCACGGCCCCGTGGAGGTCGACCACGACGCGGGACTCCGTGATGCCGATGATCAGCGCGGGGATCGCGGAGAGGACCGTCGGGCGCCCCATGAGGCCCGGGGTGACGATGGTCAGGACCAAAAGGGCGGCGACCACCCCGACCATCACCCCCGCCTTGATGACCTCGCGGTCCATCCTCGCGTCCAAACCCCCGGTTTGTAGATAAGCGTTGGCTCCCCTCCCGATGGGAAAGAAAGGATGGGTGGCCTTGCGGCCACCCGATGTTGGGGGGGAGGAAATCGTGACGTTCGCGCGGGCCCGACCCCGATTTCCCTCAGGTCCGGCCCGTGTGCATCCACATCCGCGTCGACTAGCTCTTCATGTACTGGCGCTTGAGCGCCTCGAGATTCGCGAGGGCCTTCTCGGCCTCCTCGAGCTTCTTCAGACGGTCGCCGACGAGGTCAACGCGGGAGTAGACGAGGTCGCGGATTGCCGCGCGCACCGCCTCCGATCGGCTCGGGAAGTCGTCCATCTCCACGAGGAAATCCAACGCCCGGAGGAACCGCTTCGGGAGGCGCAATGTGATTTTTTCCGAGTCCTCGTTCACTTGTCTACCCGTCCCGCGCGTATGCCAAATCGACCTTGTTTGACGTACGCTTGTCCGACGACAACAGGCACATAGGATATAAAAGTTCCTCCGACGAAATCGGGAGGACCACCCCTTCGCTTCCACTGGAGTCTCGTTTCATGAACGGCGTAGAGGGGCCCGCCGAAGGCCCGACCCCGAATGGGTTAAATCGCCAGGAGGGCTCCCTCGGGTCGATGGACGTCGAGGACACGGTATTTCTTCTCCCGGGCCCGGTGAGGATTCATCCGCGGGTGCTGCGGACGATGGCCATGCCCGCGATCAACCACCGGTCTCCCGCCTTCCAAGAGGTGATCGCGGAGGTGCGGGAGCTTACGAAGTACCTCTTCCAGACCTCCGGGCGTGTCGCGGTCCTCAGCGGGTCCGGGACCGCGGGACTCGACGCGGCCGTGAGCGGGCTCCTGCGCAGGGACGATCGCGTTCTCTGCCTCGTGAACGGGAAGTTCAGCGAGCGGTTCCACGACCTCTGCAAGGTATACGCGAGGCCGACCTCACTCGACTTCGAATGGGGGCAGCCCGTGGACCCTGGCCGCGTCTCCGATACCCTGGAGAAGGGGGACTTCGCGGCGGTCACCGTATGCCACAACGAGACGTCCACGGGCCTCACGAACCCGGTGAAGGAGATCGCGGCCGCGGCGAAGAAGCACGGCGTGATGTTGATTGTCGACGGCATCACCTCTGTCGGAGGGATTGACGTGCGTCTCGAGTGGGGCATCGACGCGCTCGTCCTCGGGTCGCAGAAGTGCCTCGCCGCGCCCCCGGGGATCAGTGCCGTGGCCATCTCCGACCGCGCGTACGCCGGGCTCCACGAAGGGTCGAGCTTCTACACGAGCCTGAAGGCGCACATCGACGCGCTTGCGGAGGACGACACGCCGTACACTCCGGCGGTCCCGCTGTTCTTCGCGTTCCGGGAGGCGTTGCGGATTCTCAAGGAGGAGGGGCTCGAGGCCCGCATTCGGAGGACGCGCCGCCTCGGGGAGGCGACGCGCGCGGCCGTCGAAGAGATCGAGCTGGCAATGTTCCCGCGCAACGGGTACGAGTCGAACACGGTGAGTGCGATCCGCTATCCGCCGGGCGTGGACGACAAGAAGTTCCGGTCCGTCCTCGAGGAGGAACACCGCACGGTGGTCCAGGGAGGGCAGGCCCAGCTCAAGGGCAAGATCTTCCGCATCGGACACATGGGGATCGTGACCATCGCTGACCTCGTCGCGGGGTTCGCGGGGATCGAGGCTACCCTCGCGAAGCTCGGGCACACGTTCGATCGCGGGGCTGGGGTCGCGGCGTTGTCCCGGTTCGAATGACCCCGACGTTCCTCGCTCCGGAGTGAATGCTTATCGCGAGGCTCGAGCGTCGAGCGGACCCGCCAGTTCTCCGCGAACGCCCCGAAGAGGACCTCGTGAGACCTCCGACGGCGAACCTTCGGTCGCCCCGTCGCCTGCAAGCGGGGTCCCTCGGAGGAGGCGCTCACGAACCCGGTCCGGGTTTCCGATGCCGAAGAGAATCGCCTCCGGCAGGAACGAGCCTGCGGTCTGGACGAAGACACGATGAATTCCGAACCGGCGCTCGAGCGGCCCCTGCTGGACGTTGATGTCCGTGATCCGAGCGTACGGGATGAACACCTTCGAATGGTACCATACGCCGCTGTGCGCGACGAGCCGATCCCCCTCGAAGCAGTATCGGAGGCTGCGGACGTGAAGCGGGAGCCATGCGACCACCGCGCTCGCGGTGGCGACGATGAACAGCGTCCACGCGACAAAGATCATCCACACCGGGGCCAGAGCCGCCCCCTGAGCGAACGGAAGGACCCAGACCATGGAGAGGACCCCGACCGTGGTCCATCCGGCAACCGTGAGGTACCGGTAACGAAGGAACCCCGCCTCGGGAACAATCGTCTCCTCCTCGACCGCCATATCGATCTCCGCGGGTCGAGGTGCGACTCCCGGATAAAGTGAGTCGTGGGGACTCCCTGGGCTACCGCCAGACGACGTCGACCTCGTCCGTCCGAAACCGTTGGTCCACCACGGTGTCCTCGACGGACATCCGGACCCCGGCCCTGTGCATCAGCAGGCCCGTCCAGGTGCGCCATCGCCCGCTCCGTGACCTCGCACAGCATCGCGAACGCGGTCTCCTGAACCGAGAATGCGAGATCTTGGAACCGTTCCCCTTTCTTCAAGAGGTTCAGGGCAGCGGTAAGGAGCCCGCTGAACGCCACGTCCATTCCCTTCACGGAATATGGAAGCGGGAGCAGCTTCCCCCCCTCCTTCGCGGCCCGCTCAAGGATGGGCCCGCCGGGAAAGCCGTGCCCCGCCTCCCTCGCAAACTTGTCGAGCATGTTCCCGACTCCGATGTCGAGGGTCTCGCCGAAGACGCGGTACCGGCCACGGGCGAACGCGATCACCTGCGTGTTTCCTCCGCTGACATAGAGGAGGACCGGGTCCTTGCAGCCGCTCACCGCCCGACCGATTTCGAGATGCGCGACGCAGTGGTTGACTCCGACGATTGGCGCGCCGAGAGAAAGCGACAGGGCCCTTGCAGCCGTGGCGACGGTCCGGAGGCAAGGCCCGAGTCCCGGCCCCTGGGAGAACGCGACGATGTCGATGTCCTGGAGGTCGACTCTCGCGACATCCGACGCCCGCCGGATCAGCGGGACGACCCGCTCGGCGTGGTGGTTCGCCGCCTCGCGCGGATGGATTCCACCCTTCGCGGGCTTCACCATCTCATAGACGTTCGCGAGGATCTTCGAGGTGTCGTCCACGATGCCGACGCCGACGGTATGCGCCGTCCCCTCGATGCCTAGGCCGAGCACGTCGAGTTATGTCCTTCCTGGATAAAGGGTTCCCCGCCGATGGGTGCTCGGGCGCCACCTATCCATTCCAAAATATTGAAGTACTCCGCACCCTCATCCGCGCGCCCGTTGGGGTGTCTTATGGCGGGTCATAGGGGAGGGTCCGTAGGTCGAAAGGTTTCGTGTGCACTTCTCGTCGCCGTCGCCGTAGCGGGCGTTTTCGTTGTCTGGGCGGCCCCCGCGCGAGGCCATTCCGGAGATGCGATCGACTCCGCATGGTCAACTGCTCCGCCGATCGTTGACGGTGCAATGGGCGCTGGCGAATGGGCCGGGGCAGCCTTCGTGAACCTCACGGCGATTCCTAGTAACCAGCTCCCCGCGTATCTCTTGGTGATGAATGACGCCACATACCTCTGGGTCGCGTATGACGCGGTCGGCGACCGAACGGCGTCCGCGAACGACTCCGCGTCGTTCGCCCTCGACACGGCCCACGACGGCGTGGGCACGAATGGCGGGGAAGACCAGTTCGTGATAAGCGGGCTCTTTTCGGGCGGGACCGCTCATTTCGTGTACAGCGGGGGAACGTACGTCGTCGAAGACTCCCCGTTCGACCCGGGCCTGCCGAACCACGCGGGACTGGCGGGCGCGGCAGGGTTCGGGCCGAGCGACCGGGACCCCGCATCCCATGAAATCTTCGAGTTCCAAATTCCCCTCGCGCTGATTGGCGGGAACCCAGGGGACACCGTTGGCCTCTTCGGAGGTTCCTATCCTGTCCCCGGGGTCGTGGATTACGACACGTTCCGATACAGCACCTGGCCGGACTTCGTCGGTGGTCCGATTCCGATCTCATCGTACGGGGACCTCAATCTCGCATTCCTTCCAGGCCCGATTGGCGTCGTGTTGTCACCGTCCGCGGTCTCGTCGAACGGTGCACCGGGCGAGACGGTGTGGTACAACGTCACCGCGACGAACACGGGGACGAGTGTAAGCGACACGTTTGACCTCACGGTGGTCTCCTCGTGGACGGCGACCCTCTGGGCGTCTGGCGGGGCGGTCTCGCTCCCGGACACGGACGGAGATGGGGTTCCCGACACCGGGAACCTCACGTCCGGGAGTCGTGCGGCGTTCGTCGTGAAGGTCGATATTCCTTCGAGCGCGGTGAGCTGCGACGTCGCAACAGTCAGGGCGCGCAGTTCATGGAACACCTCCATCAACGATACGTCCTCCTTGACATCCTGTATCGGCCCCGCGGTGTTCGCACCACCGCACTCCGATGCCGGCATTGACCTCAACGGCAACGGGCTGTTCGACATCCTGCGCGTCGATGCATCCATCGTCGTGTCCCGGTCCGACTTCTACTACCTCGTCGGAGACCTATACAGCGGGAACGGAACCGTGCCCATCACGTACACATACACGGGCTTCTCCGCGTCACCGGGACCGCTGGTCGTCTCTCTCGACTTCGACGGGCGGGCCATTTTCACCTCAGGGATCGACGGCCCGTACCTCGTGGAGCTGAGCCTCTACGACTCCACGATCCAGCTGATCGACTCCGACGATCACATCACCGGCCCGTACGTGAGAACGGACTTCGAGGCACCCCCTGCCTCCTTCCGCCCACCCCACAGCGACCGGGGTGTCGACACCGACCGGCCGCCGAACGGCTTCTACGACGAGTTGTGGCTGAACGCCAGCCTCTCGATCGGCTTGGCGGGGACCTACACGATCGAGAGCTACGCGTTCGACTCCCGAGGCGGCTTCGTTACCTCCGTTACGGGCACCTTCACCCTATCGACGGGGGTCCATACCAACGGACGGATTTCGATCCTCCGCCGATCGTGTTCGCGCCGCCCCACAGCGACCGGGGGGTCGACACGGACGTTCCGCCGGATGGGTTTTTCGACTGGCTCGTCGTGTCCGCGGGCGTCGACGTTTCGGAGGCGGGGAACTACTCGGTTCGCGGAGACCTGTACGGGCCCGGAGGCTTCCCATACATCGCCACGGCGACGGCGACCGCCTCCCTTGGCATCGGGTCCGCCTCGGTCGACCTGCAGTTCGCCGGCCCACTAATCCGGCGTGCGCAGTCGAGCGGGAACTACTTCGTGTACCTCTCGGCCGGCCGGGCTGGGGCGAACGGGACGACCGTGTTTGACTTCTACACGACGGGGTTCTACGACTTCACGCGGTTCCAGCCGCCCCCCGGTCTTCTCTCACCGCCGCACACGGATCGCGGGATCGACACATCGGATCCGCCGGACGGGTTGTACGACTGGCTCGAAGTCGGCGTCGGGGTGGATGTAACTCGGGCGGGTCGATTCACCCTCCAAGGCACGCTATACGCAGCTGGGGGCGTCGTCGCGTTCGGGAGGACGACCACTGACCTCGCCCTCGGGCGCTCGACCGTGCCGCTTCAGTTCGACGGCCACGCAATCCGACTCAGTGGCTTCGACGGCCCCTACTTCGTGGGGATCACTCTGCACGACGCCGCCGGGACCGAGATTGACTCCGGCTCGTACGTCACCGGTGCATACCCCGCCTCGGACTTCCAGCCCCCGGACGCGTCTCTGCCGACCTCGTCCGCCTCCGTGGCGGGCGGGTACTGGAAGAACGGCCCGGTTCCCCTCACGTTCTCCGCCAGCGACTCGTCGCCTTCGGACGGCCTCGCTTCCGTGGAACTGTACTACAGATACAGCCCGAATAACGCGACATGGTTTGGATGGACTCGCTTCGATGCCCGGGGCGTGACGACGCCGGGCATGGCGACGTTCAGCGGGAGCTTCCTGTTCGACCTCCCCGCGGGGGAGGGGTACTATGAGTTCTACACGGTAGCGACGGATCGCGCGGGAGGGGTGGAGGCCGCTCCCCCGAGCCCGGACGGGGCGGTCGCCGCGTTTGTGCCCGCCCAGCTCGACCTCGCCCCCGCGACGGATTCCATGGTAGCCGGAGCGCCCCGGACTTTCCAGGCCCGCGTGCGGAATGCGGCCGGGATGGCCGTGGTCCTTGAATCGCCGTTGACCGTGGCGCTCGTCACGGATTCGAGTGACGGTCAGTTCCGGCGTGTCGGTTCCTCGACGGCGATCACTTCGATTATCATCCCCGCGGGGGCGAGCGAAGGGTCGTTCGACTACTACGATACCCTTGCCCGGACCGCGACGATTACGGCGGCCTCATCGAGGGCGGCTCCCGACTCCTCCGTGATTACGGTGGCGCCCGGGCCCGTCGCTTCGATCTCGATCGCACCGGGATCCGGCGGCCTCTCGGTGGGCTCGTCCCTGACGATCACCGCGACCGCGAGGGACGCGTACGGGAACGTC
>VBML01000171.1 GCA_005878915.1 Methanobacteriota archaeon | reverse complement strand
CGACGAGGGCGCGAAGGCCACCGCCCACAAGGACGGGCGGTACCTCGCGAAGGGTCTGAACGCCTCCCCCGGCGCCGCCACAGGGGCCGTCGTCTTCGACCCGGACGAGGCCCAGCGGCTCGGCCGCGACGAGAAGAAACCGGTGATCCTGGTCCGAGTCGAGACCTCGCCGGACGACGTCCACGGGATGTTGTGGGCGAAGGGCATCCTCACGACCCGCGGGGGCGCAACGTCCCACGCGAGCGTCGTCGCGCGGGGTCTGGGCCTCCCCTGCATTGTCGGGGCGGAGTCCATCCGCGTGGACTATGAGGACGGCACGTTCTCCGCGGGCGAGTCGATCGTCCGGAGCGGGGATGCGGTCTCGCTCGACGGAACGACCGGCGAGGTCTTCCTAGGGCGCATTCCGACGATCGATCCGGACTTCAAGGGGGAGAAGGAGCTCCAGACCGTCCTGTCGTGGGCGGACAAGGCCCGCCGCCTCCAGGTGTGGGGGAACGCGGACTACCCGCGGGACGCGATTCGCGCGCGGGAGTTCGGGGCCCAGGGCGTCGGCCTGTGCCGCACGGAGCACATGTTCTTCGAGGAGGAGCGGCTGCCGATCGTGCAGCGGATGATCCTCGCCGCCACGGAGCGGGAGCGGCAGAAGGCCCTCGACGAACTCCTGCCCATCCAGCGCGGGGACTTCGACGGGATTCTCGCGGCGATGGGGGAGCTGCCGGTCGTCATCCGGCTCATCGACCCGCCCCTCCATGAGTTCCTCCCGAAGTACGAGGACCTCCTCGTCGAGGCGACGGAGCTGCGAATCAGGGGTAAGGATCCCGCAAGGCTCGCGGAGGTCGAACGCCTCCTGAAGGCAGTCGCCGCGATGAAGGAGCAGAATCCAATGCTTGGCCTCCGAGGCTGTCGGCTCGGCATCATGTTCCCCGGCGTCACCGAGATGCAGGTCCGCGCGATCTTCGAGGCCGCCGCGAAGCAGAAGAAAGCGGGCGGAGACCCGCATCCGGAGATCATGATCCCCCTCGTCGGACACGTGAACGAGCTGCGGATCGAGCGGGAGAAGCTCGAGCGCGTCGCGAAGCAGGTGATGAAGGAGCAGGGCGTGAAGATCGATTACAAGTTCGGGACGATGATCGAGGTCCCGCGAGGCGCGATCACAGCGGACGAGATCGCGGAGCACGCGGAGTTCTTCTCCTTCGGGACGAACGACCTCACGCAAATGACGTTCGGCTACAGCCGCGACGACGCGGAGGGCAAGTTCCTGATGTCGTACGTGGAGCGGGGCATCCTCCCGGCGAACCCCTTCCAGGTCCTCGACCGGAAGGGCGTGGGCCTCCTGATGCGCGTCGCGGTCGAGAAGGGGCGCATCACGCGTCCCGACCTGAAGATCGGGATCTGCGGGGAACACGGCGGGGACCCGGAGAGCATCGCGTTCTGCCACGAGATCGGCCTGAAGTACGTGTCCTGTTCGCCGTTCCGCGTGCCCGTGGCCCGGATCGCGGCAGCCCACGCCGCGCTCCGCGAGAAGGCCGGCCCCAAGGGGACGGATTGAGTGGACCTGGGTTCTCTTGCGTTTCAGGGCACTGAAGTAGCAGAGTTGAGCGTCCTCGTCCTCTTTTCGTTCCTGCCCCCGGTCTTGTGGGTGATTTGGATTCGGAACACCGAGAAGTACGGGCGCGAGCCCTGGGGCATGATCGTCGGGATGTTTATGTGGGGCGCGATTTTTGCGGTGATCATCGGTGCGCTCCTCAGTCTGATCGTCCTCGTCCTCTTCGAGGCGGCGACCCCTGTGGAACAGGTGCTCGCGCAGCGGTTCACGGATCCAGCGACCATCCTCCTCGCCCTCGTCATTGCGCCGTTCACGGAAGAGTTCGCGAAGGCGTTCGGGGTTCTGCGCAGGAGCTTTGTCATCCGAGAGCCAGAGGACGGTTTCGTTTACGGGGCGACAAGCGGTCTCGGGTTTAGCGCGACCGAGAATCTCCTCTACGGCGTGGCTGCTTTTGTGACCGGCGGGATCACCGCATCCCTCGTGCTCGTTGCGGTGCGATCCATTTCTTCATCGTTCCTCCACGCGTCCGCGACGAGCGTCACCGGGTACGGAATTGCCCGCCACCGGCTCTGGGGGCCGCGGTTCCACGCGTTCCCGTGGTACCTCGCCGCGGTCGCGATGCACTCCTCCTTCAACGCGCTCGCATCGTTCGGCGTCGTCCTCGAGAACCAATATGGGCCCGCGGGCGCGCTCCTCGTGCTCGCGGCCGCCATTATCTTCGCGCTGGTGGCGATTAGCATCGTCCGCGGCAAGATCATGGAGCACGACGCGCGGCAGGGCTGGGTTCCGTGATCTGGCTTCGCGTGGACGGTCGTCGCCTCCGGCCCGCGAAGATCCTGTGCGTCGCGCGGAACTATTCGGAACATGCGAAGGAGAGCGGGGGCGACGTTCCCGAGGTGCCGGTGTTCTTCCTGAAGCCCTTGACCGCCCTGCTCGCATCGGGCGGCACGATTCTCCTACCGCCGGAGTCTCATCGGGTCGAGCTGGAGTGCGAGCTCGCCGTCGTTCTCGGGAAGGGCGGGCGAGATGTGACGAAAACCCGCGCGATGGGCCTCGTGATGGGGTACGCGGTGATCTTCGATATCACGGCGCGCGACCTTCAGCGGGAGGCGAAGGAGAAAGGGCTGCCCTGGACCACCGCGAAAGGCTTTGACACGTTCGCGCCGATTTCGGCGATCACGCCCGCGAAACGAGTCCGCGACCCTCACGACCTCGCGATCCGCGCAGAGATCAACGGAGAGGTCGCCCAGGACAGCAACACCCACGAGATGGTCCACAGGATTCCTGACTTGATTGCGAGCGCGTCTCGGATCATGACCCTCGAACGCGGCGACATCCTGGCCACGGGCACCCCGGCAGGCGTGCGGGAAATCCGAGCCGGCGACGTGCTCCGGGGCACAATTGAGCGGGTCGGCCGCCTCGATGCGCGGGTCGCCCGCAAGGTTTAATCCCCTCTCAAGTGTCCGAGCACGGATGCGCTTCCGGTTCGTCCTCGATGGCTCCGCATATTCCAAGCACAAGAATGCGTTCAAGGAGACTCTCAAGCGTCACGGCCTGATGTTCCGGGGCACCCGCGAGACGTTCGTGTGGGCCAGCCGGCAGGAGAGCGTGACGGCGACGTTCGAGCGGGACGAGGCACAAGACGTAACTATCCAGGCGAGGCTCGTCTGGCAGAGTCGGAAGAAGACGCCCTTGTTGAACGAGATCAAGGAGTGGGTGTGGTCCGTCGGGGGCCATGGAGGGGAAGAGGATGACGCGACGCCGGATCCGAGCGCATCGGACGCGATCGACCGCGAGCTCGCGATCTGGGACGCGATTCACAAGCCGGACGTGGACAGGCTCCGCCGCGACGGCCGCCCGGGAGCGTGGATCGAGAAGGACGTTCGAGACTGGCAGAGGAAGCGCAGGGAAAAGCGACGGGAGCTCGCCGGGAGATTCCGGCCGACCTAGGCGATTGCGGGAGCGACCTCGAGGGAATCGAAGCAGTCGAAGCAGAACCCCTGGCGGCGGTCGTCGGGGAGGAGGACGATTCTCGCGCCGCACTTCCGGCAGCGTCCGAATCGATCCCCGCCCTCGGAGAACCTTCGAACGTCCGGTCTCAGCTTGAACGCGATCCCCAGACCCCCGGAGGAGAGACGGCTCCGTCGCGCGGAAGATTCTGAGTCTATAAAAGAGTTCTGAGCCGTTGCACGCGACATCCGCCGGGCCCGGAGGACGAAGTTTTTTCGGTGACGAACGCGATGCGGCCGCGGTGCGCGGGCGATTCATCACGTTCGAGGGGATTGATGGTGCGGGGAAGACGACAATCATCCACCGGATCGGGCCCGAGCTCAAGAAACGCGGGCACCGCGTCGTCATCACGACGGAACCCACGAGGACGTGGCTCGGAGACGCGGTAAAGAAAAGCTACGACGATGACGTGGGTCCCCTGGCGGAGACGTTCCTGTTCCTTGCGGACCGCGCCCGCCACACGACGCAGATCCGCGAGTCGCTCGCGCGCGGTGCGACCGTCATCTGTGATCGGTATGCGGACTCGACCTACGCATACCAGGGAGCCCGCCTCCGTGGGGTCGTGGACGAACCGATCCGATGGCTCCGCTCCGTGAGCGCGCCCGCCGTGCTCGTGCCGGACCTCACGATCCTGATCGATGTCCCTCCCCGACTCGGTCTCCGCCGAATCGCGGGCCGGAAGCGCAAAATCCGGTTCGAGCGGGAGGCATTCCTGACCCTTGTCGCGGAGAACTATCGCGAACTCGCACGATCTCGGCGGTTCGCCCGCATCGATGGATCTCGCAGCGCGGAGGACGTCGCTCGCGATGCGTTGGAAATCATTGATCGGCGCTTGGGCCGGCGGGGCCATTGACGAGCGACGTGTGAACGGCGAACGCGTTGGCGAACAGCACGCGAGGGTTGGACTGGACAAACCTTTTATCCGGTCGCCTCGATTCTCGCCCGCTTTGGGATGCACTCATGGTGACTGAGGCCCATTCGAGGCCATCCTCTCATTCCGCGGGCTCGGGATTCGTCGGCGTTGTGTACGGCGACGTGGGCTCGACGGCCCTGAAATTCTCTGTCATCCACCCTGTAGAACGAAACGAGTTCGTTCAAATCCCCCACGACATGTGCGGCCTCGTCGTCGGGCGGGTCGAGGAGGTGGAGCGTCACACGGACCTCTCCTTGGACAAGGCCCAGCTCCTCGGGGCGGGAGAGGCGGTGGACATCGAGGAGAAGATGTCCGCGAGCGTGGCGATCGTCGGGTTTCGGGACGATCGGGACTTGCTCCAAGTCCCCCGAACGCCGTTCAAGGCGGGCGCACAGGTCGAGCACGCGGACGAGGAGCTAATCAAGCGGGTCCTGGGCCTCCGGGATGATCGACATCACGGGGCGTACATCGGGCTCCTGGCGGGCCACGGAATCAAGGTATACCTGGACATCAACGCGATGGTCCAGAAGCACGTGAGCGTCCTCGCGAAAACCGGCGGCGGGAAATCGTACGTCACCGGCGTGATGATCGAGGAGCTGATGAAACATCACGTGACGTGCGTCGTCCTCGATCCGCACGGCGAGTACGCGAGCCTAACGGAGAAGGGAAAGGTGGGCCACGGGTCCGAGCGGTTCGGCGTCGACCCACGTGGCTACCGGGATGTGATCCAAGTCTTTTCTCCGGACATCAAGATCAACCCCCATGCGCGTCCGTTGAAGTTCACGTTGAGCAACCTCGACGCGCGGGACATCCTGTCCCTCACCGGCGGTGGAGGGAAGCTCCGCCAGCACCTAAGCGCCCTCCGAAAGACCCTCGACTTCCTCCGGCAGACCTCAAGGGATTACTCGATGATGGACATCATTCGGGTGCTCGAGAAGGACGAGGACCCGCAGAGCGCGTCCCTCGTTGACGACCTCGAGTATCTCGCGGAGGTGGACATCTTCGCCCGAGAGGGGACACGGATCGACGAGCTCGTTCGGAAGGGACAGACGACGATCATCGACCTCAAGGGGACGCCGCCGGACATCCAGGAGCTGATTGTGAACCGCCTGTGCACCGCGCTGTTCGAGCTCCGCAAGGTCAACAAGATCCCTCCCATGATGCTCGTCGTCGAGGAGGCCCACAACTTCTGCCCGCAGGTCGGACAGGTCGCGTCCTCGAAGGTATTCCGCACGATTGCGAGCGAGGGACGGAAGTTCGGGCTAGGTGTCCTCATCGTGACGCAGCGGGCGGCGAAGGTGGACAAGAACGTCCTGAGCCAGTGCAACACCCAGATCATTCTCAAGGTGACGAACCCAAATGACCTGAAGGCAATCTCCTCTAGCGTTGAAGGGCTCACCCCGGGGATGGAGGACGAAATCCAGCGGCTCCCGATCGGTGTCGCGATTGTGACGGGCGCGGGCCTCCAGATGCCAATGATGATCGAGGTGCGGCCGCGGGAAACCCGCCACGGCGGGGAGAGCGTCAAGGTGATTGAGGACTAGCCCGCCATCACATGGACACTGAAGACGGGAATGTTTCGTTTCCTGAGACCAGGACGACGCGACGTTGAGCCTGCGGCAGTGCCCGCAGACATCTGGGCCAAGCAATAAGTAGCCCCCCGCGAGGTGCGGCACTCCGGGTCCGGGGGTGGAACATGCTTGCGCCACTTGGAGTGCTGTTTTGTGCTCACAAGCAAACATTCGGCTCACCCCCGGTAGCTCGGGTCGTCGCCCGTCCGGCGCAACGACCTGGTGTCCTCCCTGAAAACATCGAGAGAGCGTGTGCCATGCGGCGACAGACCCCCGACGGCCTCCCCCGGCCCGTCCAGCGACTCACAGGCCACCCGCTTCCCGAAGCCGATACTGTCGAGGCTTGGGCTACGGTATGGTCGCGAGCCTCCGCTGGGGTCCGGGGGGTGCGATTAGCCGCATGACGGAGGCCGAGCGCTCCGACGGCCACACCCTACTCCTGTATGCCCAGGACAGCAAGGGGATGGGCCACATCACCCGGGCCCTGACGATCGCCAGACACGTTCTCGCGGCGCACCCGGACTCCGTGGCGTACATCACAACGGAGTCCCCGATCACCGGCGACTTTCCGTTGCCCGCGCGCTGCGAGTTCATCCCGTTGCCCACGCACTTGTCCTCCGGTCCGCTTCCGAAGACCGAGGCGCAGGACGAACTTTTCAACCAACATCTATCCGACAACCGCGCCCGGACCCTCCACGACATCGCAACGGGCCTGGCTCCGGATCTCGTGATCGTCGATCACGAGCCGCTCGGCCACAAGGGCGAGTTTCGGGACGGCCTGTTCGCGCTGAAGGCCAAGAGCCCCGACACCAAGTTCGTGTTCGGGATGCGCGACATCATGGACGATCCCGTGCGTATCCGGGCGAAGTGGCGGGCCCTCGGAGTGTATGACGCCTTCGAGACCCTCTACGACGGAATCGCGGTGTACGGCTCGCCCAATCTGTACGACGTTGCCGAGGCGTACGCAATTCCGCCGTCCGTGCATGCGAAGCTCCACTACTGCGGGTTCGTCGTCCGCGAACACACGGCCGTCGACCCGCAGGTCCTGCGTCACCTGTACCGAGTGCCGAGGGACGGACCTCTCGTGGTGGCGACCGTGGGCAGCGGGCGGGATGGCTACCCCGTGCTCGGGGCGGTCCAGGGAGCCATCGAGCGATTGCAGGCGAGGCGTCGCGATGTCCGTGCAATCCTCGTGACCGGCCCGTTCATGCCCGAAGAGCAGCGAGCAATCCTGCAATCGCGGGCCACGCCGACGATGCGTGTGGTGCCGCGAGCCGATAACTTCCAACTCATGGCGGCCGCCGATGCGATCGTGGGGATGGGCGGCTACAACAGTGTGTGCGAAGCCCTGTCCGTGGCGAGGCCTCTGGTGATCGTGCCACGGGCCACGCACAAGGTCGAGCAGCAGATCCGCGCCGAGATTCTGGCGTCGCGTGGACTGGCCCGATGTGTTCACCCAAGGGACCTGAGCGGCGAGAATCTCGCCGTCGCGCTGGAGTGGGCGCTGAGTCGGGACCGGGCCGACCACGCCCGGCTCGTGCGCGAGATCGTCCCTTCGTTCGACGGCGCTACTCGGCTCACGGCCTATCTCGATCAATGGCTCGGCGGTAACGGACAGAGCGGTCGATTCGCCTTCGAGGGCCTCTCGTCTGCGGGGTCGCCCTCATGATTCCACCCCTTCCCGCAGTGGACCCAGATGAAACTCAGGCCATCCTGAGCGCGGCATTGCATGAGGTGCGCGGCGGCGAGGCGCGGCTCATGGGGTGGACCGCGGATTCTCGTTTCACGGAGAACGGCAAGCGGCGCGTGGTGCGCTACGATCTCGAGGTTCGTTTGGCGGGGATTTCTCTCGCTTACCAGTGGCTGGGGAAATTCTATGACAACGACGTGGACCCACGCCGAGTCGCCTCAGTCTTAAGGAATCTGGGGGACGCCGACATCCGAGCCCGCGACGGTCTGGCGGTGCCCACCGTCCTCGCCTATCACGCGCCGCGTCGGCTCCTCCTATTGACGTACGAATCGGGTGAGCCGGTGATTTCGGCGATTGCGCGGGATACGAATGCGGTGCTCGCGGCCATCGGGCGCGCCCTTGCTGCCCTGCATGCAATCCCGGTCGCCCCCGAGGGAGTCACATCGCCCGAAGGCGTGCTCGAGGATCTGCGGCCAAGGGTGCAGAGCCTTTGCGCAAGGTTCCCCGATGGGGCCGCTTCGTTGCGGAGCGCGCTTGATCAGCTCGAGCGAGATGCGCCCTCCCTCCCCCCCGCACTCTCCTTCGTGCACGGCGACTTCGGCCCAGCAAACCTCCTCTGGAGAAGAGGCCAGATCGTCGTCCTCGATTTCGACAAGTGCGGACGAGGTGATCCCGCATTGGACATCGGCAATTTTCTGACGCAACTCCTCCGGATCACGGTTCGCAAGCCGGACAAGTTGAGGGACTTCGCATCCGCGCGAGCGTGTTTCCTTGATGCCTATCGTGGCGTCTCGCCTCCCGATCCCAGCCTCGACACGCGGATCGCCTGGTACGAGCGGGCCGTGCTCCTGCGCAAGATCTACCGCTTGGCCTTCAACACGACTGGTGATCAGGAGGCGGAAGCGAGGCGGCAGCGGCAGGATGAGACGGACAAGCTCCTGAGGCTCATATCCTCGAACGCGACCGAGCAGGCGCACGTCCGGTTTCCCGGCGCGGACCGACGTTCCGGCATAGGCTCATCGTCAGCGTTGTCGCGGGAAAGAGAAAGTCCCTTGACAGCCCGGCCGGACGGGTTCCCCGTCGACCCCGATTTCCCTCAGCTCACGACTGCCAGCGACCCGCGCCTGATGATCGACGTCTTCCGGACGCATCTGAAGCCGGTCGCGGGAAAGACCTTCCACATCGAGGAGTGCGTGCCGTTCCGCTTCCGATGCCGCCAGGCGATCCCGCGCTGTGTGCTGCAATACACGTTGCGCATCTCCGAACCAAGCACGGGTCGCCGCCGGGACCTGTGGGTGACCGGGATTCTGTATGCGGAGGATGGCGAGGCCGAACGGTTGTGGAAGGAGAGCAAGGCCCAGGATCCGGGCCGGGAGATCCCGGAGGAATGGCGCACATTCGAACCGGTGAGCTTCATTCCCGAACTCGGAATGCTCGTGGAAGTCTTCCCCTTCGATCGGATCCTTCGAAACCTGCGCCTCGTGGTGGGGGACTCCGCGCAAAGTATTGAGTCGCCGCTCCTGGCCCGGTTGGGGCCGGGTGAATGGCGCGTCGAGGAGAGGACCATCGAGCCCACTCGATACCGGACCGAACTGGGGGCCGCGCTGCGATACACGATACGGGCGCGTGACGCGTCATCCGAGAGAAGCGAGGACCTTCGCTGCTACCTGAAGGTCTACCGAAAGGATCGCGGCGCGAAGGTCTTTCAGCTCCTGAATTCCCTCTCCCAGAGGGGGGAGGATGGGGAGAGACCCTATTCCGTGGTCAAGCCGGTCGCCTATCTGAGCGAATTGCGCACGTTGGTACTCGAAGAGGCTCCGGGCGTCTCGCTGACGCAACTCTTGGTTTCCGATCCGGACCCGACGGACGAACTTCGGCGCGTCGCTCGAGCGGTAGCGGCTTTCAACCAAGATGACCTCGCCATCGAGAGCCGGGAGTCGCTGGCGGACCAGTTGGACGAAGTCCAGCGGGCGTCGGCGCTGGTCCAGTGGGCCTGTCCAGAGCTGCGGACCGCCGTCGACGCGATTTCCGGTGCGGTCATGGAAGGCTTGGAGGCCGTTCCAGGCGCGCCGATCCACGGCGACTTGAAGCCCGACCATATCTTCTTGTCGGGGAGTCGCGTCTCCCTTATCGATCTCGACACAGCGTTGACGGGGGACCCGGTTCGGGATCCGGCACATCTTTCGGCCTACATCCTGGGTCGGATCGGATTGGACTCGATTCCGATTGCGCGGGCAGAAACTGCCGCGGCGACCTTCGTCGAGGAATACTGGCGCCACGTCCCCCAGCCGTGGCGGAGGCAGTTCCCGTTGCACCTCGCGGGCGCGCTCCTCGAGGTGGCGAGCGGGATTTTCCGGCGGCAAGAACCGCGTTGGCCCGAGATGATTGCGACGGTCATCGGTGCGGCGCAACACGCAATCTCCGGAGAGGTGAGGTGACGGATGCAGCCTACGGTGGAGCCCGCCGAGGATCTCGCCCCTTTCGAACTGGGACAAGGTGCGGCTCAGCTTCCCGATGACCGGGCGCTGCCCGCACTCCAGACGATTCGGACCTTGGGTCTCACCGGCGCGATGCCAAGCCTCAGACTTGGCGATGGTCCGGTGGGGCTTCGCATCCGCAACTACGTGCCCGGATCGCGCGCGACGTTCGAGGCACACGTCGGGGACCGTCGGTTCGCCGTGAAGCTCTACGCACACGATCCCGCCCCCGAGGCCGAAGCGTACCAGAGGCTAGCGCACGAGGGACTCGCACGGGACTCAGGGGCTCGCGTGCCGCAACTCCTCGCGTACGAGCGCGACCTCAGGATCCTCGTCCTCAGCTGGCTGGAGGGACCCTCAGCGAGTCGTTTGATCAGGGAGGGGCAAGGCGCGCGAGCCGGCGAGCTCGCCGCTTCGTGGCTGCGGGCCTGCTCACACCGGGCAGCGGGTCTCGGACCGCCACGTGGCTCGGGGCACATGCTGTATCGCGTTGGCGTATCGGTTGGAGCGCTGAGCGCGGCGGACCCCGTCCTCGGGGTCACCGCCAAGGTCGCCGCAAACATGCTCGTGCTGACGCAGCCGGAGACGGAAACCCTGCACCTCGTGCACGGCAGTCTGTACGCCCGCCACATCCTCGACGTGGGCGATGGACCGGGGGTGATCGACTGGCAGCAGTTTGGACAGGGCCCGGCCGAGGCCGACGCGGGCATGTTCCTCGCGTCAGTCTCTCGTCTTCTCCTGCGGCGCCAAGCCTCGGAGGACGAGGGCGCGCAGGCGACGGAGGTGTTCCTGTCAGGGACTCGAGGCCTTTTGGACGCGCGCACGTTGGAGTGGTACTGGGCAGCCGGGCTTCTTCATCTGGCCGCGAGCGGGCTGAAGACCGGGCGAAAGCGCGAAGCGCCGCGAGAGGCACACGCGTTGGTTGGCGAGGCAGTCTGGCGCGCAGAGAGTGCGGGAAGCAAGACAGTCGGAAGGAGGTCACGATGACGCCCGTTGGGGAGGTTCCCGACGACCCCTTCCTGCCGGGGCCCATGGCAATCCGCGAAGCGGAGCTCCGAACTTCCAAACGAGGACCTCGTATCATGACCACACAACGCCAGCGCGTTTCCTTCGTCGGTCTCGGATATGTCGGGCTCTGTACCGCAGTCGCGTTCGCCAACCGTGGCTTCGAAACCATTGGCGTCGACATCGACGCGAAACGGGTAGCCCAGATCGAAACCGGGCGGGCACCGATCCACGAGCCACGGCTCGATCGAATGCTGAAGACCGCCCTTCAAACGAAACGCCTGAAGGTGACCGAGGACGTCTCGCAGGTCCGTGCCACGGATGTCATATTCCTGACGGTCGGCACGCCGAGTGAGCCCGGTGGAGAAATCAGGCTATCGTTTGTAGAGGAAGCGGCCCGCGAGATAGGGAGGTGCCTACGGGACGAACACGGATATCGTCTCGTCGTCGTGAAGAGCACGGTGACGCCAGGAACCACAAGGTCAACCGTAAGACCTGTACTGGAGGAAGCAAGCGGGAAGAAGATTGGCGTCCAGCTCGGGCTGTGTGCGAACCCGGAATTCCTGAGAGAGGGTTCCGCGATCGACGATACCTTCCAACCCGACAGACTCTTGATTGGAGCAATGGACGGGGAAACGGCAGCGCGCCTGGAAGGACTTTATCGGGCGTTCTTCGGGGGAAAGCTCCCACCGACCATCGTGACCACGCCGGAAACGGCCGAACTCGTCAAGTACGCGAGCAACGCGTTCCTAGCGACCAAGGTCAGCTACATCAACACAATCGCAAATATCGCTCAGCTCGTACCCGGGGTCGACGTCGAAAAGGTGGCGGAGGGCATCGGGCTGGACCCGAGAATCGGTCCCCTGTTCTTGAAAGCGGGGCCTGGATATGGGGGGAGCTGTTTCCACAAGGACCTCCAAGCCCTGATTGCGTTCAGCCACGCGCTGGGCTACGACCCGAGACTCCTGGGAGCGGTGGAAGAGGTCAACGAGGAACAGGCCGCCAAAGTCGTGGAACTTTCCGAACGCCTCCTCGGGTCCCTCCGGGACAAGCGCGTCACCGTCCTGGGCCTCGCGTTCAAGAAAGACACGGACGACATCCGGGAAGCCGCCTCGATCCGCGTCATCGAACGCCTCAAGCAGAAAGGGGCGGAAGTGACCGCGCACGATCCGATTGCGATCCCCAACGCACGGCTACTCCTGGGGGACAGCGTCGAGTTCGCCGCCGATTCCGCGTCCGCAATCCGGGATGCCGATTGTTGTATCATCATGACGGAATGGGATGAGTTCCGGAAACTGAGCGCGAAGGACTACATCGAGGCCATGAGGAGTCCGAACCTTGTCGACGCCCGGAGGCTCTACAAGCCCGAAGATTTCGAAGGGTTGAACCTCCTCGGAATCGGCCTAGGGAAGGACAAGGCACGGGGTGGTTGACTGGACTCCCAACCAGGCCGGACCTCGGCCTTTCCGACACCGTGGAAGGACTGCCCGGCGCTGATCACAGCGGGCGGCATCGGAACGAGACTACTGCCGTTCTCCAAGGAAATTCCCAAGGAAATGTTCCCCATGATCACGTGCAATGGCGACCGCACCCTTGAGCTCAAGCCGGTGGTCCAAGCGATTTTCGAGCAGTTGCATCACGCGGGTGTGAGGACCTTCTACATCGTTGTGGGGAGGGGTAAGAGGGCGATCGAGGATCATTTCTCGCCGGACTCGAGGTTCCTCGAATTCCTCGATAAGCGGGGAAAGGCCTCGAGGGGCCTCGCCGACTTCTACGCGAGGATACGGTCCTCGAGCCTCGCGTTCCTCAATCAGCCGGAGCCCCTGGGATTTGGGGACGCCGTCCGCCTGGGTCAGCCTGTCATCAAGGGTACCTTCCTCGTCCAAGCCGCGGACACGTTCATCCTCTCCGAGGGCGACGAATACCTCGATCGCCTCGCAACGATGCACCACAGGTACGCCGCATCGGCGACCATTCTTCTGCAGGACGTTCCGGACCCGAGGCACTACGGGGTGGCAGAGGGCGAGTACCTCGAAGAGGGCGTCACGCGGATCACCTCGCTCGCCGAAAAGCCGGAACTGCCGAAGAGCAATCACGCGATCATGCCGGTCTATTTGTTCACGGACAGCATCTTTGAAGCTCTCGCCGAAATCCGGCCGGGGTACGGAGGCGAAGTACAGCTCACGGACGCGATTCAGAGGCTCGTGATTGCGGGAAAACCCGTCATCGGGGTCAAGCTCCGAAGCGATGAGATTCGTTTGGACCTTGGCAGCGTGGAGACGATGCGAGAGGCACTAAGGATGTCGATGTGGTACATCGATCAGAAGACAAGGTGGACGCCCGAGCCGGAGAGCCCATCTCTGGCCTTCCCCCTCGCCTCCGCCAACGGCTCCGCTTCCGACCGCCCTTCGGGCGAACCGGAGGCCCCGGTGCCCACGATTTCCATTCCGGTCGAGAGGGCAAAGGAGAGCCGGGAGGTTCCGGGGGTGCGGGTGGACGAATGACGATGGGCGGCGGAACTTGGGTAAAAATCAGGCGGGCGCTGAACGCGGAAAATCTCGGCCTCCGGTGGGACGGCACCTCCTCAGAGATCGCGAGCGCGGAAGAACCGGTGGAGGTCGATTTCAGCCAACTACGCGCTCGTGGCAAGGCACGGACGCAGCAGACCCTCTGGCGGCTCATGTCGTACGTGAGGCCACATTGGCCCTATGCCGTCGGAGTCACCGCCGCCATCGTGTCGGGCGCGGCCCTCGAGCTTGTCCAGCCGTGGATTCTAGGGTTCATCCTTATCGGAGACGTGCTGGGTGGGGGTAACCTCAGCCGAGCGAACCTGGGCCTTCTCCCGTGGGTCGTCCTTCTCCTGGGCGTGACCTTCGGTTTCAAGCAGGTCAGCTCGTTCTTCAAGGGCTACCTCAGCGAGGTGCTGGGCCAGAAGACAGTGCACCGCCTTCGGTCTGAGGTGTACCAGAGCATCGAGCACCTGCCGCTGCACGTGTTCGACAAATCAAGGTCCGGGGAACTGGTCTCCCGCGTGGTCAGCGATGTCAACGAAGTCGAGAAGGTCATGACGGAGGACGTCGCCAACGTCGTCGCGAACGGGGTCATGATCGTCGGCTCAATCGGACTGCTTTTTCTCGTGAATCCGGGCCTCGCGTTGATCGTCGCTCCGGTCGGCGTCCTGCTCGTCGTCGTCGTGAACCTCTTCAAGCGAACGATCAAGCGATTCTCGGCCAAGATTCATGAGGCCGTGGCGGACCTCACCGCGAAAGCCTTCGAGGTGTTCTCCGGGATACGGATCGTGAAGAGCTTTCTGCTCGAGCATCACGAGGCCGACGAGTTCCGCGATCGGTCGCTGCGGATGGGGAGGGCAAAGGTTCGCGTGGCCCGACTGTCCGCCGTCTATTCCTCCTCCGTCGACCTGCTGACGTTTGCCGCCCTCATCGGCGTCATCTGGTACGCGGCACCGAGCGTTGTCGCGGGGACGATCAAGTTGGGAGCCCTCGTCGCATTCTTCGGGCTGATGGACAAGATGTTCAAACCCCTCGTGCAGCTGAGCAAGGACAGCCTGAAGGTCCAGAAGGCGATCGCGGCGGGAGACCGGATTTTCGAGGCTATCGATGCCGAGCAGGAGGCCCTGTACGTGCCCGGTGGCCTCGTACCGACGGCGATTGCCGGACGCATCGAATTCGACCGAGTGTCGTTTGGCTACAGGCCGGGGCGCAATGTCCTCGAGGACCTGTCCCTCGTAATTGAACCGGGGGAGACCGTGGCCGTGGTCGGGCCGAGCGGTGTCGGCAAGTCCACCATCGTCAGCCTCCTGCTGCGATTCTACGAGCCGACCTCGGGCCGGATTCTGATCGACGGATATCCCATCGACCGAATTAACCTCGGGGCCCTCCGAAGGTCGATCGGGCTTGTCATGCAGGAACCCGTGCTGTTCTCCGGCTCGATTCGGGACAACATCAAGGGCGTCAAGCTTCGCGCATCGGACGACGACGTGGTCCGGGCATCTCAAGCGGCGAACGCTCACGAGTTCGTCGCGAGGTTGCCGAGGGGATACGACACGCAGATCGGTGAGCGCGGGGTGTCCCTTTCGGTCGGCCAACGGCAGCGAATCGCGATTGCTCGCGCCCTCCTGAAGGAGCCAAGCATCCTTATTCTCGATGAGGCCACGTCGAACATCGACTCCGAGTCCGAATCTCTGATCCAAGATGCATTGCGACGGCTGGGGCGTCGGCGGACGATGATCATCATCGGCCACAGGCTCTCGTCGATCATGGATGCGGACCGAATCGTGGTGCTCGAGGGCGGGGGAATCGTGGAGATGGGGACCCACGACGCGCTGATTGAGAAGGGGGGAACCTACACACGCCTGTACGAGGCACAAATCGACAGGGTGCCACGAGAACCGACGCACGACGAATTGGTGGAGCCGTGAAGGAACCTGAGGATCGCGCGTCGGATACCGAGTTAGGGGCCGGCTCGCCGCAGAACTCTTAACACGGAATTAGGTTGTCGGACCGATGGACCTCAAGGCTCTCGTCGACAAGGATATCTCCTTGACGGAGCAGGCCTTGTCGAAGATCCGGATTGCCGCCCCCGCGAGGTCCCACCTCCGGAGGATTGCCGAGGATTTTCTCTCCATGGCTCGGGCGTACTATGAGGACGCGAAACACTTTCGTGACAAGGGTGAGCTTGAAAAGGCCCTCGCCACCGTGAACTACTCCCACGGCTGGCTCGACGCGGGCGCCCGCTTCGGGCTCTTTGATGTCGGCGGCGACGACCGCCTCTTTACGTTGGCGGAGTGACGAATCGGTCCTCGCCGGAATCGGCGAGATTTCCTAGACGACGCGCGCCCCCTCGTTGTCCACCTGGCACCGGTACAGCGTGCCGAAGCCGCGGAGCACGGTTGCGGCGATCTCCTTGCCCACGGCGAACACGGAGTTCCCCAGCATGGACATGCTCGCCTTGCCGTACGCCCTCACGGCCTCAATGCACTCCTTCACCCGGGGCTGGACGAGGCCCGTCTCGTAGGCGAACGTGCGTCCGAGATCGAAGAGCCGCTCGAGGGAGGGACCCCGCTCGAACTCGTCGAGGCACTTCCCGCCACTGGCGCGGATCCGGTCCATCACCGCTGGACTTCCGAGGACGGACGCTTTCACAAAGGGCGGACCCACGGCGCAGAGAAGGAGCTCCGCCTCGACATCGAACTTCCGGACGACGCCGTACGGAGGGGCGCCGGGCTTCTCTCGAAGGTCCATTCCTCCCGTCGCTTGAGGCATCACGTCCCCGAGCCCGGTCCCCGACTCCACGTCGCTCCGGTGGGCAAGCCCCACGAGGTCCTCCCGCGACTTTCCGAGCTCGAGGGCCTCGTTCAATGCTAGGACTGTGCTGAGTGCGCCGGCGCCACTCATCCCGAACCCCTGCATGGAGGGAAGCTGTTGTTTCTGGAGCACCTTCACCTCGTACCGGCTGGACCCGATCAGGAGCTTCGCCGCCCGTGTGCTCGCATCTGCCTTCGCCGGCTCGTCGTTGATGAAGACCTCGATGGACTGCTCGACGGCCTCTCTCGCCCGCGCTACTGCATGGACTCCGAGGGTCGTGCAAAGCCCCGCCCCGCGGGAGCCCTTGCGGAACGGGTTCAGGTCGTCGTAGCCGACGAAGAACGCGGTGATGTGGCCAGGCGCGAACGCCTCACCGTGCGAGACCATGGAGCACAGCTCTCCAGATTTTCTCCGCCGCGAGGGACTTCGAGCCCCCAAATGACTCCGCTTCGCCCTTCCGGTCCACGATGAGGATTGCGGTCTTCCCGCGGGAAACCTTCGCGATGTCGTTCGCGACGACGAGGTCGAGGCCGACCTCCTTCATGAGGGCCACGGCGCGGGACTTCAGATCGGACGCGCTCACCCCCGCCTCCGCCTTGAACCCCACGAGGACCCTAGCCCCTTTTCGGAGAGCGGGCAGAATCTTTGGCGTCGGGGAGAGTTCGAGGGTGATCGCCCCCTCCCGCGATGGGATCTTGCCCTTCGTCTTCTTCGTCGTGAAGTCGCTGATCGCAGCGGGGACGATGCAGATGTCCGCCTCCATGGTGGTCGCGAGGGCCATCAAGTCCTCTGTCGTCTCGAACGTCTTCGTGGGGAGGAAGAGCGGGACGTTCGCATGGTGCCGTCCCAGCCACAGCTCGACAGCAGCGCCCTTCTCGAACGCGGCCCTCGCGAGCTCGACGCCGGTCTCACCGCTGGTCCTGTTCGTGACGACACGCACGTCGTCGATCGGCTCCATTGTCGAGCCCGTAATCACGACGACGCGCTTCCCCTCGAGCTCCCGCGTTCCGATTCGCCTGATCACCCGCTCGACGATCTCATCGAGATCCGCGAGCTTCGCCTTCTCCTCCTCGAACTTCGGAGTGATGAACTCGACACCGAGCTTCTCTAGGGCGCGGATGTGGCCCGCGATCAGTGGGTTGTTGTACATCGTCTCGTGCATCGCGGGGGCGACGAGGATGGGGATTCCCGCCCCGAGCGCGTTCTGAGCGAACGTCGTCACGACGGTGTCGTCGATCCCCATCGCGACCTTCGCAATCGTGTTCGACGTGGCAGGTGCGATCAACAGGAGGTCCGCGGTCCCCTCCGTCCCGACGAGCTCGATGTACGGAACCGACCCGTCGATTCGCGTAATCGGCACTCTGCCCGTGGCAAACTGGAGCGCGTTCGGGTGGACGATCTCCGTGGCGTCCTTTGAGAGGACAGGCACGACCTCCGCGCCATGGCGGATGAGTTCCCGGGAGAGCTTCACGGTCTCCACCGCGGCGATGCTTCCGGTGATGGCGAGGACGAGTTGCTTCCCCTTCAGCTTCTCGGACTTCGCCCCCCGGATCCGTTCGCTCGGATGCATCGCAACCTTCCGGAATCTCGTGAGCCGCATATAAGCATCCGGTGGCGCCCTGTCGTCCGGACATCGGGTCCGATCTCCCAATAACCTTATCCAAACCTCCGGACTACCAGAAGTGAAGGAGGGATCTCCGTCCAACCACCGCCCCCCGCCTCGAGCTTTCCAGGATCCGCCCCCGAGCCATGGACCGGAGCCGGGTTCGTGCCGATGTATCCGCCAGCGCCCAAGGGGGCTCTCCGGTTCATGGGAATTCCCATCGGCGTGCTTCTTCTCGTTGGCTTGGCCGCTCTACAGGCTGCCGTGCTCCTACCTCGGCCGCTCGGCCAGTTCGGCGGTCAGCCCGATCCGGCCACGCAGGCCTACCTCGACGCGGTTCGGCTCCTGAGTGCCGTCGCCTTGGGATCGATGGACACGGCGGTCGCCATGACGGTGATGTTCGCGTGGCATGGCGCGATTGCAAGGCCGGATCTCTCGGAGGCGACCCGCCGCGGAATCCTTACGTTCGCCGCGGTGTTCGTTGCCGCCTGGGTGATTATCGCCTACCTCTCGATTTCGTTTTTCAGTTTCCTTTTCCTTTTCCGCTGAGATTCGAAAGCTCCGTTGGCGCGAACCTTTAATCCGGTCTGCGGGTTGCACTCGGAGGCCCAATGGACTACGATGCCCTCCTGAAGGAGCTGTACGGCCTCGAGCGGTTCGGGATCAAGCTCGGCCTCGACACGATCACGGAGCTTCTAGCCCACATGGGGAATCCCCATCGGCGGTTCAAGACCGTCCACGTCACCGGGACGAACGGCAAGGGCTCCGTGTGCGCATACGTGGCGAGCATCCTCGGGAGAGCCGGATACCGTGTCGGCCTGTACACGTCCCCGCACCTCGTGCGGTTCAACGAGCGAATTCAGGTCGACGGGCGCGAGATCTCGAACGGTGATGTCGCGCGGATCTACGCGGAGATGGCTCCCGCGATCGCGAAGACCTCCGGCGGATCGAGGGTGAAGCAGCCCACGTTCTTCGAGGTCACGACCGCGATGGCGTTCCACTACTTCGCCGAGCGACAGATCGACATCGGCGTGATCGAGGTCGGCATGGGCGGGCGGATGGACGCGACGAACGTGATCCACCCGCTCGTCGCCGTGCTCACCCGCATCGGGCTCGAGCACACGGAGCACCTCGGGAAGACGGAGGAGAGGATCGCGCGGGAGAAGGCGGGGATCATCAAGCCCGGGTGCAGGGTCGTCACCGTGGACCAGCCCACGGTGCCCCTCATCACCGCCCAAGCGCACGCCCTCGGCTGCCCGATCACCGTCGTCGGACGGGACGTGGTGTACGAGCGGCTCGCGTTCGACCTGCGCGGGCAGACGCTTCTAATCTCGGACGAGGGACGCATAGAGCTTCAGATCCCTCTCCTGGGATCCTATCAGCCGGAAAACGCCGCCCTCGCCTACGCGGCGGTGCGTGAGCTCTCGCGGATGGGCTTGCCTATCTCGGAGGAGGCCATCGTGGCCGGCTTCAAAGAAACGACTTGGGGAGGACGGCTCCAGATCGTACGGTCGAAACCGACCGTCATCGTCGATGGCACCCACAACGCCCCCGGCGTGCCGACCCTCTCCACCTCCCTTCGCGAGCTGTTCCCGCGGGAGAAGCCGATCTTCGTGCTCGGCGTCCTGGAGGACAAGGATCTGAAGGCCTTCGCGGACCATCTCGGCCCCCTCGCCTCCCGCCTCCTGATTGCGAGGCCGGACACGCCCCGGGCGTACCCGCCTGAGGAGATCGCTCGTGCGTTCGCGGCCCACGTCAAGGACCCGCTCATCATTCCGAAGGTCTCGGAGGCGGTCGACCGCGCGGTTTCGTTGGCGGGACCGGACGGCCTCGTCGTCATCACGGGTTCCATCTACACCGCGGGGGAGGCCCTTGCGCATCTCCAGGGCCGCTAAGGTTGACCTCGTCCTGACCGATCTCGGGCGGAGGTACCTGGGGGATGATCCGCTCGCCGGCGAGGGCACAACCCTCGCAAAGATCACCGCGGAGACGGAAGACCCGTTCAAGGTCCTCATCGGGACGATTCTCTCCCAGCGCACCCGCGACGAGATGACGGAGATTGCGAGCCGCCGTCTCTTCGCGAAATACGGAACGCCCGCGGCCCTCGCCCGAGCCAACCTGAGGGATGTCACGTCGAGAATCAAGCCCGTGGGGTTCTACCGCCAAAAGGCCCGCAAGGTGCGGGAAGTGAGCCGGATCCTTCTCGAGCGCCACGGAGGGCGCGTCCCGAACACGTACGACGAGCTGATTGAGCTTCCGCAGGTGGGCCCGAAGACCGCGAACTGCGTCCTCGTGTACGGATATGGCCTCCAGGCGCTGCCGATCGACACGCACTGCCATCGGATCCCGAATCGCCTCGGGCTGATCCGGACGAAGACCCCGGAGCAGACGGAGAGGGCCCTCGCCCGCATCATCCCGAGGGAGTACTGGGTGAACGTGAACGAGTGGTTCATCCGCTTCGGGAAGGAGATCTGCAAGCCCATCGGCCCACGGTGCGAGGAGTGCAA
>VBML01000193.1 GCA_005878915.1 Methanobacteriota archaeon | reverse complement strand
GCCGTACCGGAAGCATCTCATGCGCCTCTTCGGGGCGGAGGTGTTCCCCTCCCCGAGCGACCGGACGAACTACGGGCGGAAGCTCCTGGAGAACAACGGGCACAGCCCGGGCTCCCTCGGCATCGCGATCTCGGAGGCCCTCGAGTCCGCGGTCACCGGGGCGAACACGAAGTACTCCCTGGGCAGCGTGCTCAACCACGTGCTGATGCATCAGACCGTCATCGGCCAGGAGACGCTGAAGCAGTTCGAGATGATCGACGAGACTCCGGACGTCATGGTGGGGTCCGTCGGCGGGGGTTCGAACTTCGCGGGGTTCACGTTCCCCGCGATCGGGAAGCGGCTGAGCGGGAAGCTCGACACGCGCTTCGTCGCCGTGGAACCGGAGTCGATCCCCTCCCTTACCCGCGGCCGGTACGAGTACGACTTCGGGGACACCGGCGAGATGACGCCTCTCCTGAAGATGTACACGCTCGGACACGCCTTCGTTCCGCCGGCGATCCACGCGGGCGGGCTCCGGTATCACGGGGCCGCGCCGCTAGTGAGTCTGCTCCTGCACCAAGGGATCATCGAGGCCCGCGCGTTCAGCCAGCTCAGCACGTTCGAGGCGGGCGAGATGTTCGCGCGGACGGAGGGCGTCGTCCCCGCCCCCGAGACGTGTCACGCGATCAAGGGCGTGATCGAGCTCGCGCTCGAGGCGAAGGCGCGGAACGAGCCCTTGGTGATCGCGTTCAACTTCAGCGGCCATGGCCTGTTGGACCTCGAGGGATACGCCCAGTACATGGAGGGCTCCCTCAAGGAGACCTGACGATCATCCCCTCCGGCTCGCCGGTCACCCCACTGGGCCGGCGGGCCCTTGTTTTGCGGCGTCGCCCTAGGTTCTGAACTCGACATCGGGCAGCCGGCGGAACTCCTCGTCCCCCGTGAGGAACCTCGCCCCGAGCCGACGCGCCGCGGTGTAGCCGATCGCATCGGCATACGACAAAGAGGAGCGGGAGAGCTTCAGGGCCATCGCCTCGAAGATCCAATCGTCCTGCACGTCCACGATGAGCGGGCGGAAGCGTGCGAACTGCCGCTGCGCTTCCTCGTCCCCACGCTCGCGGAGAATCGCCAGGTACAGTTCCACGAGATTCCAGAGGGTCGTGAAGAGTTCCGCAGCGAGGTATCGGCGGAACCTGTCGTTCCCTTTGACGATCTCGATCAACGCGAACGAATCGAGGAAGAATCTCGGCGCCCTTACCAGCCCCTTCGGAGCTCGTTCTTTAGTTTCTGGGTATCCACTTTCCAGTCTCGCAGGGAGCCGAATGCCTCGATTACTCCGCTCGATCGCTGCACGTCGAGGAACACGTCGTCTCCCGGTTCCAGGTGGAGCCTCCTCGCCACCTCGCTCGGAATGACCACACCGAGGGAGGAACCCCACCGTCGAATCTTTGCTCTTGTCGCGGCCACGTGTTCCGATACGTTATATCTAATATATAACCTCATTGCGATGGTGGCCGAAAGAAATTCCTAGGGACGAGCAATCGCTCGCCGCGATGCGCGCTGGGGTCGATGTGGGCGGAACGTTCACAGACTTTGTCGCGTTCCGCGATGGGCAGTTCGTCTCCTCGAAGGTCCTTTCCAGGTCTCGTGAGCCCGACGCGGCCGTCGTCGCAGGGATGCGGGCCCTTGGGGCGGATTCGATCGCGCACGGCACGACAGTGGCCACGAACGCAATCGTGGAGCGGCGGGGAGCGCGGACCGTCCTCGTCACCACGGCGGGGTTCGAGGATCTCCTGATCATCGGCCGTCAGAACCGGCCCTCGCTGTACGACTGGCGGGTGACCCGCCCGGAGCCTGTAGTCCCGAGGGGGCTGAGTGTCGGCGCCCGGGAGCGGGTGGGCCCCGGGGGTCGGATAATCAGGCCTCTTCCCGCGTCCGAGGTCCGCCGGATCGTCCGGGCCATCAAGGCGATGGGCGCGGAGTCCGTGGCGGTCTGCCTCCTCTTCTCGTTCGCGAATCCCCGCCATGAGGAAACCCTTCGCAAAGCCCTTGAGGCGCACTTCGACGTCTCTATCTCCTCCAGCGTCCACGCGGAGTTCCGTGAGTACGAGCGGGCCTCAACGACCTCATTGGACGCGTACGTGAAGCCGCTCGTCCGGGACCACCTGAATTCCCTGGAGAGAGCCGTAGGAGCCCGGTTCCTCGTGATGAAGTCCGGGGGCGGCACGGCCGAGTCGCGCCAGATCATGGAGCGGCCAATCGAGCTCGCCCTCTCCGGGCCCGCAGGGGGGGTCTCGGCGTCGGTGGCCTTGGCAAAGGCCCTCGGAATTCGCGATCTGGTCACGTTCGATATGGGAGGGACCAGCGCCGATTTCTCCGTCCTCCTCGGT
Organism: Methanobacteriota archaeon; assembly: GCA_005878915.1. Classification (GTDB taxonomy): domain Archaea; phylum Thermoplasmatota; class Thermoplasmata; order RBG-16-68-12; family RBG-16-68-12; genus EA-19. The sequence continues at coordinate 465 of VBML01000193.1, read as the reverse complement.
GGCGCCCCTACGCACACGAACGAAGCCAACGTGGATGGACTACCCCTGGCCCTGCGCGTCGTCGACATCTCGTCCATCGGCGCCGGGGGTGGAAGCCTCGCAGGAATCGATCCGGGCGGGGCGCTTCGCATCGGACCCGCAAGTGCCGGCGCGGACCCGGGGCCGATGTGCTACGGCCTTGGCGGGGGCGAGCCCACGGTCTCGGACGCGGACCTTTTGGCGGGCCTCCTTCCCGCGTCTCTCCTTGGAGGCTCGATGCCGTTGCGGGGGGATCTTGCGGAGAAGGGTCTGCACGACCTCGCAAGCCGGATGCGAATCTCCTTGGACGAAGCCATCCTCGGCGTGCGGCGGGTCGTCGAATCGAACATGATTCGAGCAATGAAAGCGGTCCTCGCGAGGCGGGGGCTCGACCCGCGGGACTTCCCCCTCCTTGCATTCGGAGGGGCGGGTCCGGTCCATGCGGCG
>VBML01000190.1 GCA_005878915.1 Methanobacteriota archaeon | reverse complement strand
TTGGAGGCGGCCACGGGAGGGGAGTGAAAGTGCTCGACACATCTCGCGTGAACGCGGTGAAAGTGCTCGCCCCGCGCACGCCGGCTGTAAAGCTTTAGCCACGGGCCGCGTAGCCACCGTATGAACCCCCGCCTCAGCAACAGCGCCGCATTCGCGATGCTCTGCGGCATCTGGGGCTCGACCTGGCTCGCGATCAAAATCGGACTTGAGGGAGCGCCTCCGTTCCTCTCTGCGGCCCTCCGGTTCGTTGTCGCATCCGTCACCCTCCTCGCCCTCTCCGCGCTCTTCCGATCGAAGCTCCCCCGCGGGCGCGTCGAATGGAGTCTCGTCGCCTTCTACGGGATCCTCCTGTTCACGGTGGACTACGGCCTCATCTACTGGGGCGAGGGCAACGGCGTCGGGAGCGGGTTGTCGGCGATTCTCTTCGCGACGTATCCGTTTCAGACCGCCGTCGCCGCCCATGTGCTCCTCCCAAAGGAGCGCCTGACAGCTCAGAAGCTCGCAGGGATCGCCCTCGGGTTTGGCGGGGTTCTCGTGATCTTTCGCGGGCAGCTCGTCACCACGTCCGACATTGCCATTCCAATGCTTGCGATCGTGGTGGCGGCGACGTGTGCGGCGATTGCGAGCGTCGCGGTGAAGCGATGGGGCCACGACGCGGACCCGGTCAGCTTCAATGGGATCGCGATGGGGACAGGGGCGCTCGGGCTCGCGGGCGCCTCGCTCCTCGCCGGCGAGAGATGGGCCGCCCCGTCGTGGCCCGCCGGCGGCGGGGCGATCCTGTACCTCGCCTTCGCGGGGTCCGTTGTGACGTTCGTGACGTTCCTTTGGCTCCTGAAGCGAATCGAGGCGACCTCGCTCTCGTACATCGCCTTCGTGACGCCAATCGTCGCAGTGTTCCTCGGGTATGTTGCACGGAACGAGGTGCTTGACGTGCTCGTCCTCGTCGGCGCGGGAATCACGTTGGCGGGAATCTGGCTCTCCACATCGAAGTGGTTGTCGGCGGGCGTCCGCAAAGTGTTCGTCAAGCCGACCCGAATCAACCCTGCGGTCGCCGACCCACCGAGCGAGAAACCGTGACCCCGTCGGGGCGGACCGCTCGTTGAAGAGATGGAAAGAAAAAGTGGGGGGAAGAGGGGGACGTCGGCGCCCTTGTCCGACCTTGCAGCGGCCTCCTGGGCATAACCCGATGGCACGACACCCGAATCCTTTGTGTTCGAACGGACTCGAAGGCCCCTTGAATCACGAGTGGAGTGCGTATCAGCGCGATAGGGAGACCGCGAACCGGGCTCGGAGATCCCTCCGAGTTGGGTAGGGCCTCCTGAGGTTCTCCAGGTGCCACGCCGCGGCCGCATTGGCGAACCGCAGGCAGGTCCTCCCCTCCAGACCCGCCATCGAGGCGCGCACGTAAGCGGCATTGAACACGTCCCCGCATCCGGTCGGATTCACCGCGGCGACAGGGAACGCCCGCGCGCTCCAGACAGCCGTCCGCGTGAAGACCGACGAACCGAGCCCACCCTGATGGACAACGACCTCGCCGACGCCTCGCTCCAAAAGGGACTCGGCGCCTGCCTCGGCGGACGCGAGGCCCGCGAGGCCACGGACCTCGCCCTCGTTCCCAAAGAAGATGGACGTGTGCGGGAGGGCGGACAGCGCCGCATCCCTCCGGGGCGACGGCCAACCCTCCGGGTCGGTGGCGAGATCGAGGGAGGTGACAACACCTGCCTTCCGTGCCCTCGCGAGGAGCTTCACGGTGGGCGCGCCAACGAGATTGGAGGTCCACCAGTAGCCTGCGCGATGAAGGTGGCGCGCGGAGACAATCCACGAACCGGGCACGTCGGGGAGCCGGAGGTCCCCGTTCGCCCCCGCGGCAGTGATGAGGTGGCGGGTCGAGTCCGCAAACGTTACCGCCACGGTCATGCCCGTGGCCCTTGAGCGGGAGATCCGGAGGCGGGCGTCTACTTTCCCGGCCTCGTACGCCTTCCGAAGGACGATCCCCGCCCAGTCCCTCCCGAGGCAACCGACGAAGCGCGTGCGTCCTCCAAGGGCGGCGAACGCGAGGGCGAAGTTCGTCGCGTTCCCCCCAGGTAGATGGCGAAGGGCGGGGACGCGCGACTGGCGGTCCCCCGGCTCGTGCCGGGGCAGTGGAGGCGTCACCACGTCGAGGATTGCATCTCCGACGACGAGGACGTCGTATCGCGCGCGGGCCACAGACCGCGGAAGGGCAACGGACTACTCAAGAACTCCGCGGCTCACTCCCGCCAGAGCCCTTGCTTCTTCAGCTCCTCGATTACGATCTTGTACTCTGCAGTCCGACCGCATCTCGGGCAGAAGATCGAGCCGTGGGCGTCCCGCGCGGGGTCCGGGCCCTCCCACCCGCAGTACCGGCACACCGCGTCGTGCACGGACATCAGAGGAAGTCCTCCAGGGTCAGCTCCTTCTTTGTTTTCTGAAGCTCGATCTTTTTCGGCTTGTCCTCCGCCTCAAACCCCTCGTGGAACAGGTCTGCCTGGACCGTGCCCATCAGGAGGGCCCTCTCGTCCCAGCCGTACACCTCCGTCACGTACGCGAGGGTCTGCGCGACGCGCCGCGCATAGTACTCCCAATCCGCTTTGAACTCGAACAATCGACCGGACATCCAGGGCTCGACGTGCATCGGGGACTTCCGCGCGTCCACGACGATCCACGAGACCTTCATCCCCGGCACGACCTCGTATCCAAGCTCCTTCAACTTTCGCGCCGCGAGGACGTTGGACATCGAGTCCGGGTTCACGTACTTGCTGTCCTGAGCGACGGTTCGGGAAATCACAAGGGGCTCTAGGGGGTCCCCATCCTCGGGGACCATGTCCGGCGGGAGGTGGCCCGCCTTGATCTCGTTGACGATCTCCTTCGCGAGTCGCACGGCCCCCTCGATGTCGTTTTCCAGGACCCGATCGAAGACCCGCTTCTGGGACTCGCTCTGGAGGTCGAACGCGTCTGTCCGCCGGATTTCGTACCCGCGCACGATGAGCTCGTCGTCGACGGGCCACGCGGTCTTCGCGGCGTACCGCTTCTTCTTGCCGTGGCTGAAGAACGTCCGGAAGACCCGCTCAAGCTCCATGTTTACGTTCGTCGTGGTGAACCGCTCCGCGACCTTCCGGCCGAAATCGACGGACCCCTCCTTGTCCTTGCGCGGGGATTCGAGGAAGATCGAGTCCGTGTCGCTGTAGATCACGCGAACGCCGTCAGCCTCGAGCTGGGAGATCACGGATTTGATGTTCTCCCGCGCGAACGCGGTGATGCTCGCCCCGATCTGCGGGTTCGTGAAGCGGTAGAAGGAGGACGCGAGCACGCCGTAGAACGCGTTCATCAAGATCTTCACCGCGTCTTGCAGGCGGCGGTAGTACTCCCGTTTCTCCGGGTCCGCTTCCGCCTTCATCCTCGTCTTCACCTCCCG
>VBML01000189.1 GCA_005878915.1 Methanobacteriota archaeon | reverse complement strand
GACGGGATCCGCCTCTCGTGTCTGGCTCGGTTGCCTGGAATGCCTCTCGGGCCGGATCAGTGTCCGTCTGCGAATGCAACGATTCGAGAGCTGAGTTCGAATGCTGCCCCCGAGATGCCGCGGTTGTCAAAGAAGTTCGGACTTCGATTCGTGGCGGGGCCTTACGTGACGAATGAACATCGAATCGTCGCGATCGTGAAGGGCGCCAAGATCGAGAACGTTTCGGACTTCCTCCTTGAGAACGGATTCCTCCAGTGGAACAGCACGCACATGACGCCCGCACAGCCGATTGAAGAGGGCCTAGAGCAGATCGGAAAACTCAAGCCAATCTACTGAGGGGAACCGAGCGGGCCCTCAACCGTCGTGTCCTCCGCCAACTTCCTGCCTACCGAAGGGGCTCGAGGTCCAGACGGTGGCCTACGTGTATTTCTTCTCAATCTCGGCGAAAAAGCCTTTCGCGAGCCGGACGAAGTCGGCTTCACTCACCTTGACCTCGTCGCCGACCCTGAGCTTCAGCACGGACGTGTCCGGCGGGAGCTTCAGTCCCGCGACAGCGGAGTTCGGCCACCGCGGGAGCTTCTCGACCTGTAGCTTGCCTTCATTGAGGAGGATTGAGTTGCACAGGACACGGACCTCGTTCAAGGGATTGCCGTCCTTGCCCTCGATGCCCGAGAATCGGTGCACGAACATGTATTCCATCTTAAGGACGAGGTTGTTGAAGAAGGTCGTCTCCAGTCCCTTGGCGCCGGATCTCTTGAACACACGAACGTCGGCGTCGATCTTTGCGCGGCACGCGTTTACATATTCTCTCTCGTAAGTTTTCATTCCAAGCATTGCTATCGGCCCTCCTCGCGGGGTGGGTATTGTTCTTGAACCTCGGCGACACGTTTTCTGAAATCCTCGAACGGCACTCCAGCCAAGTGGGCCGCGAGGCGGTCAAGGACAACGTGCATCGAGGGCGCTGCCCCCAGCGCGCTCCGGCGCGTAAGGTTTCGATGCGTCAAGGTCAGGAGGGTTTCTTCGCCCTCCTGCCGAAGCTCCCAGCGGACGATGGCGTCCTCGCCGTGGGGCATTCCTTGCCACGGCCTGACCTTCCATTCGTACTCGAAAACATGGGGAGGCTCCCAGGCGAGGATCCGCCCGGTGACGTGAAGTTGGCCCGGGCCGGTGCGGAAGTCGATGGATCCGCCTTTGCGGCCGTCGATGAGGGCTCTCGTCATGTACCAACGCGCAAGATGCTCGGGTTCCGTGAGCGCTTCCCACACCGCTTGGATTGGGTGCCCGATGCGCCGCTCAAATGTGAGGGTCGCGTAGTCGCCATCAAACACGAGTGTGCCAGCCCGCGAGGCGTGGGATGTCGTCACCCGGATCGGGTCTCCGTGGTCTTCGTGTCCCGATTGTTGTTCATGCATCTTCAACGCACCGCTGGTTGCTCGCGTCAGGATGCTTCACCCCTTGGGGATCGCCGCATCATCGCTTCTTCCTCTTGACTTTGTCACCCGCCGCCCTGGCGTCCAGATAGCGTCCGAGGGCGTCGAGGGTGTCGGGCCACATCGCCTGATACTTCGCGACCCATTCGTAGAGATCAGCGAGGCCCTCGGGGTTGATTGTGTAGATGCGTTCTTGGGCCCGAACGGTGACCTGGACGAGTTTCGCCTCCCTGAGGACCTTCAGGTGCCGTGAGACGCCGGGCTGCGTGAGGCGCGGGAACTCCCGGACGATGCCTCCCGCATTCCGGGGGCCCCGCGCGAGCAGGTCGAGGACGGCCCTACGGGTGGGGTCCGCGATGGCCGAAAAGACGGTGGTACCGGTCATGCGAGTCTCGGGGCGTGGATTTCAGCGCCTCAGGCCTTCCACGAGGGCATGGGCTTCGACTCGAGCAGCGTGAGGTGGTTGCCGTCCGGGTCCGTGAAGTACGCGGAGATCCCGTAGCTTGCCTCGACGGGCGCGGGGTCCTTGAACTTCACCCCGCGGGCCCTCAGAGTTTCGAAATCCTTGCGGCAGTCGTTCGTCTTGAGAACCCAGTGGTTGCCGCCGCTCCCTGCCTCCGGGGGCTCACGGGGATCCAGATTGTACTTTCCCTCGAAGAGGATCAGTTCGATGTCCTGTCCCTTCGGCCCAACGGTGACCCAGCGTGGGTTGCCGGGTTGCTGGTAGTCTGCGCGCTTCTCGAACCCTAACACGTCCGTGTAGAACTTGAGGGCTTTCTCTTGGTCGCTCACAACGATGGGCACGTGCGTCAGTTTCTCGATCATGGTTTTGCTCCTGAGCGTATATCGCCGTTAGGTTATTTAACCGCTTGCTCATATATTGGCGGTCGACGGAATGGGGCATTCGGAGTTCGGTGGGCTTCTCCTCTGCTAGCCTCGTGATTACCTTCGAACCCGCCCTCATCCTGTACACGGTCCGCCTCAACGAGGTCGCCACGATCGCGCTCGTCCTGTGGGCGGGGTTCATCGCACTCGCGGTCATGAGCCGACGTGACCTCGCATAGCCGCGAAGGACCCGCGGTCCACGCCGCCAAAGGCGGAAGGGACGCGTTCGTTGCCGGACGAACCTCCTCCGGACCCGTGAAGCTTAAGTGTGGCGAGACACTCCCGCGGCGGGGTGTTGAAAGTTGGCCACAATTGTGCTAGAAATGACCCATTCGCCGGATCAGTGTCCGTCCTCAAATTCCACGATTCGGAAGATGACCGCGACTCTCGGCGCTGAAATGCCGAAGCTATCGAAGAAATTCGGACTCAAATTCGTGGCGGGACCGTATGTCACGAACGAACACCGGATCGTCGCGATCGTGGAGACCCAGAAGGTCGAAAACCTTTCGGACTTTCTTCTCGAGAGCGGATTGCTCCAGTGGAACAGCACTCACATCACCCCCGCTCAGCCGATGGACGAGGGCATCGATCAGATCAATAAACTCAAGCCGCTCTACTGATTGGCAGCCGCCTGAAGTCGTGTAAAGGTCGCAGGGCGGAATTGAACCCCGACGTGCCCTTTACGGCGGCGTCCTTCGAATTCGGGCAGGCCCCTTACCCGCCCCGGAACACCGACGCGTGGTCCTGGACGAACTGGGCGAGACTTCGGGGCGGCCGACTCAGGAGCTCCTCGACAGCCCTCGAGACCTCGGACGTGGGACCACCTGCTCGCTGATAGGCGGCGAGGGCGAGCGCGCTCTCGATCATCCAGGGAGGGCTCCCCGCGCGGACGAGCCGTTCCCGAGCTTCCTCCTCCGATTCAGCAACATACTCCACCGGTCT
>VBML01000056.1 GCA_005878915.1 Methanobacteriota archaeon | reverse complement strand
CGTGATCCCGAACCGGACGATGTCGACGTCCGGGTTCGGCCCGACACTCCGCACCTCGGCTGCGATCGCGGCGGGGTTCCAGTCCGCCGGATCGCCGTCGATCCGGATCGGGTACCGGCCCGTCAGCGTCCCGCTTGGGCCAAGAAGGGGAAGCATCAGGAGGACTACGGACAGGAGCGGGATCACGTACAGCTTCCACTTCGTCACCGCGGCCTCACGCTGGAACCGACCCGCCCCGAGGCCATTCGTGAACCCGTTGCCGTTCGTCAGGCCGTTCGTCATCCCACGGCGCAGGCTCGCCAGGCCGTTCGTGAGTCCGTTCGTCTGGCCTCCCCCTTGGAGGCCGTTCGTCCGGCCGACTCCGTTCGTCCGACCTCCGAGACCGTTCGTGAGTCCGTTGGTCCGGCCCATCCCTCCACGGGGAGATTGTCGGGCGAGCCCGTTCGTCATCCCCCGCCGTCCAGCGGGCTCGGTGGAAACCGGGACTTTCGGCTCGCCGACGCGGTCCACGGGCTTCGCCGCGACTTTCCGCTCGACGCGGTTTCCTGTCTCCGGCTCGACGGACAGCTCCTCGCCGACCCGGTCCTGGATGGCCGCCTTCCCTAGGGAGTCCAGCTCGTCCGCGAGCCCGACTTCCTCGATGAAGCCCGCCCCACAATGCGGACACTCCAGCGCGTCGACGGGGGCGAGCCCCTCGCACAGAGGGCAAGCGACCATGTCGCCGCGGGCTTTGCGCTCTTCGCGCTGGGCGACTTCCTCCGCCTTCTTGCGGTTGGCCTTCGCGCCATCGGCGTCCCCCAGGCGCGAGAACAGTTTCGTCCGGAGGACCCATAGGCCGGGGTACATGTCATTGACCTCGGCCAGGGCGTTGAGGACCTTGACCGCCCCTTGCTCGTCCCCCATCGAGGCGAGAGCGGAAGCCTTCGCGAACAGAGCGTCCGCGTCCTTCGGGTCGACGCGGATGCGCTCTTCAGCGATTCGGAGGATCATCGCCGCGCGGCTGGAAGGGGTCGCGGCGTCCGGCGCGGACGCCGACGGTGCGGCCCGCACGACCCGCCCGCGGGTGGGGGGCTTTGCGGGCTCCTCCGGTGCCGGCTCGGGGACGGTCACCTTGCCGGCTCGACCAATCACCATCCCCTGCCCGGTGATCATGACGAACTCGTGGAACTTCTCGTCCGGGGCGGTGTCCTTCATCGACAGGACGGCGATCTTCCGGACGATCGCGTCGCCCTCCCGGTGGCGGTCGATGTCGATCACGCCATCGAACGGCTGGGAGACGCTCGAGACCGTCGCCGCGTCGTGCATCTCCTTTTCGAGGAGGAAGAGCGCGGTGACCTTGTGGCGGGACAGCTTCGCCTTCGTGCTCTTCGCGAAGGCGTACACCTGCCCGACCTCGAACACTTGGAGGCCCGGGGACAGGATCTCGAGGACCGCACGCCTCGGCACTCCGACGGCGAGCTTGCCGAGGGCACGACTGATCGCGATTCCGACATTCGTGAGATCGACGGAGCAGCGGTAGACGTGGCCGCGTTCCTCCACGCCCGTGACGTTTTCCTCCTGATAGGAGTGCCAGTCGACGACCTTCAGTCGGTTCCCCTCGATCGCCTCCTTGACGGGGACGCGGAGCCTCGAAAGGGACTCGAGGTACTGTTCGGGCGACGTCGAGGAGATCACGATGACGACGGCCTCTCCGGACCGGAGCCCCTCCGCGAGGAACTGGAGGCCGAACGTCTCCTTCTCGCTCCCCGCGGGCCCTTGGACGACGACGCTCGCGCCCTCCGGCACCCCGCCCCCCACGATAGGGTCAAAGCCCTCGACGCCGGTGCGGACGCGCACCTAGACCACCTTTTCGTCCGCCGCGACGACGAGCCCGGTCTCCGTGATGTACATCGGGTGTTTCGTCGTGTCGTGCTTCGTGAAGCGCATCTTGCGGACAGTGAGGGTTCGGCGAAGCTCGCCCTTGACCTCCTCGAGGCCCAGATGGACGAACGAATCGGCGATGAACTCCTCGACCCCATGGGCCGCGAAGCCGGAGCTGTCCGCCGACTCTGCAATCAAGAGGGTCGTGACGTCTTGGTCCCTGAGGAACCGGGAGAAGGCGAACAGCCGTTCCCGGAACTCCCCCGGCGTTGGATAGTGAAGGCCGATCGCGGACAGCGAATCAATGACAAGCCGCTTGGCACGGGCGCTCTTCAGGGACGGGGCCAGGAACTCTTGCAGCTCCCGGAAGCCGATGGGGGAGCCCTCCGGCCCCGAGACCCGCAGTTCACCGAGGTCGATCATGAGGAATCGGCCGGTCCGTTCGAGGTTCTCCGCGTTCATCCCGAACGTCCGCAGGACCCGCGAGAGGCTCGCCTTCGTTTCCTCCAAGGCGACGTACATCGACGGCTCGTCGCGGAAGCGCGCCCCGTAGTGGCAGAAGTGGAGGCAGAACAAACTCTTCCCGCTCCCCGCCGGTCCTCCGACGAGGTTCACCGTCCCTTCCGGAAAGCCGCCCTGCACGAGGCTGTCGAACCCCTCGACTCCCGTTGCGAGACGTTCGTCCACCTCAGGCCTCCAGAACCTTGCGAAGGCCGTACCGGTCAACGATGTCCGCGTGTCCCCTCCGGGCCTCATCAGCGGCGCCCGAGAGCAGCCGACGGGCCGTTGGCCGCCCCATCGACTCCGAGGTGATCTCGAGGAACTCCCGGTGGATCTGCTGGAAGAGGGCGCGGAGGTCGTCCATTCCCCCCGCCACGCCCCCGTCCGCAATCCGAGTGAAGAGGTGCTCTTTCAGCCCGCCCCGGTTCTTCTCCAGGCGTGCCTCAAGTTTTTCGGCAATGCCCGGCCATCCGAGGCGCCGCGCCTTGTCGAGTACCTTCGAGACGTAGTCGAGGTAGAAGTCCTTCGCCTCGCTCACGGGAGCGGGCCCGGGTGAGAACTCGAGGTTGAGGGCGAGGCGTGGCGAGGAGAGGCGATACTCGAACGCGCTCCGCGTCCGGGATTTTCGCACGCGTCGCTCGAGGAACCCGAGGGCGTGAAGGCCCGTTAGGAACTTCGAGGCGGTGGTCGTGTGGATGCCGAGGAGCCGGGAGACGTCCGAGGCGATGCGCCACTCCCCGGACGCGACGGATCGCAAGATTGCGAGGCTATGTTCTCCGGAGAGGAGGGCTACAGCCTTTGAGAACATCTTTTCGTCCATGAGAATCCCCGTCTACGGCGCCTAGACTTTCACTCGAGATACTCTATCGATGTTGCAGGACGGGGGTTATGACCCTTCTCGGCCAAATTTCAGCGGAGATAATCGAGGACGAAACTGCCCTAGGTCAGCGACGGCCCCAAAGTTTCTTACGCCGCTCCGGTAGATGCCCCACTCGTGACCTCCGGGCCGGTCCGGGCTGCGCTCTATGAGGTAGTGTGCCGCGGTCCTTCGAAATGCGGTACGTTCGCATCTGTGCGCCCCCTGGAGAGCTGTCCGAAGTGTGGCTCGAAGCGGATCCGCTTGAGGGAAGGTGTGCCCGCCGCGAAGAGTTAAATCGTAGGTCGCGAATGCAGACGCGGTTGTTAACCTGAGGTTCACTAATTGACGGCGGGTCGCAAAGCAAAGGGCCATGAGTGGTCCAACATGGGGGAGACGACTCTCGACGCGTTGCTTCGCGCAGTCGAGAATCCAACGCGCCGGAAGATCCTCGAGCGCCTCGCGCGAGAGAGCCACTATCCCCTCCAGCTGTCGAAGGAGCTCGGCGTGAGCCAACAGGCGGTCGTGAAGCACCTCCGCGCGTTGGAAGCGTGCGGGCTCGTCATGTCGGCGGAGGAGAAGAGCGACCTCGGTGGGCCGAACCGACGCGCCTATCGTGCGAAGCAATACTACAGCGTACAGATCGACATGGGACCGAGCTTGTTCCACGCAATGATGCGGCCCCTCCAAGAGCTCTCCTCGAAGGTGCCGGAGTACGGATGGGCAGAGGACGCGTTGCAGGGGGCGCGGCAGGAACCGGACCCTCGCCGGCGGGTGAGGCTCGTCGCGGATGCGATCCGTCGGCTGAACCGAGAGATTCTCGGCCTGGAGGAACGGCGATCGTACCTCCTGAAGCTGAAGGACTCCACGATGCGGGAGGCACAGGGCACCGTCGAGGACGTGATTGGTAGCTACGACGAGCGCCAGGTCCTGTACTACTTCCTTGAGGAAGGCGGTCCGACCCTAGACCGGATCGCCGAAGCGTTGAACCTCAGGGAGAAGGTCGTTGCGGACATCCTGCGACGCATCGAGCGAGAGTTCGCACTAGCATAGGAGGAGTGACGGATGAAGTATACCCGCTTCGAAGAGGCGCGCATCATCGGCGCACGGGCGCTGCAGATTTCAATGGGAGCACCGATCCTGATTGAACTGCCGAACCGGATTGTCGATCCGATCGACATTGCGACGATGGAGTTTACCCGCGGGGTGATCCCGATTACCGTGAAGCGCGAGCTCGAGACGCGTCCGGGCGCAAGTCCATCGTGAACGAGTTTTGCTTCAGCCTCCGGGCCTCGCGCTCGGAGAGGGTGCGGACCTCCGCCGCCTCATGGAGGATCGCGCTGTTCCCGGAAGGATCCTCGAGAACGAGGGTGAAGGGCTCGCGACCGTCGATCATCCTTTCCAGTACACCGAGGGACTTTCGGGCGGCGCGGCGACGGGCCTCTGAGTCGCCGTTGCGGGCGAGGAACTCGAAAACCCCGCGGAACCGGCGGAGGACCCCCTCGGCGTTGGAGATGAACGACTCGCTCCGCATGCTCGGCTCCATGACGGCTCCGAGTTCAGGAACCCGAACCGTGCACGAACTTGATCGGACGACCCTCGCGTTGAGGTCGGAAGATCCCCGCACGCGAAGTCGGTGGCGGGTCGGTGGGCCCTCGTTGGTGAGGAGGACATCGGCGTGGCGAAACCCGCACGCCCCGCAGAGAATCGTCGTTTGCAAGGCCCCTCCAAAGTATGGGATTTCGAGCGCCAGGGAACGCATCCGCAGACCAGGCGCCCCGCACGCGGGGCAGGACGTGTCGATGGTAATCTCGCTTACAGGCGGAAGGTCGCCGCTCTCCGGCACAGGGCAGACATCGTCCCCGCGCTCCATTAACTCTCGCGTCACGCACGCGGAAAAGCGAAGACTTAAGTACGGGATAGTATCTATTACTATACAACAACAAGTTACCTAGTTGGGGTGACTAGGATGATGCGAAAGAACAAGGAAACCGGCATCACGCCACAGGAGAACAAGGGGATGGCGCGCAAGGGAATCGACGACAGCCCGTTCGCTTGGTTCCGCGAAGTGGACCGATGGTTCGACGACCTCCGGCGGGACTTCGATGAGCGCTGGGCTGACTGGCCGAGGTCCAGAACCTCCCTAGGCAACGGCGAGGCCGTGCGGGAGCCTACGATCGACGTGCAAGACAAGGGCGTCGAATTCCTCGTCACAGCGGAGATCCCTGGGGTATCGAAGGACGACGTGGAGATCCGAGCGACGCCGAAGAGCCTGGAGATCCGCGCGGAGAGGCGCGGTGAGCAGGAAACGAAGGACGAGACGTACGTCTTCCGCGAGCGGAACTACAGCGCCTTCTACCGGAGTCTCCCGTTGCCCGAAGAGGTCGTGCCGGAGAAGGTCGTCGCGACGATGAAGGACGGCACCGTGGAGGTCCGACTCCCGAAGCAAGAGCAGACCCCGGCCTCGAAGTCCATCACTGTGAAGGTCGAGTAGACCTTCACCCCTTTCCCATTTCCTTTCCGTATCCACACCGCTGTGAGATGAGACCATGCGCGACGATGACAAGTTCCTGAGGGTCCTGGAAGCAAAGTCCCAGGATGTAGGGCGAGGAGTCATTCGGATCGATCCCGAGGTGATGTCGCCGCTGCGACTTCACGAGGGGGACCCGGTGATTGTCGAGGGGCGGAAGAAGACCGCGGGGATTCTTGCCGCCGGTCTTCCAGAGGACACAAACCGGGGCGTTGTCCGCCTGGACGGGTACCAACGACGGAACGCCCAAATCGGCCTCGACGAGAAGGTCGGTGTTCGAGCGGTGGCGACGAAGGTCGCGTCGAAGGTCACTCTGGCCCCGACGGAACCGATCCGAATCATGGGGGGCGAGGAGTATCTCGCTCAGGCCCTTGACGGCCGCGTCGTGACCCGAGGGGACGTCGTCTCCGTTCCTGTGATGGGTCGTCGTTTCGATTTCGTGGTTCAATCCTTCTCCCCCACTGCGGAGGCGGTCGAGGTCTCAACGGCGACGAAGATCAAGGTTGCGGAGAAGCCCTCAAAGGAAGTGGAGACGAAGGTTCCGCGGGTCAACTACGAGGACATCGGAGGGCTGCGCGACGAGGTCGCGAAGGTCCGAGAGATGATCGAGTTGCCTCTTCGCCATCCGGAGCTCTTTGAGCGGCTCGGGGTCGAGGCCCCGAAAGGCGTCCTCCTTCACGGTCCGCCCGGAACGGGGAAGACACTTCTCGCCAAAGCGGTGGCCTCGGAGACGAACGCGAACTTCCACTCGATCAGCGGCCCAGAGATCATGTCGAAGTTCTACGGGCAGAGCGAGGAGAACCTCCGGGACATCTTCAAGCAAGCGGAAGAGAACGCCCCTGCCATCATCTTCATCGACGAAATCGACTCGATCGCCCCGAAGCGGGACGAGGTCACGGGCGAGGTCGAGCGAAGGGTCGTCGCGCAGCTCCTCGCGCTGATGGACGGCCTCGCGGCCCGAGGGAAGGTCGTCGTGATCGGCGCGACGAACCGCCCGAACTCCCTAGACCCCGCGATCCGGCGCCCCGGTCGGTTCGACCGAGAAATCGAGATTGGGATTCCCGATCGGGACGGCCGTCTCGAGATTCTCCAGATCCACGCCCGAGACGTGCCCCTCGCGAAGGGGGTCGACCTGAAGGCCCTGGCGGACATCACGCACGGATACGTTGGCGCGGACCTCGAGGCCCTCGTGAAGGAGGCCGCGATGCGGGCCCTCCGCCGGACCCTACCGGACATCGACCTTGAGGTGGACGAGATCCCCATCGAGGTCCTCCGCAAGCTCGAGGTGACGCGGGAGGACTTCCTCCGAGCGTTCCGGGAGATGGAGCCTTCCACCCTCCGCGAGGTCCTCATCGAGCGTCCGGATGTCCGGTGGAGCGACATCGGGGGCCTCGAACCAGCGAAGCAGGAGCTCCGCGAGGCGGTGGAGTGGCCTCTGAAGCACGCGAAGCTGTTCGAGCAAGCGGGCGCGAAGGCGCCCAAGGGCGTCCTGCTCTACGGCCCGCCGGGCACGGGGAAGACGCTATTGGCGAAGGCGGTCGCCGCGGAAAGCGAGTCGAACTTCATCTCCGTGAAAGGACCGGAGTTCCTCAGCAAGTGGGTCGGGGAGAGCGAGCGCGCGGTCCGGGAGACGTTCCGAAAGGCCAAGGCCGCGGCCCCCTGCGTGATCTTCTTCGACGAGATCGACGCGATTACTCCGCAGCGGGGAGTCGGTGCGGACAGCCAGGTCACCGAGAGGGTGATCTCGCAGCTTCTGACGGAAATGGACGGGCTCGAGGAGCTGCACAACGTCACGATCATCGGCGCCACGAACCGGCCCGACCTCGTGGACCCTGCTCTCCTCAGGCCCGGGCGGTTTGACCGGCTCGTGTACATCCCGCCGCCCGACCCGGAGGCGCGGAAAGCGATCTTCGCCATTCACACAAAGGGGAAACCTCTTGCCGCAGACGTGATCGTCGACGAGCTATCCGCCCGCACCGACGGCTACACGGGAGCCGAAATCGCCGCCGTCTGCAACGAGGCCGCGATGCTCGCGATCCGCGACTTCCTCGGATCAGGCGCGCCCTCCGAGGACAAGTACGTCAAGAAAATCGTTCTGAGGAAGGAGCACTTCGACCGGGCCCTCCAAAAGATTCAGCCTCGATCGAAGGGTGAGCTTGGAAGGTACCAGGACGGTTCGAAAGCCTCCCGTGGCGGTCTCGAGGTCGCCTAGACAGGGAGCTGGACCAGGCCCGGGGAGAGGGGTCCGTCCGCTCCGAACTCTTAATATCCGCCCCTCGGAATTCGCGCGGCGTGGCGAGGGCCTCGGCGCCCGGGAAACTCATCTTGTACGGGGAGCACGCCGTCGTCTTCGGCGAGCCCGCCCTCGCGACCGCGATCGACCTGCGGACGGAAGTGTACGCGCGATTGCATGACGAATGGCTGGTCGACGGCGCCTCCCTGCAAGACTCGAAGTACGCATACGTCCGGCGCGCGGTCGAGAACACCTGGGATGGCCCGCCACTGTGGATTGAAATTCGTTCGATGATCCCTCTTGGCTGCGGCCTCGGATCTTCCGCGGCCGTGACCGTCGCGACCCTGGGGGCCCTGGCCGCCCTAAAGGGTCGGATCGATATCGGCGCCCTCGCGAAGGATGCGTTCGAGGTCGAACAGAGCGTGCAGGGCCGGGCGAGCCCGATTGACACGAGCACGTCATGCCATGGATCGGCGGTCGTTGTCCGCCGGCAGGAGGGCGAGGACGTTCTGTGGGCGATTGAAAAGGGCGACCGACGCTGGCTTCTCCATCACGCATCCCTCCCGACTACGAACCTCGTCGTCGGCAACACCGGAATCGCAGCCCCGACTGGGCCCTTGGTTGCGGCGGTGAAGGACCGGGTCGAGCGAGACCCGAGGGCGGCGGACGCGATTCGGGAAATCGGCGAGATTACGATCGACGGACTCCGGGCCTTCGAGCGGGGGGACTTCGTGCGCGCGGGGGAACTGATGGACCGGGATCATGAACTGCTCAATCTCCTTGGGGTCGGCCACCCTCTGCTCGAGAAATTCGTTGCCGCCGCGCGCCCGCACGCCTTCGGCGCGAAGCTTACGGGAGCGGGGGGTGGCGGCAGCATGTTTGCGCTCACGGACGACCCCGAGGCCGTGCGGACCGCGATCGAGAGGGCGGGCGGGAAGGCGTTCGTCGTGGCCACGGAGTCGAAGGGCCTGGAGGCCGCTCCGTGATCCGGCGTCCTCACAAGGTCCTTCGTCCTCGAGGGGAGACGGTCGCGCCCCCCACGCAAGTCACACCCGGTCTCCTTGTCGTTCATGCTGCGGAACTCGTCACCCTTCGGGGGCCCTTTGCTCGCGCCCGTCGCCGGGAAGAGATGAAGGATCTGGGGATCGTTCCTGATGGCGCCGTGTATCTCGAGGGTGGACGCTTGAAGGAGGTCGGGGATACCCGCGATGTCCTCCGCCTCCGCGGAGGCACGCGGGAGGTGATCGATGCCACGGGGAAGGTCGTGATGCCTGGGCTCGTCGACGCCCATACCCACGCCGCGTTCGCGGGTTCCCGCCATCACGAGCTCCCCTGGAAGGCGGAAGGCCTCTCATACAAGGAGATTGCCGCGCGGGGCGGGGGGATCCTGAGCACCGTCCGGGACACGCGGGCCGCGCCGCGGGAGGCGCTCATTGCAGCGACGCGGAAGCGCCTCGACGGAATGCTCCGCTTCGGGACGACGACCGCGGAGGTCAAGAGCGGATACGGCCTGACGCCCGAGTCCGAGCTGGAAATCCTCCTCGCCATTGAGGAGATTTCGAACGGCCACCCGATGGGGATCGTCTCCACATTCCTGGGAGCCCACGCGGTCCCCCCCGAGTTCGAGGGACGCGGGGACGCGTACGCTGATCTTGTGGCGAACGAAATGATCCCGGCGATCGCGACCCGCTCGGGGGCGCGATTCTGCGACGCCTGGGTCGAGGAGGGCTCGTTCACCCCCGAGCAGGCTCGGCGGGTCTTCGCGGCCGCCAAGGCGCGGGGGCTCGATGCGAAGGTCCACGCGGACGAGCTCTCGGATTCCGGAGGTGCCGCTCTTGCTGCGGAGGTCGGCGCGACGTCCGCCGACCACCTCATCCATTCGAGCGATGCAGGCCTCCGGGCGATGGCCGATGCGGGCGTCATTGGCGTCCTTCTCCCTGCAACGTCCCTTGCGGGGAGGCTGCCGTTTGTGGACGCGCGGAAGATCATCAACGCCGGCGTAGCGGTCGCCCTTGGGACCGACCTCAGCCCGGGGTCGTGGAACGAATCGATGCAGGCCTCGGTCGCCCTTGCGACGCACAGGCTCGGGATGTATCCAGAAGAGGCGGTCACCGCCGCCACGGTCAACGCCGCCTTCGCGATCGGCAAGGGACGGGAAGTTGGGACCCTGGAACCGGGGATGGCCGCGGACCTCCTCGTCCTCGACGCGGACTCGGTCGGCCACCTCGGCTACCGCGTCTCCGGCAACCTCGTCGAGAAGGTGATCAAGGCGGGCCGCGTCGTCGTCGACCGCGCGCCGCTTCGATGACCAACTACTCCTGGGGCGGTGACACCGTTGCGTTCTCCAGGCGGGAGTGCGCCTTGACGGTCATGTCATCGCCGATGAGGCTCGAGACGAGCCGCACGTCTTCCTCGATCGTGCAGCTCCGGGCAACCACACTGTCCACGACCTCGCTCCTCGCTCCGATCCGGCTCTGTTCCAGGACGATGCTGTTCGTGATGTTCGCGTCGGCGTCGATTGTCGTACCCTCGTAGATGCACGCGTTGCTCACGGAACACCCCTTTGCGATCCGTGACCCCGCGGCGAGGAACACGGGGCCCCGCAGCGTCGCTCCTGCGGCGACGACCGCACCCTCCTGCAGGATCAGAGGTCCTTCCGTCGCCACCCCGTGGATAGAGAGGGGCTTCCCCTCCCGCCGCACGACCTCCATGCTCGCCCGCCAGAGGTCCCGTGGGCGGCCGATATCCATCCATACCCCGTCGAGCTCCTTCCCGTACACAGGGAGCCCCTTGGCGAGCAGCCTCGGGAAGACGTCCTTGGCGAAGTCGAACGGCTGGTCGGGCGGTATGAAGTCGAGGACCTTCGGCTCGAGCACGTAGATCCCCGCATTCGCGAGGTCGGAGAACGCCTCGTCACGCTTCGGTTTCTCGCGGAACTTCACAATCCTCCCACGGTCGTCGACAGCCGCGATTCCATACTGAGTGGGATCTGTGACGCGCGTGAGGGCGATCGTCGCCGCCCCTCCCCGCTCCCGGTGGAATTCATAGAGGGCTCGGAAGTCGACGTCCGCAAGCACGTCGCCCATCGCGACGACGAAGGTCTCGCCAATAAAGTTCGCGACCCGGCGGACCGCGCCCGCGGTCCCCGCAGGGGTGCCCTCGAAGGAGTAGAGGATGGACGCGTTGTAGTCGAGGCCGTCGCCGATCGATTGAATCAAGCGGTCCGAGAGGTACGCGGTCGTGATCACGATTTCCCGGAACCCGGAGGCGATGAGGGACCGGATCACGAAATCGATGCACGGCCGCCCCGCGATGGGGATCAGCGGCTTCGGCAGGTGGAACGTCAGCGGCTTCAGCCGGGTGCCCTCCCCGCCCGCGAGGATGACCGCCTTCATCCCTTCATCTCCACGCGCCCCTTCTTCAGCAGGAGTTGTAGCGCGTCGTCTGCGGCCTTGTCCAGCTTTCTCTCGTCAAGGAGCACCTTGCGGACCGTGATGTTCTGCTGTCGAAGGAGGTTCCGTGCTTCGCGGATCTCCGAGCGACGCGCGTCCTCGATCGTGAGGACCTTCGCGCGCATCTCCGTCGCTTTCTGATGGAATTCATCGGCCCGCGCCCGGATCTTCAGAAACTCTTCGTGTTTCTTGTCGGCCTCCGTGGCAAGGGCGGCGAGCTGGGCGGTGAGCTCCACGATCTTCTCATGGCGCTCCTTCGCCTCGTTGCTGAACTTCACGACGAGGTCGTGCTCTCTGTCTGCGGTGCGGAACAGGTCGGTGATCGACGCGTCAAGGTCCTTTATCTCCCGCCCGACCTTGTCTTGCTCGCCTTTGAGAAGCTCGAGCCCCTTTAGATCCTTCAGCTTCTCCCGGAGGTCCTCGAGGAGGGCGTTCTCCTCTTTGAGCGCGAGGGTTGTCGTTTGCTGGCGCATCTCCAGGCTCTTGATCTCCTTCCGCAGCCGGTCGACTTCCCCGGAGATGGAGCCCCGGAGCTGGCCCCGGACCTGCCGCTTCAGGTCCACGAGCTCGCGAGCTTTTCTCTGGAACTCGTTCCTCCGGTCGCGATGGGCCCGCATCTCGTCGACGAGCCGGTTCCTCTCGGCCCTGAGGCTGCGCATCCCGTCCGCGAGGTCCATCTTCTGATTATTGAGGAGGTCCCGCTCCTGTCGGAATACAGAGGCCTCCGCGTTCAGAGCGTCCCGCCTCTCGATCAGGCTTTCAAGCTTGATCTCCGCCTGATCCAGCTCGGACTTCTCTTTCCTGCGGACCATAGGAGCTCCCGTGAGAGGGGAGGGCGTTAGTTGCGAAACGGCAATTAACCTTTCGCCACCGCAATCGCATTGGACAGATGCGCGAATTCCGCGGGTGAGAGGGCGTCGGCGCGCCGGTCGAGGAAAGGGAGCTCGAGGATTGATTGTCGCCAGCCCGCGCGGTCGGGTGCAAATCGTCGCCACTCGAGGTCAAGCGCGTTCCGGATCGTCTTCCGCCGATGGCCGAAGCAGCCGTCTACGCATTCGCGGAACGTCTTCTCGTCCACTACACGATATGGCGGTGGCCGGCTCGCGAGGCGGACGACCGCGGATTCCACCCGCGGCTGCGGAAAGAACGCGGACCGCGGAACCGTTTCGAGCATTTCGCATGCCGCACGATGAGCGACGTTCACCGTCAGGCGCGAGTAGTCCTTCGTCCGGGGCCGCGCCACCATTCGTTCCACAAACTCCCGCTGCAGCATGAGCACGGCCCGATCGAACCGCTGGTCAAGGAGTCTGAAGAGGATTGGCGAAGAGATCTGGTACGGCAGGTTGGCAACCATCACGTCGAACGCGGGCCACTCGACCTTCAGCGCGTCGCCCCGGACGATTTCCACGCGATCTCCAATCGTCTCCAGGATTGACGCGAGGCGGGAGTCCTTCTCGATTGCGATCACTCGTTTCGCTCGCGCCGCCAGAAGCCGCGTCAGCACGCCAAGCCCGGGCCCGATTTCGACGACCGTCTCGCTCTTCTGGATGTCGGCGATGTCGACCTGGCGACGGGCCACGCCCTCGTCGAGCAGGAAGTGTTGCCCGAGGCGCCGGCTCGCGCGAACCCCAAGCTCCCGGAGCGTCGCCGCGGCCGTTCGGCCCTGCACGACCATGGCAAGGAATCGCTCAGGTAAATAGCGTATTGGAGGGAGGAACCACCGGACAAGATTTAAGAGAGTTTCGGGGATTGATGGGCGGTGCCCATCCTCCCCCTCCTGCCGCTCCAGGAGACCGGCGGGAGCCTCCAGTGCGTCATCATCGGTGCCATTCTCGGCGTTCTTGTTCTCATCCTATTGGGACTCATGGCCTACCAGAGGTACGTCTCGGGCAAGAGGCCGGTCCAACACCTGTGTGACTACTGCGGTCACATGGTTTCCGTCGTCAGCGACTGCCACCATTCCCCCGTGAAGGAGAGGTTCCTCCACGGCGTTTGCACCGAGTGTAAGCGGGAGTGTCGGCTCGTCTGCGCGAAGTGCAAGCGCCCGGTCTAGCGATTGCAACTGGACGTTGCGCCCCGCCGTCGCGTCCCCAAGGACCCTAGCGGGTTAGCGGGATCTCGAGGTAGTCCACGCCCTCGCCCGACGGACCGACGAGGTACGTGGCGACGGCGAAGTCCGCGGCACGGGCAGTGTCTGTCCGGAATGTCAGGATCAGAAGATCTCCTGTCTGTGCCGTCACGTCCAGAGCGACGACACCGTTCGCATGGATGATCCGGATCATCGTCATGTATCCGGAGCCGAGGTCCGTGGATGTCATCCGAATGTCGAACGCCCCGGGCTCCGAGGAGGTGACGGCAATGGAGGGGAGTCTCGCGGCTTTCGCCCCCGTGGCCTCGAACTGGGACGTGGAGTACGTCCCTGTGGTATGAGCGATGACAGGATCGATCACGACGTTTGCCGGCACGATCCGCAGCTTCACGTCGTACGGACCGTTCAGACGCGCTGCCAGAATCTCTGCGCCCGCGAAGTTGAGAGTGACCGTCTGTGGACCCTGCGTGTACGTCCAGTCGTTGAACGGGATTCGTGTCCACGCGGTCGTTACGACGTTCGACTGATCCGGAGTGCTCCGCACGAGGACCTCGTTGCTAGGCTCGGATCCCCCTGCGTAGAGAGTCCCGGAAAAGTCGTAGGTTCCGGGGTTCCGCACGGTGACCCCGGCCTGGACCGTGAGGTAGTCGAACATCCCGTCACCGTCCATATCGGTCCCGAAGTCCTGCACATCACCGGTGAACTCGATTGGCATCCAGGGTCTCTTGAAGTCGAACCAGTGGACGACGCCCGAGAAGTGGGCCTCAGCGCGGACTCCGATCGGGGTCGGGGGCAGCACGTATGGGGCCCGGAGGCCGAACACGGAGCCTTCCGGCGGTGGAGCGAACGCGGGATCCTCGGAAAAGCTCGGGTTCACCGTCCCGCAACACGGATGGGTGGTGACGGTTTCCGTACCGCTCGAGATTGTGATATGGACATCCAAGGGGCCGTCGATTCCGCTGAGGTACAGTTGCTCAGGTGGCACACCGATCTCGACGGTCTGAGGGCCGGAGGCCATCGGAACGAACTGCGGAGCCCCCAACTCGGGCCCGTCCCGAGCAAGGAATCGGTCGGTCACGCCCGGGAGGAAGAGCGCGTCACTATCCGCGTGAATTACGTAGACTCCATCCTTGTTGACGTTGACGGGGACAGTGATTGCGAACGCATCGGCGAGTCCGTCACCGTCAAAGTCTTGCGTCGTCGACACCGCGGGCCCCGCGATCGTGAGGGCCGCTGGTTGCTCTTGGAAGGACCGCCAGTCGTACGCAGGCGTGGAGAACGTCCACTGGTACACCCGGCCCACCATGTCGGGATTCGCAGGGCGCTCGAACATGCTGTCGCTCTGCTCGCGGATGAACGTCAGCCGCACCTCGTAGGGGCCGCTGACCTGGGCCTTGCGAATTTCCGGGGTCCAGAACCCGGTCCCGAAGATATCCTGCCCCCGGTCCATCTCGACGCGACCCGTCGTCGTCGCGACGGCCGCACCCGTAGACGGATCGACGAGCAGCGCGACCGCGGTATAGTCACCCGATTCGGGTAGGTCCACGACGGCCTTCGCGATGAGGTATTCCGCGGATCCCTCGCCGTCGAGATCCACGGCATTGATTGCGAACCCGTTGGGCAGTTGGTTTCCCCAGAACATATATCGATACACGGCAACGCCCGCGATCGCGCTAGCAGCAATCAGACACAGTCCGAACAGGATGACCGATGCTCGCCGAGAGCCCATGTCTTTCGACACGTGTCTCCCTCCTTGCCCCACCGATGGCACCTCTACGTATTTGGGCTTAACGGTTCAGTTCGGTCTGCCTGTAATTTCCTTGTGCGGGAACTCCCACGGATACCCAACCTCAGCGCCCGGGGAATCTTTATCTCCCGCCCTCGGTTGGACCCGGTTCGTGAAGCTCGCGGAACGCCCTTGCGGAGGGGCCGTGCGGGGCAGGCTGCCCGTCGGCTGCCGGCAGTGCCAGGAGGGCGCGAAGATGGTCCTCTTCGTTACGGGCCTGTGCGGTTTTCATTGCGTCTACTGTCCGGTGTCCGACGAGAAGATGTACCAGGATGTCGTATTCGCGGATGAAAAGCGCGTCACATCGGATGCGGACGTCCTAGAGGAGGCCCGGGCGATTCGGGCGATGGGCGCGGGGATCACCGGCGGGGACCCCCTTGACGCGCTGGACCGTACGTGTCATTACATCCGCCTCCTGAAGGGGGAGTTCGGCCCCGCGTTCCATACCCACCTCTACACGATGACCGCGGATGTTGACAAGATCCGGATGCTCGCCGACGCAGGCCTCGACGAGCTTCGCTTCCACGTTCCTCCGGGACTTTGGTCCCGCGTGGGCGCCTCATCCTATGTGGCGGGCTCCCGAGTCGCCCGCAACCTTGGCCTCACCGTGGGCCTGGAGGTCCCTCTCCTCCCCGAGCGGAAGGGCGACCTACTCCAGCTTATCCATTGGGCCGAGGCGGAGGGGCTCTCGTTTGTGAATCTCAACGAGCTCGAGTTCTCGGACGCGAACTATGCCCGAATGTTCAGCCGCGGCTACGAGATGAAGCACGAGCTGTCGTACGGGGTGAAGGGCTCTGACGAGGCCGCGCTCGAAATCCTGGGGCAGCCGTGGCGGATCACGGTCCACTACTGCACGAGCGGGTACAAGGACGCGTGGCAGCTTCGGGCGCGGATTCAGCGGCGGGCGGAGAACGTCTCCCAACCATGGGAGGTCGTCACCCGGGATGGCACACTGGTGAAGGGCATCATCGAGGGTGAAGGCCTCGACGACCTGATGCAGGAGCTCTCGGGGAGGCACCGCGTCCCGGTTCGCCTGATGGGCCTGGATCGGCCTCGGAAGAGGATCGAGATCGCGCCGTGGATTCTTGAAGAGCTCGCACCCCATCTCGGGCGCCCCTCCTACCTCGTCGAGGAGTACCCGACAGCGGACGGGCTCGAGGTCGAGCGGACACCGCTCCCCTAGCGGCCAAGGACCTTCTTCCGCACGACCACAGCGCCACGGGCGTCCATGACGAGGAGATGGTTCCACACGAGCCCCTTCCCTACGAGGACGGTGACCCGGGGGTTTGACGCTCGCCGCCAGTTCGTGATCTTCGCAAGGCCGGGGTCCGACCTCCGCACCGCGGCAACCGCACGGTCCTGTGTGGTGGCTCCCTGTAGGGCCCGGCATGTTGCGCATCGATCCGTTGGCGGGGCCACGCAGACCACGCAGTACGGCTGCTCGCAGCTGACGCATCTCGCGATATAGTTGGGGCCGACCGTCCGCCCGCATATCGCGCACGTGTGGATGTGGTCCGGACAGTACCCCCGCCGGCTCAGCGCACACACTTCGAGATGATCGATGCATATCGGCCGCGCGCACTCCGCGCACGGAGCGATCATTCCTTTCGCGATACAGGTCCGGCAATGCACGCGGTCGCAGAACGCGCATCCCTGCGAGCAGGCGGGGTCCACAAGATGACCGCCGAAGCACAGAACAGGCGACTCCGTAGGAATCCCGCACTCGTCGCAAACGAGGTGATGGGCCACCGGATCTGAGCAGTCGAACTCCACGCTCACGGTACGCCGGGCCCCCCGGTGCGACAGACTGGCCTCCGCCCTCGTCACGTCAAGGTGGACGGTCCGGACGTTGCACAGTTCCACCTCACCCACGAAGCGGTACTTCTCCTCCGCCTCGGCCAGGCGGCGGTCGCGTTCGACCTCTAGGGCCTGGGCTTCCGCCGCCCCGTCTGTCAACTTGGAATGAAGCGCCTCTGTGACTGAGTCGTTGAAGTATTTGGTGATGCGTTCGACCTCGGCCTTGCGGAGGTTCTCGGCCTGGTCCCGAAACCCGATGACGGCGGCTTCGATTCGCCCTTCAAGGAGCCCGCACGCCCTCCGGTACGCCTCCTCGATTCCGGTCCAGTCGGGGGCGCGTTCCTCCGTAAGGCTCGCCCCCTCCTCAAATAGAACAGGGGAGGCTCGACGCTCCGCGCTCGTCCGGAGGTCGATGAGCACCGACTCCACGCGCTCCACCCGCTCGTCCGTGGTGAGGCGGACCGTGAAGTTGAACAGGATATGAGGGACGGACTCGGTCGTCGCGCTCTCCAAAGAGAGCTTGGCGTTTCTTGGCCGGATGGATTTCTCGAGGACTTCTCGGGGGGACACGTCGCCCAAAGAGAGGCGCGCGACGCTGTGCGATCCCGCTCCCGTCGCGTCCTCGACGATGCGGTCGAGGAGATAACTCCCGACCACCGCGAGTTCGACCCCACCGCCAGGTGGCATGCGTTCGGGGAGAAAGGCGACACGGACGGAGGCCGCCCCCGCGAATGCGGGGAGCAAGGACCCGGGGAGGATCGCGCGGTAGACGCCGGTCTCCTCCTCCTGAAGTGGGGCGGATCGTCGTTCGAAGTAACGCCGGACGAACCCCTCCACCGAGGTCGGCGAAATCACGGACTCGCCTCCGCCGCCAGTTCAGGCCCCAGGAGGTTATCTTGATACGACTTCATCGATTCGTACTGTCCCTTCGCCGCGAGTAGGCGCTCCCCGTATCGCTGGAGCTCCTCCCGACGTCGTGCGATGTCCTTCACGGTCCAAATATCCATGAGGACCTCCTCGAAGGTTCTCTCTTCCTCCGCCCGGCCCAGGACGAGGTCGAGCTCGCCGACAACCAGCTGGAACATGTTGATCTTCTTGTCGAGCAAGTCGATGACGTACTCTTCAATCGTGTCCTTCGCCCAGAGGTTCACGATATGGACCTCCCGCGTTTGCCCGAGGCGGTGGACCCGTCCGATTCGCTGCTCGATCTTGAGCGGGTTCCACGGGAGGTCGAAATTGATAACGGTGTTGCAGAACTGAAGGTTCCGCCCCTCCCCGCCCGCTTCCGTGCTGAGGAAGACGCGGTTCGTTTCCCGGAACGAGCGCACGCTCTCATCCTTGTCCCACGGGGGCATTCCGCCGTGGAAGACGGACACCGTGTGTCCGTCCGCCCCAAGGACGGCATTGAGGTGCTGGAGGGTGCGCAGATATTGGGTGAAGACGATTGCCTTGTCGTCGATTCGGCCAAGGAGCTGGCGGAGACGCCGGGCCTTTTCGTTCTCTGCCACCGCCGCCGCACGTTCGTGGAGCTCTGCGAGGACGAGGCGGTCCTCGAGCGGGAAGTTGGGGCTCTCTTTCATCTTCCGGAGAGTCTCCGCGGCGGCGAACGTGCTGCTCCCCAACTCCTTCTGGAGGATGATCAGGGATAATTTGTTCACGCTCGTCGACCTCCTCCCGTATGCGGGGTAGCGGTCGCGCACGAAGTCCGTGACGTCCTCGTACAGCCTCCGCTCCGCGCGGGAGAGGACGATGTCCGCGGAGAAGACACGCCGGGGGGGCAAGACGAGAACCGAACTCCGCCGGTTCCGGATCATCACTTCCTTCAGGAGCCGTCTCAACTCCCTGGGGTTCGAGGGGGTTCGACGATCGCCGCGGCGCACGAAGCGATGTTTGAACCCGCCGTACGAGCTCAGCTGGCCCGGCCGGAGGAGGGTTACCAGGTTGAAGAGCTCCTCGAGGTCGTTCTGCACGGGAGTCGCTGTCAGGAGGAGCATGTATTTCTTGCGGATGGAGGCGATGAGCTTCCAGTTCTGCGTGGCCCGGTTCTTCAGCTTGTGCGCCTCATCCACGATCACGACATCGTACGAGAGGCGCTGGATTTCCTCCTTGTGGACCCCCCGCTTCGCAGTGTCGATCGAGGAGATCACGAACTCGTGACGGGCCCAGTCCTCGAACTCGTCCATGATCTCGAACGCCAGCCCGAACTTGACGTCCATCTCCTCCCTCCATTGGGTAACGAGAGATGCGGGCGTGAGGATCAGGACTTTCCTCGCGAGCCCGCGAACGATGAGCTCCTTGAGGACCATCCCCGCCTCGATCGTCTTGCCGAGTCCGACCTCGTCGGCGAGGATCGCCCGCCCGCGCATCTCGCGGAGGACCTTTAGGGCGGTGTCGACTTGATACTTATAGTGCCGGACGCCCCGCATCAGGGGAATGCAGAGCAGCCGGTCGAAACCAGACTGGGCGTCGAGGAGGAGGGCTTGGTAGTGCAACACCCAATCCGCGGCATCCTCGATAATTCCGTCTCGGACCTTTGCGAGGACTTCTGAATTGCGAGGGGAGAACCGAAGGCCAGGGATCCGCGAGGGCGTGTAGATAAAAGACGGGAGGACCTCTGGCTCCGCGCCCGTGGTGGGTGGCGGGGGCGGCCGCTCAGGCCCGACCTGTGGGGGCGAAGCCGGGCGTTCCGACTCGAGGACGGCGAGTCGCCCGCACGCCTCGCAGTCTCCCCGGTCGCAGTCCGCCTCTCCGAGATTCGATGCCACGAGGGCTTCCAGAAGGTCCTCCAGTCGCGCGGCTGATGCAACGTCCGGGGCCTCTCCCCGCATCCGGAGGCGGCCCGCCTCGTACAAGGCTAGGCGTCGCTCGTTATCGAGCACGTCGTGCCGCTTCGCCTTGCTCGCGAAGTGGACGAGCTCCCATCCCTGGAATGCGTCGCCGAGGCTCATTCGCGCGTGGTCCGTGCGTCGAAATTCGCCCTCACCGTGGAGCGCGGGCGGAGCCACAATTCCGGCGCGCGTGGTTAAAGGTTCCGCGGGGGACCCGCCCTCTCACGCGACGCTCACGCTTTCGATGGGAAAATGCCGCGCGATCAGGTCGCGGGCGATCCGCAGGTTCTTTCCCTCCCGGCCGATCGCCTTCCCCTTCAGGGACGCGTCCACGGTCACCGTCGCGTGGGTAACGTCTCCGCGTTGCTCGATCTCCACCTTCTTGACCTTGTAGTTCCGGAACACGTTCGCGATGAACGTCTCCGCGTCCTCCGCGAACTCGACGACAAGCAGATCCCGGTTCATCAGGCGGCGGAGCTTGGCCACATTCTCTCCTTTCTTGCCGATCGCTCGGCCGATGTCTCCCCTCTGCACGACGTACACGATGCGGTCCGGCGTGTCGAGGCAATCCACGACCGTCGTCCGGGTCACATCCTGGAACAGGGACGCGTATCGCAGGGTGTCGCCGGTGAACGTGACTTCAGCCATTCAGGAGCCCTAAAGGGACAGGATGTTCGACTCGCCCGGGTCGAGCACGGCGAGCGCGGAGACGGAAAAGGGCACTCCGCACGCGGCGCCGAGCTCCGCGTTCGTCCCTCGGAACGCGTGGACCTTGACCCCCCGAAAGGACTTCAACTCGACGTCCGGACAGTTCGACGCGACGACGAGGAGTCGTGCTTTCTTTTCGTTCGCCGCCATCTTCGTGCGGCGGATGCCGAAGATGACCTTCCCGGTGTCCACGGCGACCTTGAGCGCGCGGGCCTCGTCGATCACTTCGACGCCTCGGGCTTCGCCAGCTTCGGCGGCTGGTAGACGAGGTTCACGGCCCCTGTTCCCAGGGTGACCGGCTGCCCCACAATCACGTTCTCCGCCACGCCGTCGAGGGCGTCCACCTCTCCGGTGATCGCCGCATGAAGGAGGTGGTGCGCGGTGATCTCGAACGCGGCCCGGGCCAGGACGCTGGACTTCCGCCCCGAGATCCCGTGGCGACCAATCGCCTTGACGTCCCCGTCGTTCGTCATCATGTCCGACACGAGCATGATGTGGCGGATGTCCACGGTGAGCCCCTGTTCCTGCAGGGTGTCGTACGCCTCCTTGATAATCGAGTTGCGCGCCGCCTCCACTCCGAGGACGTCATAGATTTCTTGGATTGAGTTCGTCGTCGTCTGCGACGGGTCCGCGTACGGCAGCTCGAGGACCTTCGCGAGGTTCGAGCCTTCTGTGTAAAGCACATACCGTTCTCCCCGTCTCCGGATGATCGCGCGACGAATGCCATCGATTCCCTTGATCCGGGTGCCCTTCATCTGCTCGAGGATGCGCTGGAGCTTCTTGAAGGACGCCTCCCCGGCCTCGACGACGAAGCCCTTCACGACCTTCGTCGCCGTCCCCACGGTCCGCTTCAGCTCCTTCGGGGTCGCGAACTTCCGGAGCTTTTCCTCGAGCTCGGAGTGCGTCACCCCCCGTGCCTTCATCCGGTGATCGTCCGGGAAGATCAGCACTTGCATGTTCACGAGGTCCGTCTCGATGTCCGTGATGTCCTCGAGGTTTGTCATCTCGATCTCTTGCGCGATCTTCCGCATCTTGTCGAGTTCCCTCGTCCCCTCCTTGATGTGGATCTCCATGATCGGTGTGGACGGCACCCGTCGCGCGTCGACGATCTCAATGAGACGCGGGAGTCCGAGCGTCACGTTCATTTCGGCGACACCCGCGTAGTGGAACGTACGCATTGTGTTGTGCGTGACAATCCCTTCCGCAGTCGTGAACGTCTCGAGGCCGGGCACAGACAAGTCGTAGACGGGCCCGTCGGGGGGTGAAAGCTCTTCGACCTCCAGGACCTCGTCCCATGTGACGTCCTCATCGACAAAGGCTTGCAAACGGAGCATCTCCTTGTCGATGACGACCCCTAGCTCTCGGGCGCGCGCTTCGAACCGGAGCATGTAGCGCGCCAGTGTCGCTCGCCCGATCCGCTGGCGTCGTGTAAAGTTGTTTACGTGTCGCGTGGGAATCTTGAGTTTCACCGCCAGGTCGCGCAGGATTTCCCCTTGTCCCGCAACGATGTCCAGCGCATCGTACGTGTACGCGGCACTCGGATGGGAACAGAGCTCCTGAAGGAGCTTCACCTTCTCCACGGACTCGAAGCCGATTTCGTCGCGGAACCGGGCCGCGTACCTTCGCGGGATCCAGAGTGTATGCTGGCTTCCCGTCACGCCCTTGCTCGAGAGAATTCCGAATCGGCAAAGCAGGAGGGCGATTCCGTCGACCAACTCTTTCGAGTTCGAACTCACGCGAATCGCTCCGCGCGCGACGGAAACGTTCCCATCGCCTTCGAAATACGCGCGCAACAGAGCGGACGCGCACGCATCGTTGGCGCTGTAGGCAAACTCGGGCACCCGCTTCTCCGACGACCCAACCCCGCACACCGCCTGGAGGAACGTCGCGAGGACGGTCGACCGAACATGAAGATCATGGCCCGCCGAGAAACCCCGGCGGTTGTCGTATTCGCCGTAGTGGAGGCCCAACCTCCGCGCGGCGTCACGAGTTCTTTCGAGGAACCGAGTTTCCGAGTTGGAGATATTGACGTAATATCGGGCCGCCCATCCCTCTGACAAGTACGCGCCAAGCAGCCAGCCCAAGGTCGGGTCGAGGGGGAGGCGCTCAGGGATGCGGGCGCGACTGTGGTTCTGGTAGGGGTAGACGAACCCCTCGTCGATTGCGATCTGAGACCGTCCGTCAAGATGGCGCATCAGCATGTCGGGACCTACCGGGACGACGAAATCTCGGCCGAAGCCCTTCCGCCAAGCTCGGCCAAGGGCGCGGGCCTTTCCCAGTTCGCTCCCGTACCAGAACTCTTCCTTCGGAAGGACGCGGCTCATGTCGAGGATCGAGTCGGGGTCGGGAACCGACCAGCGGCGCATGACGGGGATTCGGTCTCCCCGCTTCAGGGAACGCCCGGGAACGGGGGTAATGCGGCCCCCACGCCGTGTAACGAACGAGTGGTCGCCTGTTGCGGTCACCGTGCGACCGGTTCGCGTTCGAATCCGGACCAGCGGCCGGTCGTGGGCGTGGCGGCTGACGGACCGAACCGGCTTCCAAACGATCCGCCCATCGCCGGTGAGGCTAGGGACCCGGAGGGCCGCAGCCGCAGGGAGATCGCACCATTCCGTCGGGCCCTCGTGTTTCGAGTGGTGCCGGGCCATGAGCTCATCCACGGCCTCCCCGATGCGGACGACGCGCAGCCCGTCTCGATCGCGCAGGATGATTCTCTCTTCGTAGGGCAGGCTCATTTGAGTCCCGGGTTCACCGATCGATTGCGCGGACACGATCCCCGCGCTTTCGTTCGGGTCGATCCGGTGGGACTCGTACCGGTCGGAGACCCGTGAAAGGACCTCGAGCAGCTTCTTCCGCCCCACCTTGATCCCGTGCATCTTCGTGGCGAGCTCCCCGACCAGGGAGCGCGGGAGGTACCGGCCAATCTCCTTGAGGCCGTCGTAGATCTCGTGCTCTCCCTTGGAGACCTGGGGGGCCTTCGCCGGGAGCTCCGGCGGCGCCTCGCCCTCCGCGGGGATCGCCGGGGCCCCGGGTTTGGGCTTCACCTTCGGCCCCGCGGGCGCCTTCCCCTTGGAGGTTGGAGGGGCCTTCTCGGCCGTTGCACCGCCAACCTTCTGGAGGATGCGGGTCGCATCCTTCTCCCCGATGAACTTCTTCAGCCGGTCCGGCTTGGACCCGGCGATTTTCTCAAGCGTGAACCCGGCGTTCGCGAGGATCTCCGCCGTGCGCTTCGCGACGCCTCGTTTCCGAAGCGCGTCCACCGTCGACGCCTTGCTCATCCCTCACTCCTCCGTGGTGGGCTCTTCCTCTTCGACCTCGACCTCTTCCTCGCTGATCTCCGGGGACATGTCTTTCTCCGTGAGGCCGTACGACGCGACGTCCTGCTCTTTCAGCCGCTCCTGCCAGGACGGCTCCTCGCCGAGGACCTCCTGGAGGATATCGTCGACGTCCACGGGCTTCCCCTGGACGGACCGGGACGGGTCGACGCCGTCCTCGCCGAACCGGAACTGGATGATCGTGTCCCCCGTGTTCCGCACGGTGCCGTCCTCCTTCACCTTCAGGTCCTCGAGGGCATTGATGAGCCGGCGCTGCATGTAGCCCGACCGCGATGTCCGCACCGCGGTGTCGACGAGCCCCTCGCGCCCGCCCATCGCGTGGAAGAAGTACTCCGTGGGATAGAGCCCGGACTTGTACGAGGACCGGACGAAGCCCTTGGCCTCCGCGCCCAGGTCGCCCTTCTTGAAGTGCGGGAGCGTTCAGTTCCAGCACCCCCGGGAGAGCCGCTCGCCCCGGACCGCCTGCTGGCCGATCGACCCCGCCATCTGGGACAGGTTCAGCATCGAGCCGCGCGCGCCGGAGCGGGCCATGATCACCGCGGAGTTCTCCATCCCGAGGTGTTTCGACGCGATCTGCCCTGCTTGGTCACGTGCCCGCCCGAGGGTCTTCATCGCGTCGACCTCGAGGGTCTCCTCGAGAGACCGGCCGGGCATCTGCTCCAGCTCGCCGCGCTTGTACGCCTCGACGAGCTCCTCGACGTCCGCGACGGCCTTGCGAAGGACCTCCGCGATCTGCTTCTTCGCCTCCTCCGGAATGTCCTCATCGTCGATGCCCGTCGTGAACCCGCGGACCATGATCGCCCCGATCGCGAGCTTCGTCGTCTTATCGATGAACTCCCGCGCGGCGTCGGGCCCGTAGTCCCGTGCGATCTTGTCCAGGATCTTCCCCTTGAACGCACCGACCGCGTTCTCGTCGATCGTCCCGCTCGCGACCTGGCCGTTCTTGATGACGACGAGGGCGTCTTCCTCCTTCAGCTCTTTCAGGGAGATAAGCCCCTTCGGGGCGATCGACGACTTGAACGTGAGGCTCAGGTCCTTCGGCAGGATCATCGAGAACAACTGCTTGCCCGTCCAGTATTCCTGGCCTCCCTTCTTGATCGCCGGCGGGGGCAGGTCCCGGATGCCGATCTTGCTCTGGATGTACGCGGTCTCCTCCTTCGTGAACTTCGCGTCCTTGTACGTCAGGAGGAAGGCGCCCGTGATGTGGTCGTGGATCCCGCCGATCACCGGCCCCCCGAACCGGGGGCTGAGGATGTGTTCCTGCACCCGCATCAGGACGCGGGCCTCCGCACGGGCCTCCTCGCTCTGGAGGACGTGGAGGTTCATCTCGTCGCCGTCGAAGTCAGCGTTATATGGGGGACAGTTACCGGTAAGAATGCCGTTCGCAAAGAACGTGTGGGTTTCAGCGGCAGTGGTGACGTCGTAGACCTCGGGGACCACAGCGGGCTCTTTCGTGACAACCGTATCGTAGACCAGGCCCGCCCGCTCGTCGAACACCGCCCCCTTCGCCCATTCGTCCAGGGTGGGGAACTCCGGAGTCATCCTCAGCTCGGCGGCGCCCCTTCCCCGGCTCCGCCATCCATAGAGAGTGGCGACCGGAATCCCCGACTCCAGGGCCACCGCCCTGATCCGGTTGCGGGGCCACCGGCCCATGCGGCGTACCTGCCGCAGGGCGTTTGCCCGGCGCTCCAAGAAGGCAGAGCTCTCACCGAGGTACGCGTAGGCGATCCGCGCCTTGCCTTCGGCCCGTTGGTTGTATCCATACCCCACTCTGCCATACAGGTTCACGAGGTCGCGGGAACCCGCGCGGAGGCGGGCCGCGAGGACGACCGTCCGGCTCCCGTCCTTTCGGATGTTGCCCTCGGATTGGGCAACGGAGACGATTCCGGCGCCGAAGGGACGCAGCATCGCGCCGATGTCGCGAATCCATCTCGTTCCAGAGGCTTCCAGGCCTTCGACCTTGCTCACCTTGAATACGGGATCGCGGAACTTGCCGGGATGGTGGATCCTCACTGCGGGGAGGGAGAGCTCCGAGCCGAAATAGCTCGCGAGAAAAGCCTTCTTGAGCTGCGCCGGCGTTCCCCGAGTCCGAACCCACGGGGGGGCTCGATACTGGGATTTCACCTTGTCACCCGCGGGGGCCCCGAGGGCATAGAGGAATGCACAGAACGGCTTGCTCCGGACCTCCATGCTCCAGCCTTCCCCCGACACGACGAGCTCCTTTCCAGAGACCGTGTGGATGATGCCTCCCCCGGAGCGCTTCTTCGGTTTCCCCGGTGGGAAGCCGAGGGACTGCAGATCCTGCCGGATGGCTTCGAGGTCCTCCTTAGCAGCCCGGAAGACCGCTCGCGGGGTGGGCCCGTTCACAATCAGGGTCCCGTCCCCGAAGAGATGTCCGACGAGCCTCGCGACGGCCAGGGCCCGGGGTTGATTGAGGGATTTCAGCGGGAGAAGGCCTCGCTTGGAGAGTTCCTGAATCGCATGGGCGATGTACGTTCCCCGTGGCGCCCTGCGGACGAATTGGTCTTCGGTCAGGAGCACAAGCTCGCGCTCCTCGTATTCCGGATACGCCTCCGGTTTGGCAATTACCCGGTCCCCGACCCTCAAGTCCCTGCAGGGGACTCTTCCCCCCTGAGTGTAGATGGGGTGATCGCCGGTCGCGGTTAGCTCTCGTCCGGATTGAGTCCTGAATTGGAAGACTTCCAGTCCGAACTCCCGAGGCTTCAAGGCCCAATAGGCGCTGAGCTCGGTCTCCGCGGGGCGCCTGCCCTCCCAGTCATACGTGGCCACCGAGCTTTCCTTCCAGCAGTTGCGGAGCTGGGCGATGGGCCGTGACACGCCACCGACGTCGACCCTAGTCCCACCCGCAACGCACACGGCCAAATTGAAGCGGAACGTCTTGTGCGGCATCACGCGGACCTCGTGGGCCATCATCGACATCCTGTGCAGCGAGGGCTGCCGGTTGAAGAGGACGATGTCCCCGTCGAGGAGCTGGCGCTCGACGACATACCCGATTTCCACCGTGTCCGAGACGGCCTCCGCGTTCTTGTCCGTGACCCGGATGCGGCGCCCATCGGATCGGATCACGTAGTTCACGCCGGGGATGTAGAACTCCCCGACGGGCGCAGCGGGCGTGGGCCCCCGCTTCACCCACTCCTTCACGAAATCGATGTTGTACGACTGGACATGGATCGGCACCGTGAGCTCCCGCGCCGCCTCGACAGGGACGCCGACCTCGTTGATGGAGAGGACCGGGTCCGGTGAGATCACCGTTCGGGCGCTGAAGTTCACGCGCTTCCCGCTGAGGTTCGACCGGAACCTGCCCTCCTTTCCCTTGAGCCGCTGGACGAGCGTCTTCAGCGGCCGGCCCGACCGATGCCGGGCGGGCGGAATCCCGCTCGTCTGGTTGTCGAAGTACGTCGTGACGTGGTACTGGAGGAGCTCCCACAGGTCCTCGACGATCAACTGCGGCGCGCCCGCGTCCCGGTTCTCCCGGAGCCGTTGGTTGATGCGCAGGACATCGACGAGCTTGTGGGTCAGGTCGTCCTCGGAGCGGTCCCCGCTTTCCAGCGTGATCGACGGACGCACCGTGACGGGCGGCACGAGGAGGGCGGTGAGGATCATCCACTCCGGCCGCGCGACATCCGGATTGATCCCGAGGACCTGGAGGTCCCCGTTCGGGATCCGCTCGAGCCGCTCTCGCACTTCCTTCGGCGTCAGCTTGTGGCCGTTCTCCCGGAACGTCGTGGGCTTGTCGAGGGTGATCTTCTGCTGTTCTTCCCCGCAGTGCGGGCAACGCTGGCGTTTCGTCGCCTCCCGTGCCGTCTCCTTCGTGACGTACTGGAGGTCCTGCTCGCCCCCGAG
The DNA here is from genome assembly GCA_005878915.1 of Methanobacteriota archaeon. Classification (GTDB taxonomy): domain Archaea; phylum Thermoplasmatota; class Thermoplasmata; order RBG-16-68-12; family RBG-16-68-12; genus EA-19. Next base: position 11,402 of record VBML01000056.1, on the reverse strand, counting down.
CTCCTCCATCTGTTCCATCTCCACGCGGAACTCCTCCGCCTGTTGTTTCGTCAAGAGGAGGCGTCCGCATCGGCGGCACGTTGCCTGCAGGAGCTTCTTGAGCTCCTTCACGTACCCGACGTGAATCACCGGCATCGCGAGGTCGATGTGCCCGAAGTGCCCGGGGCAGTCGTCGACCTTGCCGCCGCACGTCTTGCACCTCAGTCCAGGCTCGATGACGCCGAGGTGGGAGTCCATTAGCCCCATGTCGATCGGAAAACCGTCGTCGTCGTACGTGTCCGCCGTGATGATCTTCGTCGCCGACATCCGCCGGATCTCGTCCGGGCTGAGGAGGGCGAACCGGATCGCCCGGATCCGTTTCGTGAGACCGCGGATGCCCATCATTTCAAGTCCTCCAACTGGAGACGCATCGCGACCCCAAGCGACAGCATCTCATCGAGCAGGAGCTTGAACGCGTACGACGTTTGCACGGGGTAGATCTTCGACGTGTTGTCGTCGACGGGGCACCGGAGCATGCCCTTCCGGTCCTTGATCGCGAAGTGGCCACATTCGGCGTTCCCGCAGACGTACTGGATCGTCCCGTCCGATTCGTCCAACAGGCGGTCCTTGATCACCATCGCCGCCCCGTGGCCGATCAGGCAGTCCCGCTCCATCTCGCCGAACCGCAGCCCGCCTTGGCGGGAGCGCCCCTCCGTGGGCTGGCGGGTGAGGATCTGCACGGGGCCGCGGGAACGCACGTGGAGCTTCCCGGAGACCATGTGGTGCAGCTTCTGGTAGTAGATCACGCCGACGAAGATTTCCGCGGGGATCATCCGACCCGTTGCCCCGTCATAGAGGATCTCCTTGCCGTTCGTCTTGAAGCCGTTCGCTTCGAGCGCGGCGCGGAGGGACTCCTCCCGCTCGCCGCTGAAGGGCGTGCCGTCGATGAACCGGCCCTCCATCGCCCCGACCTTGCCGCCGATCTGCTCGAGGACGTGGGCAACGGTCATCCGCGACGGAATCGCGTGGGGATTGATGATCAGGTCCGGTATGATCCCGTCCCCGGTGAACGGCAAGTCCTCCTGAGGCGCGATAAGACCGATGACCCCCTTCTGCCCGTGACGCGACGCGAATTTGTCCCCCAGCTCGGGGACCCGCAGGTCGCGGACCTTCACCTTCGCGAGCTTCGAGCCGTTCTCGCTCTCCGTGAGCATCACCGAGTCGACCCACCCGCTCTCCCCGTGGCGGACGGTGATCGAGGTCTCCCGCCGCTTCTGCGGCGTGAGGAAGTCCGTCTCCTCTTCCAGGAATCGGGGCGGGCTGGTCTTCCCGATGAGCACCTCCCCACCCTGGACGAGGACCTCGGGGGAGATCAAGCCGTCGTCCGGCGTCAGATTCGCGTACGACAGGTCTGCGCGAGCGCCCCGCACGTCCGGCGAGGGGATCTCGAAATGGTCCTCCTGCCCCCCAGGGTACCGTCGCTCTTCCGCGCGATACGTCCGCATGAACGAGGATCGGCCGAGCCCGCGGTCGATGGACGCCTTGTTCATGACGATCGCGTCCTCCATGTTATAGCCGTGGTGGGACATCACCGCGACGACGAAGTTCTGTCCCGCCGGGCGTTCGTTGAACGAGAGGTACTTCATCGACTCCGTCTGGACCGTGGGCTGCTGCGGGTAATGGAGGAGGTGGCTGCGCGTGTCCGGCCGTGTCCGGTAGTTGCTCGCGGCGAGGCCCAGCGACTGCTTCGCCATGCCCGCGCCCATCGTGACCCGCGGCGAGGAGTTGTGCTCCGGATAGGGGACGAGGCCGCTGGCGACCCCGAGGATCACGAGCGGGTCCACCTCGCAATGCGTGTGGTCCGCCGTCAGGGACGACTTCACGCTGAACGTCTTTCCGCACCGCTTGCACTGGAGGTCCACGGTCTCGCTCGCTGCGCCGAGGTTCGCCCACTCGACGTCGCTCCGGCTGATCGGCTCCTTGCACTCCTTGCACCGTGGCGGGACTTCGTAGGGATAGAGGGCGATGTACGTGTCCTCCTCCTCCTCCGCGTCGATCCACTCCACGATCCCGTTTCGAATGAGGTCGCTGAACCGCCACTTGCCGATCTTGAGGTCCTCCTGATGCTTCCGCGTCAGGACGAGGTGGCCGGTCTTCACGACGAGGAGCGGCCGGCGGATCCGGCCCTCGTCGCAGTTGATCAGGACCTCGTTCATGTTCTCGTCGAAGTGGACATTGACCTCGGGGCTGAGGAGGCCGGCCCGCCGACGGTCGCGGATCTCCGAGATCAGCGTGGCGGGATCCTCGTGAAGGCCGACCAGGTCCCCGTTCACGTAAACCCGCGTTGCCGTGGTCTGGCCCCGGACTTGACGGGTGCCGAGGTCAGCGAGGAGGAGCTTGACCTCCTCCTCGGGGAACCCTTCGGACACGTCGATCACGAGCGCACAGTTTTTCACGAGACCACAGTTCTGTCCCTCCGGCGTCTCGTTCGGGCACAGCCGGCCCCACTGCGTCGGATGTAGGTCGCGGGCCTCGAAATGCGGCTGGGACCGCGTGAGCGGCGATGTGACCCTCCGGAGGTGGCTGAGGGCGGACATGTTCGACGTGCGGTCGAGGAGCTGGCTCACCCCGGCGCGGCCCCCGACCCAGTTCCCGGTCGCGAGGGCGTGCAGGAGCCGCTGGCTCAAGAGGTCGGGCCGGATCGCGGAGCTGATCTTGATCTCCTTCCGGCGGGCGTAGGACCGCTCGAGCTGGTACTTCAGGTCCTTGACGAGGTTCGCGAATGCGACCCGGAACAGGTCCTCCATGAGGTCGCCGGCGAGCTTCAGTCGCTTGTTCGCGTAGTGGTCCTTGTCGTCCTCCCGCCGTTTGCCGAGATGGAGTTCGAGGACGGACCGCGCGACCCGACCGAGGAAGACGGCCTTCTTGATCCGGTCCTCCCGCGTGTCGCCGAGGTGGGGGAGCAAGGAGCGGTCGAGGATCGATTCGACCTTTTTCGTCCGGTATTCCTTCGCCTGCCCCGTCGCGAATTTCTTCTCGAGGTAGTTCACCGCGTCGTCGCGGGAGAAGATCCCACTCGGCGGGTACAGCTTCTTGTTCTGGCACTCCTCGATGTTCGCGTACACGATGTTCGCCATCTCCGGAACGGAGACGACGGCGTTGTAGATCTCCTCGTCCTTCTCCGTGCCGAGGGCTTTCATCAGGATGATGAGCGGGATCTGGCCGGAGGCGGTCGGGACGGTCACGATGAGCATCCCGTCCTTCTTCATCTCGACGAGGGTGAGGGCTCGGTACCCCTCCCGCTGGGAGAACACCTTCGCCACGGGAACGCGGCGGCCGTACCGTTCGTTGTACTCCACGAGGACGCGGTTCGGCGCGAGGTCCTCGAGGGAGATCAGCGCCCGCTCCGTGCCTCCGATGATGAAGTACCCGCCGGGGTCGTGCGGGTCCTCCCCGATCTCGATCAGCTTCTGGCGGTACTCGGATTCGGTGAGCTCGCCCTCGATCTCGAGGTTCTCCTTGTGAAGGGAGCACTTCTTCGACTTCACCATGATTGGCAGGTTCCCGATGTGGACCCGCTCCGGCTCCCGCTCGATCCCGTTCTCGACGACGGTGAAGTCGAGGTAGATTGGGGCGGTGTAGTTCAGGTTCCGAAGACGGGCCTCCATCGGTGTCAAGGCGTGCGTCGCGCCGTTTGCCTCCTTGACGATCGGCGTCCCGACGGAGATCGTCGGTTTCGCGTCGATGTCCGCGCGCCCGCGGTCGTCCCGGCGGCGGCCAATCCGGATCTCGATGATGTCACCCTCCGTCCGGTCCTCGTCGAGCTTGAAGATTCCCCGCCGGTCATCCTCCGGGGAGGAGCGCATGCTGTCGACGATCTTCTGCATCCGCGAGCTCGGGTTGTCGATCGTCGGCAGAAAGTCGTTGAACGAGGCGATGTGGTGGTTGACGATTGAACGTTCCCGGAAGAACGCTTCCACGAGTTCCCGCATGTTCTACCTCCCAATCACGAGACGGTACGCCTCCGTGACCCCCGCGGTCTCGGACAGGCGCGTGACCTTGATGATGCGACCCTCGGCGATCGGGCCGTGGACCCTTTCGAGGACCTTGATGACAGGGTCGTTCTTCTTGATCTTCGGGAGCTGGTCTTTCGTGATGCGCAGGGTCTTCAGGACCCGCTCGGCCTCGTCGGCCGCGAGCAGCCGATGCTCCGGGACGAGCTTGTGCTGGAGCACGTTGAATTTCATCCTGCGGTCGCCTCCCTGACCAGCGTCTGCGTTCTCCCTTGGTTGTGCATGGTTCCCCCGGACGGGCCCGCGGGGATTTTCGGGCCCTGTCGCGGAGCAACAAGGCGCTTTCGAACCCCGGACCATCCGGTTTCTTCACCCGCTGGTTCTTGGGCGAACCCGAGAGCCTGTGGGTTAAAAGCCGGATGCTCTTTCTAGGGACGATGGCGTTGTTCCGCCGCCGTCCAACCTAGCTGAGCTACGGGCCCGCGGGGGGTGCGGCGGTCCATGCGACCCCGCTTCTATTGCGACGTTCTAGTTAAACTTTGTCGTATGGGAGGGACGTGCGTCCCCGGGAGGCCTGCACGCGTGCGAGACAATCGCGCCTGCGTCCCGCGCTCGATGGGGTGAGCCGCCACGCCATAGATTGAAATAGAAACCGGAGTTGTGAGGCGACCTCATGCTGCGCGTCGAGCGCCGATGCACTTCCTGCGGGGTTGTGCTGCAAGGACCGGGCACGACGGCGTTTCTGTGCCCGAGCTGCGGGAAGTCGACGATCGGACGCTGTGCGCAATGCCGGGACCAGTCCGTTGCGTACCGATGCCCGGAATGCGGGTTTCAGGGTCCCTAGGGGTCTGTCGATGGGGAAGGTCGCCGTCTCGTTCCGGATCATGCCCGAGGGACTTGAGGTCGACCTTGCTGCCGTTCAAGCCAGGGTGCGCGAGGCCCTCGGCGGGAAGCTCAAGAAGCTGACGGTGAACCCAGTCGCGTTCGGCCTCAAGGCCGTCGACGTGCTTGTCGTAGTGGACGACGCGAGCGGCGAGATGGAAGGGATCGAGACCGCCCTTGGCGGGATTCCCGGGGTCGGCGGCGTCGAGACGACGGAGATCTCTCTCCTCTAGTACGCGTATTCGCCGGTCACGAACGCCCGCGTCCGAGGATCCTTGGGGTTCTCGAAGAACTCCGGAACCGCTCCAACCTCGACGATTCGGCCCTCTAAGAGAAGAGCGACGCGATTCGCGAGCCGCTTCGCCTGAAACATGTTGTGGGTCACGAGGATGACCGTTGCCCCCGTCGAGCGGTTGTACTCCCGGACGGCGCCCTCCAGGATGTTCACGTTCGTCGGATCGAGGTTCGCCGTGAACTCGTCAAGCAAGAGCAAGTCCGGCCGGACGACGACGGCCCGCGCGAACGCAACGCGCTGGGCCTCCCCCGCGGAGAGGACCGAGGCCCTTGTCGCCGCGAGGTCTGACATCCCGAGGGCCTTCAAGGCGTCCGCGGTGCGGCGCGACAGTTCGGGCTCGTCGACGTCTCGGATGCAGAGGCCGAAGGAGACGTTGTACGCCGCGTTCCCCCGGAAAAGCAGCGGGTTCTGAGCCACCATCCCGATCCGCCGCCGAAGCGCGATCGCGGGGGCGGGTTCCGCAGGAGTCGTCGCCCCGTCATAGCGAATCGACCCCGTCTCCGGACGGAGCAGGAAGTCCACGCAGCGGAGGAGGGTCGTCTTACCCGCACCGCTCGGGCCTGCGATGGCGAAGATTTCCCCGGGCTCGATTCGAAGGTCGATTCCGCGCAGGACCTCCCGCGCGCCGAACGACTTCACGAGGCCGGAGACCTCGAGGGACATCGTCACGGAAGCGTGCGCTCCTGGATTCGATACAATAGCGAATAGATGACCGCGGCCAGGAGTAGGAGGATGACGCCCAGGGCGACGGCGTGCCCGTACTCTGCCTGGGCGACGTCCGTGATGATCGTCGTCGTGAGGACCTGCGTCTGCCCCTCGATATGCCCCCCGACGATGAAGACGGCCCCGACCTCAGAGATCGCGCGACCGAAGCCGACCATGATCGCGGTGAGGACGCCCGCAGCGGCCTCCCGGAGGACCGTGATTGAGAGCTGATATCGGTCCGCCCCCAGGACGAACGCCGTGTCCTTCACGCGGCGCTCCACGGTCGACACGACGGACATCGTGATCCCAAGGATGATCGGGGTGACGATGACGACCTGGGCGATGACCATCCCGAGGGGAGTGTACAGCAGCCGCAGCGGGCCCAGAGGCCCCGCGCGGGAGAGGAGAAGGAACACAAGGAGGCCCGCGAGGACCGGCGGTAATCCATAGAGCGTGAAGAGGATGTTCCGGAGGAGCCGCGCGCTGCCGACCTCGCGGAGGCCGAGGACGGTCCCGATCGGCACCGCGATGAGGGTGGCGACGAGGGTCGACGTGCCCGCGACGAGCAGGGAGAGCGCGGTGATCTGGAGGATGTCGCCCGCCAGGGTCAACAATCCCCCGTACCATCCGGAGTGAAGATGGTGTGCCCGTGCACCTTGAACGCTCCGATGAAGGACTGGCCTCTCGGGCCCACGAGCCACTGGGCGAACGCGAGCGCCCGCTCCGAGAAGACCCCCGGGTGGGTGGCCGGATTCACAGGGATGACGGAGTACTGATTCCGGAGAACGGAGTCGGTCCGGTTGTACAGGAGCCCGAGGTACGGGAGGGTCGGCTCGCGAGCGAACCAGGTGCCATCGTCCGAGAGGGTGTATGCCGCCCGTTCGTTGGCGATCGTGAGGGTCGCGCCCATCCCTTGGTTCGTCTTCTCGTACCACGTTCCGAACGAGGAGGCGTTGAGGCCCGCCGCCGACCACAGGGCGAGTTCCTTGATGTTCGTCCCGGAGTTGTCCGCGCGGGACTCAAAGCGCGAGCGGTTGTCGTAGATGCGCGCGAGCGCGTCCGGGGCAGAGGTCGCGTTTCGCACGCCCGCGGAGTCGCCCGCCGGGCCGACGATCACGAAGGTGTTGTACATGATCTGGTTTCGACAAAGACCATCCTTGGACGCGATGAACTCCGCCTCCAGAGCGGGGGCGTGGACCATCACGACATCCACATCCCCCCGCCGGCCCGCATCGAGCGCCTGACCCGTCCCGACCGCGATGTAGCGGACCTCGATGCCGGTGTCGAGCGTGAAGTTTCGGAGCATGGGCGGGAGGAGTCCGGTGTCCCGAGTGCTCGTCGTCGTGGCCATGAGAAGATACGCGCGAGGGAGGGAGAGATAGGCCGTGACCGCGAGGGCCACGACCGCGGCAATGATGAGGACGACGATGTACTGCCGCATGGAGGCAAAGTGCATGCACGCGCGGAACCCGGGCACGATAGATGAAGTTTGGCGGGCGATCGCTGCAGCACCCTAGCGGGCGCCTTTCCGGAAGATGAGGACGGGCACCTTCGCGAGCTTCGCAATCCGGTCCTCGACGGGTCCGAGAGAATACCGCCGCAGGGGCCCGGCAGGGCTCGTGCGGACGAGGAGAAGGTCGGCGTCCCCGCTTTCCCGCAATGCAGAGGACTCGTACGCGCTTGAGTACACGACCCTCTGTTCGACGTGGATGCCGGAGGCGAGCGCCTTGTCGAGGAACGCGCGGGCGTCCGCCTTGATCGCGTCCGCCTTCGTCGGGTCGTCCACGATGCTCAAGACCGTGACCGCCGCCCCGTAGCGCTTCGCGAGAATCGTCGCGATCTCGTCGACCCCCTGGACGCTCCACAGAGGGGAGCTGAGCACGACGATCCGTCGAATCGGGTGGCGCAGCCCCTTCGTCTTGAACACGACGACGTCGCAGGGGGCGTTCTCGATCAGGTAGTCGATGTTCGATCCGAGGACCCGGCGGTCCCCCTCGATCCGCTCTCCCCGCCAACCCATGACGAGGACGTTCACGTCCTCCTCCTTGAGCGTGTCGAGGATGATCTCGTACACACGGTTCCCGATCTTCACCACCGCGCGCGTGTCGACGCCCATCCGCTCGCCGACCCGCGCGAGCTTCTGCAGGCCATGGATCCGGTCGTCGACGTATCGGAACTTGATCGCCTTTGGCGGGAGGCTCGCGGGCACTTCGACGACGTTCAGGAGGCTGAGCTCGCCCTCCCTCGCCTTCGCCACCACGGCACCGAACTCGACGAGGTCCGGGTCGTCGAACTCCCGGAGGGGCAGGAAGACCCGATAGCGGGCGGGATCGAATCGATCCTCTTTCGCGGAGAGGACATCGTACAGCTCGACGCGCGGCTTGCCCGCGACTCGGGTCCGCGGAGCTCGTGTGCTGGAGAAGTATTGGTAGATGAGACCAACGGCAATCCACACACTCACTACGTACCAGGCCAGTTGCCCGGGCGAGAAGACCTCGTCGGAGAAACGGGGGAAGGCGTACAAGTCGATTGCGAGGGCGAGGTCCACCGCCGCTGTCAATGCGGGCACGACCGGGACGAGGAGGACGCGAAACCCGCGGGCCGCAGCGCGCTCGTGGCGCCGCTCCGCGATGAGCGCGAGGTTCACGAAAGCGTACAGGAGGAGGAAGAGGATTCCCGCGGCCGCGGCGAGCCCCTCGATCGAGAGGGGGAGGAGGAAGACGAGGCCGAACGCTCCGCCGGCGAGTTGCGCGGGGACCGGGGTGTGGGTCTTCTCGCGCATGTTGCCGAGGGCCGCAGGCAAGTTGTCGTCGCGCGCCATCGTGAAGGACACCCGCGTCGCGGACGCGAGGTTCGAGGCGAGGGCGGTCGTCATCGCAATCACGGCCGCGCCGAGGAACAGCACGACGGGCCATCCCGTCGGGCCTGCAATCGAGCCCGCCGCGAACAACGATCCGAGCTCGGGCTCCTTAAGATTCCGGGGGCCAGCCGCGAGGCACTCCCACGCCGTCGTGCAGCTCCCGCCGCTGGTCGTCACATTCCCGAGGAGGACGAGGTAGAACGCGAGGTACAGGATGAACGAGATGCCGAGGGCTGCAAAGATCCCCGCGGGGACCGTCCGGTGCGGCGATTTCGCGCGATCGGCGGACTGGGCGATCGTCTCGAAGCCTTGGAACGCGACGAAGAACATTCCCGCAGCGAGGGTGATGCCGGGGATCGGCGCGGGGGACAGCGGAGACCCGAACTTCAGGCTCAGGTTCGGCACCCAGAGAAGCGCCACGGCGGCGACTCCGACAAAGAGGGCAACGAGAGCGATCTTCAGGATACCGATCCACCGGAAGCGACGGGCGGGGGGACCGACCCGGCGCGTCCCCGCCGCCACGAATGCGAGGAACACGACGGTCGCGATGATCTTCTCGGAGACGTTGTACGTCCCGCCGCCGATGGACACTCCAATGGGGATTCCGGATACGTTGAACACCTCGTCGAGCAGGTAGTCCGCGAGAAGGCCGATCCCCGCGGCGGAGAGGGCCGCCGCGGCGAGATGACCGGCCCAGGACAGCCACCCGCTCAGGAAGCCGCTCGGCGGCGGGAGCGTCTCCCGCACCCAGCCGTAGCCGCCGCCCGCGGCATCCGGTCGCGCGCCCGCAAGCTCAGCGTAGGCGAGGCTGTTGAGAAAGACGACGAACGCCGCCATCCCGATCCCGAGGACCGCGGCGACGCCGGCGACGCGGGCGACCGTGCCGGTGAGGACGAAGACTCCCGCCCCGACCATCGCTCCGAGGCCGACGAGGACGACGTCGCGAAGCCCGAGGTCCCGCGTGACCTTGATCCGGACGGTGTCCGACCTCGAAGCCTCGACCATCGGGGCGCCACGATAGGACCGCCGCTAAAGCCTTTTCGCGGAACCTATTTCTCGAAGGTGTTCCCCGCGATCGTCTCCCCGAGGGAACGGAATATCGCCTCGACGTTCTCCCCGGACTTCGCGGAACAGTGGAACCACGGCGCGTCGAACCCCTCCGTGGCGAGCTTGATCTGGTCCTCGCCGAACGCGGCCTGGTCCTTCAGGTCCGCCTTGTTGATCGCGAAAACTACGGGGATTTCGCTGACGGTCCGGAACACGGACTCGACCCAGGAGTCGAGGTCCTCGAGGGTCTCGTATCGCGTCGTGTCGCACGTCGCGAGGATGCCCTGGGCCCCGTGGAAGTACGCCTCCCGCAGGAGCTCCCGGAACCCCTTCGACCCCATGATATCCCAGATCGTCATGTCCATGTGGACGAGGGTGCCGTCCTTCATGGGGAACGTGAGCTCCTTCTTCGAGACCTTCGCGCCCAGCGTCACGATGTATCGATCGTCGAACTCATCGAGCACGAAGCGGCGGATCAGGGAGGTCTTGCCGACGGCGTGCTCGCCCACGAGGCAGATTTTCGATTTCATCCGGCGGGGCTCGACGATCACGGCCTCGGCCCCCGGACCCAGGCGCGAGGGAGAGCGCGGGCGGGCCCTCCCCGAGGGGATTCCATTCGGGCACCGATTCCGTCACGAGCTATAAAGCCCTTTTCACCCGCTTTCCCTGACGACATCGCACGTCGGGCGCGGATAAATATCCTTTAAGCCTGAATATTATTATCCGCCGTGTCGTACCTAGACCTCTCCAGGCTCGTCCTGGGAGCCGCGTTCCTCGGGGTCGCGGCGGTCTCGGACTTTCGCACGCGGACGGTCAAGGATCGTCTCTGGATCGCGATGGGGACTGTCGGTCTCGTCCTGTTCGGCGTCGATCTGTATCTCCAGAGCGTTGACCCTGTCGCGGGGATTGACCCCGTCATCGGCCTTGTCCTCGTGCCCGCGGCGGTCCTGATGTACGATCCCCTGATCGGCTCGGAGTTCCGGACGGACGACGGATGGAAGTTCCCGCTCGGGTCGATCGGGGCGTTTGCCATCGCCCTCGGCTCGACCGCATTCGCAGTGTGGGACGTGAACGGGGACCGCGACGCGACGAACGTCCTCTTGCAGTATCTGACGGTCCCGATCATGATGCTCGTGTTCCGCGGGATGTACGAGGTCCACCTGCTGAAGGGGGGCGCGGACGCGAAGGGGATGATCGTCCTTGCGGCGTTCGTCCCGCAATACCCTGCCCTCCCGCCGTTCCCGCTGTTTGCCCTCGGAGCCAACCTCCAGGATGCCATGCGAATCGCGTTCCCCTTTTCCCTCCTGATCCTCCTGAATGCCGCCCTCCTGCTCGCCCTCGGGCCCGTCGTCCTTCTCGTGTACAACGCAACCCGTGGCCACGCGCAGCTCCCGATGGCGCTCGTCGGCTACAAAGCTCAGCTCGACCGCGTGCCCTCGTACGCCTGGTTCATCGACCAGATTATCGACGGTGAACACGTTCGGGTGTACTTCCCCGCGAAACGGCAGGACCGCGCGGCGATCACGCGGGACCTCCGGGGCGCGGGCTTCCGGGAGGCCTGGGTCACCCCGCAACTCCCGTTCATCGTCCCCGTCGCCGTTGCATACGTGTTCTCGTTCGT
>VBML01000188.1 GCA_005878915.1 Methanobacteriota archaeon | reverse complement strand
AGGCCATGATATCGACGACGAGGCCGGATATGTCGTCCTCGCCCGGCTTCACTTCCTGGACGCTCTGGTCCGTGAAGTGGACGAGTCCACCGTGGTACACACCCTCCTTCAAAGGAACAGGCCGCCATTCGCTCTTGATGTGCTCGGCTTCGAGCCACTGCGCAAGCTGGTCCGAGTTCTTGATCGTGGCACTCAGGGCGAGCACTTGAGCCCGGGGATTGACTTGCCGTAACTTTGCAAGGGTCACCTCCAAGGTCGGTCCGCGGTCCGAGTCATTGATCAGATGGACTTCGTCGGCGACGACAACCGAGAGCTGTTGCAGCCATTGAGTCCGGTGCCGCAGGAGCGAGTCCGCGCGCTCGGAGGTGGCAACGATCACATCGAACTTCTCGAGAGTCGGATCGGCCGAGTCATAGTCCCCGACGCTGATGCCGACCTTCACCCGTAAGCTTTCAAATTCCTTCAGATCCTCGTACTTCTCTGCGGCCAAGGCGCGCAAGGGCACGATGTAGAGTGCCTTTCCTCCTCGCAGAACGGACGCGAGGATCGCGAGATAGGCCACGAGGGACTTACCGCTCGCGGTCGGAATCGCGAGGACGAGATTCTCGCCGAGTAGTGCGGGACCGATTGCGTCCGCCTGGGGCGGATACAGCTCTTCGATTCCCTGTTTCTTCAGGATCTCCACGATTCGGAGATCGAGACCCAGGTCCGCGACACGCATCCCTCATCCGATGCGAGGCGGTCCGCATAAAGGTTCTCGGGGGCGGCGCGGGCCAACGCCAAGGAGGACGCCCAAACCGATTGGGCGGTCGCGGCAGTCGTCCGCCGCTCCTAATGTACGAGCCCCAGCTGCCTCATGAAATCGAGTTGGTCGTAGTAGATGTGGCTTTCCGCAATCTCGCCGTGTTCCACCTTGTACACGACGCACCCTCGAATCTCGATCCGGTTCCCGGTGGGGGCGATGATGCCGTCCCGGCCCTTTTCCAGCGTCCGCTGGTCGAGGCCCTGGCGGAGCGGCCCTTTGTGCGTTCCCGAGATGACGAGTTCGACGCACACCCAATCTCCCTGTCCAAAACCTCGCACGCGCTTCCACGAGAGATCCGGCAGCGCCTCGCCCCACGCCTGAAGTCGTTCCTGGACCCCTTCGCGACCCTTGACCGGATCCGGCAAGTCAGGCGCCGACATGACGATGTTGTCGACGTGGAGCCCCCAAAGGTGGTCCCAGTCTTGGTCGTTGATTGCTTCAAACGCGGCCTCAACCATGCGAAGGTTCTGTTCCACGGTCATTCTCCGTCCTCCCGCATCGCGTATTGTATCCGGGGTATTTAGATGGGCGAGCGGGCGGAGTGCCGCCGCACTGCCGAAGGCGCCGCTTCGTGTCAGATCGCCTCACGCCTCACCCAGAGCGTTTAACGGACTCGCCGCTTCGGTCCGCTTGACTGCCAGTTGTGGTTCGGCCGACGATTCGAACGGTTACCGCCGAGATACCCCCTACCAGCTCGATCGCCTGAGGAACGCGATTCGAGAGTTACCGCGCCGCTGACATTGGCGTGAGGCAGTCCCCCCAAGACCGTACATGAAAACCATTCCTCTCGGCAAGCCGGAGCCGGTGAAGTCGTTCCTCCAAAGGGGATACTTGGAGCACGTGAACCGCAAGCAAACGTAAACCCCACGGAGGCGGGCCTTGGGCGCCGAAATCATGAAGATTGCCAAAGGTCCGGCTATTGACGTTGCTTGTGCTTCTCTGCTTGGCGGCGCTCCCACTTCTCCCGCTTTCGCTCGTACCGCGCTGCGTACCAGATGGCGTAACGTCTGGAGCCGAGCGAGACGCCCCCGATGAGCAACAGAAAGGTCCCCAGGACCATGTTGGAAACGACAACAATCCTGAAGACGGTGGAATCAGCCGTCTGGACCTCCGCGAGGTTCTGGAGGGAGTATGAAACCGGCCCTGGCCCGAAGGCGATCGAAAGCGCGCCGATACTCCGACGGAGCACCTTAGGCCCGACCGAGTAGTGCTGGCGCCAGAGCAGGATCCCGCCGATTAGAAGACCCGCAGCCCCGACCGCATTCGGCAATGTTCGTAAGTCGAGCGGTACCCAAAGGAGACTAATGACGATCGCTGCTGAGAAGAACGCCCCCATCGCCGCCATGACGACTCCGAGTACGCGATAAACCTGGAAGGTTTCGAGATCCATGCCGAAAGATTTCCGCCGCTTGGGCAGGGTGATTGTGTTCGGAACACCGCCGGGCATTGTAGCTGTCGTGCTTCGTGAAGAGTGGTTGCACCATAATCAATCCTCCGTGTACAGGTGAGGAAGGAGCGAACCCACGATGGCCGGACCTCCCTTGGAACGATTCGAGCAGAACCTAGCCGGCTATGTTGGGCTAGGGACACCGCCCACCCAAAGCCTTTAGGACCGCCATCATTTCGCTCCGCCCGATGGTGGACCTCCGGACCGAGATCGCCGGAGTGCGACTGCGAAACCCGACGATGCTCGCCTCCGGATTCCTCGACGAGACCGGCGGGTCCATGGCTCGTGTCTACGAGGCCGGAGCCGGCGCGGTCGTCACGAAAAGCATCGGACCGAAGCCGCGAGAAGGCTACCCGAATCCGACGATCGTCGAGCTTGATGCCGGCCTCTTGAACGCGGTCGGGCTGCCGAATCCCGGAATCGTCGAGTACGAGCACGAGGTGAAACGCGCCCTGAGGGCCGGGGCGGTCATCATCGGCTCCGTGTTCGGCAAAGATGCCGACGAGTATGCGAACGTCGCGGCGAAGATGGCCACGTACGGTGTCCAAGCGATCGAGCTGAACCTGTCGTGCCCGCACGCGAAAGGCCTCGGGACGGAGATCGCCCAGGACGCCGGTGCGGTGCGGGACTTTACCCGGGCCGTCAAGGACGCCGTGTCGCTGCCCGTCTTTCCGAAGCTCTCTCCCAACGTCCAGGACATTGCCTCGTTCGCCGTCGCCGCGGAAGACGGCGGCGCCGACGGGATCGTCGCCATCAACACGGTGAAGGCGATGGCCATCGTCCCCGAGCTGAAGATGCCGTTCCTGGCGAACAAGTTCGGCGGCCTCAGCGGCCCCGCCATCCGACCGATCGGCGTGCGCGCGGTGTACGACATCTGCGAAAAGGTCCACATCCCCGTGGTCGGCGTCGGAGGCGTCGGATCGGGACGGGACGCCCTGGAGTACATCATGGCCGGGGCGTGCGCCGTCCAGGTGGGGACCGCGATCATCCCGAAAGGCCTCGCGGTGTTCGACGAGATCGTCAAGGAGATGGGTTCCCTCCTGGAAGAAGCCGGATTTGCCTCCGTCTCGGAAGCGATCGGGGTCGCCCATGCCTAAGTTCGAGGTCGTCCCGATCCTGGAGCTCGTGCGGGAGACGCCCACGACGATGACGTACCGGTTCCGCGGCGACTTCGGCGGGCAGCCGGGGCAGTTCCTCATGGTCTGGATTCCCCGCTACGACGAGCTGCCGATGGCGATCTCGTACCTCGGGGCGGTGAAGGGCATCACGGTCCACGACTACGGCGACGCGACGCACGCCTTCGCGACGTTCAGCGCGGGCGACCGGATCGGCGTCCGCGGGCCGTACGGGAACGCGTTCCGCCTGGAGGGCGAGAAGGTCCTCGCGGTCGGCGGGGGCAGCGGGATG
>VBML01000185.1 GCA_005878915.1 Methanobacteriota archaeon | reverse complement strand
GTAGTGACCTTGGCGCCCGAGCGCTTCAGCATGATGTTGACGGAGCAGTACTTCTCCTGAGAGAGCTCGATTGCGCGCCGCACGTTCGCCTCCTTCTTCGGGCCCTTGATGACGTACGTGAGGTGGAGGCTTTCGAGGACCGCGGGTGGCCCCTTGGCCCGCTGCGATTCGAGTTCGATATGGAACGATTCAATGGGCTCCCGCTGCTTCTGGAGGATCTCGACCACATCGGACGCGGTGCATCCGCCCGCCGCGAGGATCACGCTCTCGAACGGGGACGGGCCCTCGCGGGATTCGCCTTCAACGGGGTTGTGGAGCACGACCTTCGCGCCGGAGTATCCCGTCGCGAGGAACTTGTTGGGCGCAACCATCTCGACCTGTGACTTTCGCGGTGCCATGGGCCTCTCCATCGCGGCCCGCCAAAAGAAACCTCTGAAGAGACTTCATTAGCCATGGCCGAATTTGGCGGACCGTGCGCCCCCATGTGACCGTGAACGCGGCAATGTCCGTCGATGGAAAGATCGCCCTTCCCTCCCGCACGGGCGTGCGCATCTCGCACGACGAGGATCTCCGGCGGGTCCACGAGCTGCGCGCCTCTTGTGACGCAATCCTCGTCGGTGTGGGCACGATCCTGATGGACGACCCCAAGCTCACCGTGAAGAAGGAGTACGCGAAGGGGCGCAATCCCCTGCGGGTCGTCCTGGACTCGGACGGATCGTGCCCGGAGAACGCAGCGGTGCTCGACGGGTCCGCGCCCACGCTCATCGCGACGAACGTGAACTGCACGAAGACGTTTCCGAACGCCGACGTGATCCGATGCGGGGACGACCAGGTGGACGTCCCGAAGCTCCTCGAGATTTTGCACGAGCAGGGCGTCCAGCGCCTACTCGTCGAGGGCGGCAGCACCGCGAACTGGACGTTCCTCAGCGGGGGCCTCGTGGACGAGCTCCTCGTGTTCACCGCGAGCATGATCATTGGCGGCCACTCGACCCCGACCCTCGTCGCGGGCGAGGGGATCAAGCGGCTGGAGGATGCGATCCGACTCCGGCTCCAACGGGCGAGCCCCGTCGGAGACGGCATCCTTCTCGAGTACACGGTGGTCCGCGAATGAACCGGGATTTCGTCGTCACGCCTGCGCACTTCGTCCGGTACCTGCGCAAGGATCTGAAGCTCCGACCGGCGGACATGCGACTCCCCGCGTGGGGCGTGATCGTGTTCGGCTCCGAAGACTTTAGGACGTTCCGCCGAGCCTTCCAAGGCAAGGCGGTCCCCTGGAACCGCTGGGTCGCCATGGGCCGGGCGGGAAAGACACCCGCAGTGGTCTCGAGGTCCCAGATTGGCGCGCCGGCCGCGGCAATCACGATGGACGAGATGGCGGCCCTCGGAGTCCGGAACTTCCTCGTCTTTGGGGCGTGCGGGTCTCTCGTCGCGGACCTTCGGATCGGCGAGGTGGTCGTTCCCCAGTTCGCAGTCTCAGAGGAGGGGACCTCCCGCCTTTACGGAAATCCGAAGACCCCGCGGCCGAATCCCGAGTTACGTCGGAGACTCATCGCCGCGTGCAACCAGGACTCGCTGAGGTATAGAGAGGGTGGGACATGGACCTTGGACGCGCCGTACCGTGAGTCCCGCGCCCGCGCGATCGCCCTCGCCCGCCGAGGCATCGTCGCCGTTGAAATGGAAGCCTCCGCCCTGTGGGCCGTGGCCCGAGCGCGCGGATTGCGAGCCGCGAGCGTGTTCGTCGTCTCCGATGAGCTCGGTGGAGACGGCTGGAACCCGGGATTCCGCGATCCAAGGTTCCGTGCGGGCAAGAGGAAGGCGACCCGCGCCCTCGTCAACGTGATCGCGGGGCGGGATCGATGAGGTTCCTCTGCGACCACATGCTCGGCACTCTCGCGAAGTGGCTCCGGTTTCTCGGGAACGATGTCGTGTATCCGGGGCCCATCGAGGACGATGAGCTGAAGGCAACGGTCGAGCGGGAGGCCCGCGTCCTTCTGACCCGGGACCGCGAGCTCTCGGGGCGCGTGGCGGGGAGCGTCTACGTGGCGAGCGACGACTTGAACGAGCAGCTCGTTCAGGTCGTGCGGGCGTTCCGGCTGCCGGCGAATCTCGCGATGACCCGCTGTTCCGTGTGCAACGCGCCGCTGCGAGAGGTCCCGAAGGCGGATGCGCAGGGAAAGGTTCCCGAAGGAGTCTTCGAGCGACAGCGCGAGTTCTGGCGGTGCGACACCTGCGGGAGGATGTACTGGCAGGGGAGTCACTGGGCCAACATGTCCGCGCGGATGCAGACGATCCTCTCCAAATCCTCGCTCAACGAGCCACCGCGCGATTCGATCTCGAAAGCCTAATAAGCGGCCTCCGAAATTGCGTTAGGGTCTAACGAAATGCGTGGAACCTTGGTGGTCGAGGACGGCACGACCGCCGAGGGCGTGTTTTTCGGATCGAACCGACGCGTCTTCGGAGAACTCGTCTTCAACACGAACATGACGGGCTACACGGAAGCCCTCACGGACCCGAGCTACCGCGGCCAGATCCTGATGATGACGTACCCGCTGATCGGGAACTACGGTGTGGACCCCGCCGCCATGGAGTCCCGCGAGATCCAGGTCACCGGGTTCGTCGTGAAGGAGGCGTGCCCGACGCCCGTGCACCCGAAGGCCGCCATGGGCGTCGACCGGTTCCTCCAGGAGCAGGGACGGCCCGGGCTGAGCGGCGTTGACACGCGGATGCTGACGATCAAGACGCGGACGCGGGGGACGATGCGCGCCGCCCTCGTCCCGGACGGCGGGGATGTCGAAGGAGCGATGAAGGAGGTCCGCGCGATGCCCTTTCCCGACTCTCGCAACCTCGTCGCGGAGTGCAGCACCCGAGAACCCGTCGAATACCCCGGCCCCGAGAATCGGACCTTCGTCGTCATCGATTGCGGGGTGAAGATAAACATCATCCGGGAGGCCCAGCGCCACGGGCGCGTCGTCCAGCTCCCGTACGATGCGACCCCCGAGGACGTCGCCCGCTACACGCCCAGCGGCGTGATCATCTCGAATGGACCCGGCGACCCCGCCCATCCCGACATCCTCCGGACCTCCGTGGCGACCGCGAAACAAATCGCAAACGAGTACCCGATCCTCGGGATCTGCCTCGGCCACCAGATCCTCGCCCTCGCGTTCGGCGGGAGGACATACAAGCTGAAGTTCGGCCACCGCGGCGGGAACCAGCCTGTGAAGGACCTCCGGACGGGCCGCGTCCACATCACCTCTCAGAACCACGGCTTCGCGGTGGACCCGACCTCGATGGAGCGCTCCGAATTCGAGATCACGCACATCAACCTGAACGACAACACGGTCGAAGGGATGGTGCACAAGGGCCTCCCGGTCTTCTCCGTGCAGTACCACCCCGAGGCCCATCCCGGGCCTTGGGACAACGAGTACATCTTCCGGGAATTCGCCGCGATGGCGCGGAGGTAGCCCGCGTGCCGAAGCGGACGGACCTCCGGACCG
>VBML01000184.1 GCA_005878915.1 Methanobacteriota archaeon | reverse complement strand
CGAGCTCGGGCCGGGTCTCCTCGGGAGCATCTACGACGGCGTGCAACGGCCCCTGCCGGTGCTGCAAAAAGTGATGGGGGATTTCATTCTCCGAGGCGTGAAGTCTCCCGGGCTCACGCGGGAGAAGACATGGAGGTTCGCTCCGAAGGTGAAGCCGGGTCAGACGGTGGCCGCGGGTGAGGTCGTTGGCACGGTGCAGGAGGCAAAGAACGTCGAGCACCGGATCATGGTGCCCCCGAACTTCCGCGGCGGGAAGGTCACGGATCTCCGGGAGGGGACGTTCAAGGTGGACGAGGTCGTGGCCCGCCTCGACAGCGGGGAGCAGGTGAAGCTCCACCTGACGTGGCCCGTCCGGAGGCCCCGCCCGGTGAAGGAGCGGCTCATGCCGACGATCCCGCTAATCACGGGCCAGCGGGTCTTGGATTTTCTCTTTCCAATCGCGAAGGGCGGGACCGCCGCGATCCCGGGGGGTTTCGGGACGGGAAAGTGTGTCGCCCCGCGGACTTCGGTCGTACTCGCCAATGGCGATTCCGTCCCTATTCGCGACGTGTACGAGCGAGCCAAGGGGACACCTATTCGTCGAACCGCCGAATCGTTTGTTCGGCTCGATGACCCAATTGAGGTCCTGTCGTTCGACGGAGCGAAGGTCCGGGAAGCTTGGGCGAGCCACGTGTACAGAGGGTTCTCGCGCCGTCTTGTCCATATACGCACCGCGGGGGGCCGGGTCCTCGCGGTTACACCAGTCCACAAGCTGTTCGCGTTCCTCCCGCAACTTTCTCAGATTCCCGCGGGGCGGCTCAGAGTCGGAGACTCGATTGCGGTCCCGGGCGAGGATGGAGGACTCACGCCCGATGTGATTCGGAGGATCGAAGTGAAGCCCCACGGGTCTTGGGTCTACGACATCACGGTTCCGGGACTCCACAACTTCGTTGGCGGGAATCGACCCGCCCTGCTTCACAACACGGTCACCGAGCAGCAGCTCTCGAAGTGGTGCGACGCCCAGGTCGTGATCTACATCGGATGCGGGGAGCGGGGGAACGAGATGACGGAGGTCCTGTCCACGTTCCCGAAGCTCGAAGACCCGTACACCGGCGCCCCGCTGATGGACCGGATGGCCCTCATCGCGAACACGAGCAACATGCCCGTCGCCGCGCGGGAAGCGTCCGTGTACACGGGGATGGCCCTCGCGGAGTACTACCGGGACATGGGGTACAACGTCGCCCTGATGGCGGACTCCACGTCGCGGTGGGCGGAGGCGATGCGGGAGATCTCGAGCCGGCTCGAGGAGATGCCGGGCGAGGAAGGGTTCCCCGCGTACCTCAGCGCCCGCCTCTCCGAGTTCTACGAGCGCGCGGGGCGCGCGAGGACCCTCAGTGGCCTCGAGGGGAGCGTGAGCGTCGTCGGCGCCGTCTCCCCGAGCGGCGGGGATTTCTCCGAGCCCGTCACCCAGGGCACCCTCCGAATCGTGAAGGTGTTCTGGGCCCTCGATACCGCCCTCCGGGCGCGGCGGCACTTTCCCGCGATCAACTGGCTGACGTCGTACAGCCTGTACGCGCAGATCCTCGAGGAGTGGTTCCGGAAGAACGTGAACGAGGACTGGCCCGCATTGCGGGCGTGGGCCCAGAGGACCCTCCAGGAGGAGGCGGAGCTCGAGGAGATCGTCCGGCTCGTCGGCGCGGACGCCCTCCCGCCGGACCAGGCGCTCACCCTCGAGGTCGCCCGCATGATCCGGGAGATCTTCCTCCAGCAGAACGCGTACCATCCCGTGGACACGTTCTGCCCGCCGGCGCGGCAGTTCAAGCTCATCAGCGCGATCAAGAGGTACTCCGACCTCGGACAGAAGGCGGTGAAGCTCGACGTCCCGACGAAGGACGTCGCGGGCCTGAAGTCCCGGGAGCTCCTGACGCGGGTCAAGTACGAGGCGGAATTCGATAAGGAGCTGGAGAAGGCCCTCGCCCTGATGGACGAGGAGTTCAAGGGCTTGGGGGCGGCGTGAGATGCCGACGGAGTACCGGACGATCACGGAGATCGCGGGCCCCCTGATCTTCGTGGAGAAGACGGAGTGGGTCGGGTACGGCGAGCTCGTGGAGGTCGGCCTGCCGGACGGGTCGCGGAAGCGGGGCCAGGTCCTCGACTCCTCGAAGGAGATCGTCGTCGTGCAGGTGTTCGAAGGGACCGCGGGGATTGACCGAGCGTCCATGGTGAAGTTCCTCGGGGAGACGATCAAGCTGAACGTGTCGCGGGACATGCTCGGCCGGATCCTGAGCGGCGCGGGGGAGCCGATCGACGGCGGACCGCCGATCGTCCCGGAGAAGCGCGTGGAGATCACGGGCGCGGCGATCAATCCGTACTCCCGCGAGCACCCCGCGGAGTTCATCCAGACCGGGATCTCGACGATCGACGGGCTCAACACCCTCGTCCGCGGGCAGAAGCTCCCGCTGTTCTCCGGCGCGGGCCTCCCCCACAACGAGGTCGCGCTCCAGATCGCCCGCCAGGCGAAGGTCCTCGGCAGCCAAGACCCGTTCGGGGTCGTGTTCGCGGCGATGGGGATCACCCACGAGGAGGCCCGCGTCTTCATGGACGACTTCGAGCGGACCGGCGCGCTGAAGCGGGCGGTCCTGTTCCTGAACCTCGCGGACGACCCCGCGGTGGAGCGGCTGATCACGCCGCGGATGGCGCTCACCGCCGCGGAGTTCCTCGCGTACGAGGTGGGGATGCACATCCTCGTGATCATGACGGACATGACGAACTACGCGGAGGCCCTCCGCCAGATCGGTGCGGCCCGCGAGGAGGTGCCGGGGCGGCGGGGCTATCCGGGGTACACGTACACGGACCTCGCGACGATGTACGAGCGGGCAGGGCGGATTCACGGGAGGAAGGGGAGCATCACTCAGATCCCGATCATGGCGATTCCGGACGACGATTGGACGCACCCGGTTGCGGACCTCACGGGGTACATCACGGAAGGGCAGATTGCGATTGCTCGCGACCTGCATCGAAAGGCGATCTACCCGCCCGTCGATCCTCTGCCGTCCCTCTCGCGGCTGATGGACGCGGGCATCGGGAAGGACCGAACGCGGGAGGACCACAAGCAGGTCGCGGACCAGCTGTACGCGGCGTACGCGGAGGGGAAAGACGTCCGCGGGCTCGTCGCCATCGTCGGGAAGGAGGCCCTCGCGGACCGGGACCGCAAGATGCTCGAGTTCGCAGACCGGTTCGAGCAGGAGTTCATCCGGCAGGGTTCCGAGGAAGACCGGACGATCGAGCAGACGCTGGAGATC
>VBML01000183.1 GCA_005878915.1 Methanobacteriota archaeon | reverse complement strand
CATGACCCACGGCACCCTCAGCGCAGAGGAGCGGAAGCTGATGGGGATCGACGAGGGACTGGTCCGGGTCAGCGTCGGCCTGGAGGATGCGGATGAGCTGATCGAGGATTTCGACCACGCTCTGAAGGGGGGCAAGAAGTAGGGGTGGGGCGGGAACGAAAGCCCGCCCTAAGAGGTTACCCACCCGGGGTCTCGATCCCGAGCCGGTCCGCGAGGGCCTTCAGTTCCTGTTCCTTCTTCTTGAGCTTCTCCTCCCGGTCGAGGAGCTCAAGGGCCTTCCTCTGGACTATCTTGTGGCGGTTCTCGGCGTCCTTCGCGCGTTCCTCGAGCTCGGCGCTCGACGCGGACACCTGTTCCGCTCCCACCAGCTTCCCCTTCAGTTTCGTGATCTCGCCCTTCAGCTTCTCCATCTTCTCCGTCATCTCCGCCCGCTCGTCCTCAATCGTGCGCTCCTTCGAGTCGAGGATGTCCCCCCGGGTCTCCAGTGTCTTCTCGGACTCCACGATCCTCTCCTCCCGCTCGCGGAGCTTCTGTTCCACGTCGAGGGTGTCCGCCGCCTTCTTCTGGAGGAACTTCATCGACTGGAGGACCTCACCCTGCATCGCCTCGGCCTGGGCCCGCATCCGGTCCGCCTCCGCTTTCGCCGCGAGGGCCTCTTCGCGGGCCGACTGCGCCCCGGCACGATCCCGGTCCGCTTGGGCGATCCGGTCCGCGAGTTCCGCGCGGGTCCGTTCGAGGCCCGCCGTCCCCTGCTGGATCGGAACTTCCCTTCGCGCGAGCTCCGCCTCCCTGCCCGCGCTCTCGGAGGCTTTGAGAGCGACAGACTTTTCGCGCGCCTCGAGTTCGGCGCGCTTCTTGTTCAGGTCCTCCATCAGGCCTTCCGCTCGCTGGAGCTCGGCGGTCAGGACGCGCTCCCGCTGACTGACCTCCGCGGCTTTCGCCTCGATGCCCGCGAAGCGGGCGTCCGCGTCCTTCCGCCGGACATCAACCTCGTTCGCAAGTTTTTCGAGCCGGGCCCCCTCCGCCTCGAGGGACTCGTAGCGGGAGCGCAGGCTGTCGGCGGCCCGCATCGACTCCTTCACCGCCGGCTCAAGCTTCCCCTCCCGATCCCGGAGTTCCCGCGTCTTCGCCTGGAGTTCCATCTCCTTCCCCGCAAGGTTCCGCGACGCTTCGTGGATTTGCGCCGTCTGAGCCTCAAACGCGCGCTCGGCGCGCTCCAATTCCGCCCTCCGTGTCTCGAGGTCCTTCGCCCCCCTCGCCAGATCCTCCGCCTGCCGTTTCGCCGCCTTCTCCGCTTCCGCGGCCATCACGGCGCGGCGCTGGCTCTCCTCGGTGAGTTGCTGGGCCCGGTGGACCTGCTCGTCGGTGGAGTTGCGGGTCTTCTCGAGCTGACGGAACTCGTCTTGGCGGCGGGCCTCCCACGAGGCCCAATCGGCCCCGAACGCCTGTCGCGACTTGAGGATCTCCGCCTCCATCGCTTTCAGTTCCGCTTGGCGCTTCTCCGCTCGGGCCATCGCTGCGGCTGCCTCCGCATCCTTCGCCGCCTGGGCCCTCGCAGCCTCGGCCAGCTGCACACGGTCCGCCTCGACCTGGGCCACGGCACCGGAGAGCCTCTGCTCCCGCCAATCGAGATCCGCGGTGCGTCTCGAGACCTCCCCGCCAAGCCCCGCACCGTGACTCGCGATCGCAGCTTCTCGGGCCCTCAGAGCCGTTTCCGCCTTCTCCCAGTTCTTTCGCCTCTCCGTCCCATCGCTCGCGAACTGGCGTCGGGCGTCCTCCAGCCACTGTCGCCCCTTCGTGAGCTCTGCAGCCTGCGCCGAGGTCTCCATGGACTGCGTCTGGACCTGGCGCTCGCGGTACTCCATGTCTCGCACCCGCGCTGCCAGTGTTTCCTCCCTCGTCCGGGCCTCCGTCTCTTTCGCGGAGAGCGCTTTCTCCCGTGCGGCAAGCTCCCGGGCCGTCGCGCCCAACTTGTCCTGGAGGGCATTGGACTCCCGCTCGAGCCGTTCCCGCTCCGATTGCAGGTCGGTCTGCGTCGCCGCGAGGGATGTGCGCATCGACTGTGATTCCGTGTGGAGGCGCGCGCTCTCCTCCTCGACGCGTCGGCGGACCTGGCCGATCTCGACCTCACGGGCTTCGATCTGCTGAATCGCCGCCTGGAGGTCCGACCGCTCCTGGCTCAGCCGGTCCTCCTGTTCTTGCAGGGAACCCTGGAGCGTCCCGAGCCTCGTCTCCCTCGACGACAGCTCGCGGGCCTGGGCGTCGAGGGCCGCGGACTTCCGGCCGAGGGCGGCCTCGGTCTCCTTTACCGCCGCGAGGCGTGTCTGCGCTTCCGCCTGCAGCGAGGCCACCTTGCCGCTCACGTCGGCTTCTGTCGTCTCCACGAGCTGGGTCCGCCGGGCCAGCTGATCCACGAGCTTCGCGGCTTCCTCGCGGAGCTTTCGGTCCCGCGATTCGAGCTCGAAGCCCCGCTCCTGAAATTCTCGCTCCATCTCCTCCGTTTTCCGACTGAGCGTGGCCGCTTTCTCCATCTTCGCGGCGATGTCCGCCTCGCGGCGCTTCAGGTCCTCGTCAATCCGCTGGGTCCGTTCGACGTCCCCGCGAATCTTCGCCTCTTGCTTCGCGAGGTCCGCTTCCCGCTGTTCGACCTTTAGATACCGGAGGGCTCCGGTTTCCTTGCTCTCGGTAAGTTGCCGCTCGAACCCCGCGCGCTCTTCACGCAGCACGTTCTGCTGGGACTCGAGCGCGGCCTGCCATGTGCGGTACTCCTCCGCCTTCGTCGCCTCAACCTGGCGCACCTCCGCCGACTTCGCTTCGAGGGCGTGGGACTGCCGGTCGACCTCGAGCCTCTTCGTTTCGAGTTCCGCGCGGGTCTTCTCCTGCTGGTCCGCCGCGACCTCGACGGCCTCCTCTCGGCGCGCAAGGTCCGCGAGGCGCTCCGCGTTCTCTCCCGCCTGGGCCCGAACGGCCTCCTCCTTCCCCCCTAGGGATTGTTCTCGTGATTCGATTTCGATTTCCTTCGAAGCAATCCACTGGGCCCGTTCCTCCCGCGACGCCTCGAACGTCTCCCGTTCTTCGGCGAGGGACCGCGCTTCCGCGTCCAACGCGTCTCTCCGACGTCGGGACTCTTCGTCGAACCGCGCCACGCGCTCGTCGAACGCCTTCCGCTCCGGCCCCAGAGATCCTCGGGCGTTCTCTAGGTCTCGCTCGCGCTGTGTCAACGCGGCCTCGCCGCTATGGAGACCTTTCGCCTTGTCTTCGAGTTCCCTTGCCCGCCCGTCTGTCCGGCTCGAGTGCTCTTGGACCACGCGCTCGCGCGCGGCGATCGCGGCCTCCCGTTCCGCGAGCTCCCTCTCCCGCGGAGTCACGCCCGCTTCCCGAGAGTCGATTGTCCGATCCCGCTCCCCCGCCTTGGCATCCCGCTCGTCCGCGGCGGCCGCGCGTGAATCCAGGGATCTCTGGAGCGTTTCGAACTGGGCTTGGCGGGCCTCATTGAACCGCTCTTCGACGCCCAGCATGAGGAATGTCGCGTAGTCCGCGTGGTCCGGGGCCGATCGTCCGCGGAAGACGAGGATCAGGTGGAGGTTCTCTGCGTGGACCGCCTTGATTCGATACCCCGAGCTTTCGACTTCCTCTTCTCCGGAGACTCCCGGAAGTGCGAAAGGTTGTAGACAACGAAAGCGACGGCGACGCCGGTAATGGCCAGAGCGAGGATCGCGAGCCACTCACTGGAGGCGAGCAGGACGGATGCGTGTACGCCGCCGATGATCGTGGCTGGCGCTACAACACCCAGGAGGCCCCCGGCGAGTTCACGGGAGCGCGCGCTGTATATCGGATGGCGGTGCCGAGCCGGCACGGTGAGGGTTCTCCTCCCAAATGGAAACGCTTGGGTTGGGGGCCTTTTGATGCCAGCCGAATCTATATAACAAAAATGGGCTGGTTATCGTGGTTGATTCGCGGGGCCTTCTTCATGGCTCTCGGACAATTTGCTTCTTGATTCTCAATGGTGCGACTCGCAGGCCAACGGATTTACACCCGGGATTCGCACGCTCCCATTGTCGACCCTTCCGGCGTGAGGGATTCCCATCGAGTCACGAATTCGCAGGCGAAGCCCGATTCACCGCGCAGCATCCTTCGGAATGCTTGTCGCGGTTGCGCTCGTCCTCAGCTTCCCGATTGCCACATTTTCGCAGGCGATCACGTGGACGTTCCCGGTTCAAACCGAGCAAGTAGTCACCGGCACGACGACCGGGCTCGCGGGAGCCCAGACGGATGACGGCGTTCGCGAGACCTTGCGGGAGGTCGACGCCGCCTCGGACCCGGTGACCACGCCCACGACGCAAACGATCACGGCGGGCTCCATGGTGGGAGGGACGTTCCCCGGGAGCATCTCCTCACAGAACGCCGTTTACGCACAGTACCGTGAAGCCGCGGCGGCCGGGACCGAAGCAACGGCCGCCTATCGGTCGATAACGGGGACCAACACGGTCAACAGTCCCAAGACAAGGATATGGGACGGTTCGGCGTGGAGCGCGGAGACGGAACAGGCGACCGCGGGCAGCCCCATTCGCGGCGTGCGCATGGCGTGGTCGCCCATCGTCTCGGGGACACGGACGATCGTGACCGTGAGCGACGACGGCTGGCTCGACGCGTATGTGTGCACGCCCGGGTGTACCACAACGAACAACATCGGACAGGTGTGGTCCGCCGCCCCGGGAACTCCGCAAAAGCGTTTCGACGTTGCGTACGAGCAGTTGAGCGGTGACGTCCTGTTGGTCTATGGCGTGCTCTCGGCCTCCGCGACGCGGGACCTGGCGTACAAGACCTACTCCGGTGGGTCTTGGAGTGCGGAGCAATACATCGACGACACCGCACACGCAACGGACATCCAGTATTCATTGGTCCTGCTCGCCTCAAAGAAAGGGAGCGATCAGATCGGCCTCCTCGGCGGGGACACGACCAACTCCGACGTGAACGCGTGGATTTGGGACGGTTCGAGCTTCGGGTCGTACGTGGAGATCACCCCGAACGCGCAAAACCCGGACCAGGAAGAGGGAGCGATTGCTTGGGAGTCCAACTCCGGCGAATTGCTTGCTGTTTCCGCTCAATCTGGAAGCACGAGCATCGTCTCTAGGCAGTTCACGACGAGCTGGAGCGCGACCGTGACCGTCGGGTGTGCGGACCGGGATCCCGTCCACTGGCTGGCCCTCAAGGCGAACCCTCTCTCGACCGCCAACGACATGGTCCTCGTCACGGGGGACGACAATCCTCAGCTGAGCACGTGCTACTGGACCGGGAGCGCATGGGCGAACGCGCACCTCCAGATCGGCGGCGCAAGCACCTCCGCGCGCAACTTCGACTTCGCGTGGGAGGACACCGGGAACAAGGGCCTCCTCGTGTACGGCGCGAGTTCGGGCCAGATTACCCGCAAGACGTTCACCGCGCCCGACACATGGGGGGCGGCCACAAACACGGCAATGGGGTCGAACGGGCACCCCTGGGTCCAGCTGCGGACGAATCCCTTCCCGGGAGCCGGGGCGACGAAGATCCTCGGGGCCGTCATGGAGACCACGGTCGACTCTCTAGGCGCGATCAAGTGGGACGGGACCACGTTCACGGTCATCGGCGCGAGCACGTTCACTGCGGACGCCGGGACGCCCACGTACGAAAGCTTCGACCTCGAATACCGCGCGAGGAAAGACGACCAGCTCCTCCTCCGGTACGACTGGAGTGGGGTGCCCGCGGGGCTCTCGTACACCCTCTCCGTGAAGGGCTATCGGGTTGACGAGGACTTCAACGTCCAGGTCCTAACGCCCCCCTCGACATGGACGACGAGAATCACTCTTAACTCCGTCACGAACACCCTGTTCACCGCCGGCCTGACCGCGGCGGAGTACAATGGGGGCAACTCTCAGGTCCGATTCATCGACACCGTGCCGGAAGACGCCACGGTTTCGGACATGTTCCTTGACTGGGTGGCAATAACCACAGTACGGGTGACCTACTCTCTGGAGGTTCGGCAGAACATCACCGGCGTGCTAGCCCAGCCGGGTCCGATTCTGGTCGTGAAGGGGAACATCTCCGCGGGCGGCGAGAACTTCCACGTGCACGCCTGGAATTTCACCACGGCCTCGTGGAACGTTCTGATGTCGGCGCCCTTCACCTCGACAAACGCCTATCACAACATGTCCCTCGCTGCCAACTATGTGTCCGGAGGAACCGTCCGACTCCGGTACTTGGACGCGGCGTCCCAGGATTCGATCCAATGGGCCCTCAGCTTGGACTTCGTCGCGATCATGATTACGAACGACCCGCCGACCCTCACGAATGGCGGAGTCTCACCCACATCCGGCTTTATCACGACCAGCTTCGCCTTCTTCGTGCGCTACACCGACAAGGAGAACAACGCCCCCGCCTACGTTAACCTCACCCTCAACGGTGTACCGTATGCGATGGGTGAAAACAACTCGTTGGACGTGAACTACATCGATGGAAAGGACTACTCCCTTGCCCGAGTGATCGGCGTCCGCGGGACGTTCCCCTACTTCTTCTCAACCCGGGCCTCCTCCGGCGACCCTGCGGTCGTGACGACGTCCGTGCAATCGGTCTCGGTCCTGAACCGGGGACCCAGCATAACAAACGGGATCGGTTCCGACTCAGTCCATACGGGCCGCCAATACAACCGGGATTTCAACGGTACGGACCCGGACCTCGACACGCTCACGTGGTCCGTCACGACGAACGCACCCTGGATCTCCATCGGTTCGGCAAACGGGACCGTATGGGGTAAAGCACCGTCGACGGTCGGGGTGTTTTGGGTCAACGTTCTTGCGAGCGACGGCTTCGGCGGGTCCGCATCGGACAACTACACGCTGACCGT
>VBML01000055.1 GCA_005878915.1 Methanobacteriota archaeon | reverse complement strand
GCCAGCCCGTCCTGATCCCCGGGGACATGGGCACGTGCTCGTTCGTCCTCGTCGGCCTCCCGACCGCGATGGAGCGGTCCTTCGGCTCCTCGTGCCACGGAGCGGGCCGCCAGATGTCCCGCAAGGCCGCGGAACGCATGTTCCGCCCGAATGAAGTCGTGAAGGCCCTCAGCGACAAAGGGATCTATCTCCACGCGGCCTCGAAGGCGGGGATCGTCGAGGAGGCCCCCGGCGCGTACAAGGACGTGGAGCACGTCGTCCGCGTCGCGGAGGGCGCCGGCCTCACGAAGATCGTCGCCCGCATGGTCCCCCTCGGGGTCGTGAAGGGGTGAGGATCTCGATCCGGCCCCTCGGCGACGTGCCGTGGGATGTCCTCGAGGACCTCGTCGAAGACCTGAAGGACCTGGGCGACGCGACACTCCTGGAATCCAAGGATCTGAACTCTGACTGGTTCGATGAGAAACGCAAGCAGTATCGCGCGGAACCCATCCTCGAGTCCCTCGCCTCCGATGCGGGAGACCGCGTCCTCGGCGTCACGGCGGGGGACCTGTACACGGGCACGTACAACTTCGTCTTCGGGGTCGGGCGCATCTACAGCGGGCCTGCGGTGATGTCGATCGCCCATCTCGAGAGCCCGGACCTCGGAAAGACTCGGGAGAGAATCGCGAAGGAGGCGATCCACGAGCTCGGCCACACCCTCGGCGCGGACAACTGCCCGAACCGCGAGTGCGTGATGTCGTTCTCGAACTCGGTGGACGCTGTTGACCGGAAGACCCGCTCCTTCTGCCGGCGTTGCACGCCGACCATTGAATTCATGTTGAAGCGACTACGAACGTGACCGTGTGTGAATACGTGTATCGAGGGCCCCGCCGCGGGAGTTCCTCCTCGAGCCACGCGAGCCCCCGCTCGAACTCTCCGGGCGGGAGGAGGGAGAGGGTTGAGAGGTACTTCCCCCGCACGCGGTCGAGGAATTCCTCCGTCGATGCTTCGACGCGACGGGTTGCATCGTGCCGCTCCACGCTCCGACAACCCGCCGCCCGGAACGCCTGTTCGATGGCGGGGATTCGCGGGAACCGCGATGCGTCGATTCCCTGGAGGGACGGAAACGCCTTGTCGATCGCGTGCGTCTCCCGCCGGCGGATGTCGACCGTCGCGACGATGGCCCGCGCGGCCACCCGGCTCATCTCGCCCACGGCGGAGCGGAAGTCCGGGAGGAGGTGGAGCACCAATACCGCCAGGGCCACGCTAAATCGCCCGCCGGGGAAGGGGAGGCGGGCCGCGTCTCCGAGAAGAAACCGAGCTGGGCTCCCTTTCGAGCGGGCGACGTCGAGCATCTCGCGAGAGGCGTCGACCCCGACGACGCGATGCCGCTCCGAGAGGGGCACCGAGATGCGGCCGGTCCCGCATCCGACGTCGAGGACGAGGGACCCCTCGGGGACGTCCGCCAGCCGCGTCAATGCGGGGAGCCAGAATTCCTGCACCTCCCGCGGGGAGGACCGGACGCGGTCGTACGTCGAGGCGAGACGGGAGTAGTCCACCGCCACGGGACCGGGCACCGCGCCAACCCTAATGAGCCCGCCGGGCCCATCCCGGGGCATGCTCGCGGAGTTCAGCATCACGCCCATCGGGAAGGGGACGAGCGTCTCGAAGTACGTCGCCCGGTGCCTCAAGATCGTGGACGCGAGCGGGCTCGACTATCGCATGAACGCCATGGGCACGGTCGTCGAGGGATCGTTCGACGAGGTCCTCTCCCTGATCGCGAAGTGCCACAAGGCCGTCGCGAGGGACAGCGAGCGGGTCTCGACAATCATCAAGATCGACGACCGCAAGGGAGCGCGCGGGCAGCTGGAGGCGAAGGTCAGGCGGGTCGAGCGGGTCCTTGGCCGGACGCTGAGGACGTAGCCGGAGGACGCCACAGGAGGAGCATCACCGCCGCGACGGAGGCAGTGATCGCGCCGAACACGAACGTCGCCGAGGGCGCGATGAAGAACCACAGGCCTCCCGCGACGATCCCTGAGGCGAGCTTCACGAACCCGACGCTCGTGTGGTACGCCCCAAGGACGGTCGCCTTCGACTCCGCGGGCGCGAGGTCCGCGACGAGGGCCCGCTGCGTGCCCTCGGCCATCCCGTAGCTCAGGCCGTACAGGACGAACCCGACGGCGAGGACCGCGAGGGTCGGCGCGGCGGGAGGGACGCCCGCCACCTTGGAGGGGAGCCCCGCGATGAGGACGGCCATCGCGATGAAGAACCCATACCCGACGAGGATCACCGGCCGGCGGCCGACGTGGTCGGAGAGGATCCCCGCGGGGAACGCGTGCACGGCGTAGACGATGTTGAACAGGATGTACAGCACGATCGCGAGGAACGTGCTCCATCCGACGTCCGCAACGCGGAGCAGGAGGAAGGCGAAGGAGAAATCCGCGAACGAGAAGACGCTCGCGATCGCGATGAAGGCGACGAGAGGGCGCGGGATGCTCCGCAGGCTCGCGCGGAATCGAGGGGTCCGGCTCGGCGCGCGCGTCGGCTCGCGCACGAGGAACACGACCGCAAACGAGATGGCTGCGGGCACCGCCGCGATCAGGATGATGAGACGGTACGCGGACCCCTCGGCCATGGAGGGGAGGAGAATCGCGAGGAGGACGAGGGCGAGAATCGGTCCGACGACGGCCCCTGTGGTGTCCATCGCCCGGTGGAATCCGAACGCCTTCCCGCGGGTCTCCGCGGGCGTCGATTCCGTGAGGAGGGCGTCCCTCGGCGCGTCGCGGACGCCCTTCCCCATCCGCTCGGCGATCCGCATCCCGAGGAACTGGGTCCACACCTGCGCGAACGGGAAGAGGACCTTCATCGCGGTCGACAGGCCGTAGCCCGCGGCGACGAATCCCCGCCGGCTCCCCGCCACGTCGGACCACCGCCCGGAGACGACCTTCATGAACGCCACGACGGAGTCCGCGAGCCCTTCGACGAGCCCGACGATGAACGCGTTCGCGGACAGGACAGAGATCAGGAAGAACGGCAGAATCGGGAGGATCATCTCGCTGCTGACGTCCGTGAGGAGGCTCACGACCCCGAGGACGACGATGTTCGCCGTCAGCCCATACGTCCACGTGCGCGTCGCCATGGCCCCGCCTCACGGGTGGAAGTAAAACCCGATCGCGACGATCAGGTACACCATGACGAGGAGGGCGCCCTCGTACCAGTTGCTCTCCCCGTCCGAGGCGATGAGGGAGAGGACGGCCACGGAGAGCGCGATGGAGACGAGCTCGAACGGCTCGAACCCCAGGGTCAGCCTCGTGGGGCCGAGGAACAGGGACGCGAAGACGAGGAGGGGGGCGACGAACAGGGCGATCTGTGTGCTCGAGCTCGTGCAGATCCCGACGCTGAGGTCCATCTTGTTCCGCCAGGCCATCATCACGGACGCGCCGTGCTCCGCCGCATTTCCGATGATCGCGACAACGACGACGCCCGCAAACAGGGCGCTGAGCCCCGCGGTCGCCATCGCGCCGCCAAGGGCGCCGACGAGGATCTCGCTCTCCACCCCGACGAGGGCCGTCGCCCCGAGGAGGATCCCGAGTGCGAACCGCACGCTCCAGCGCGGCGGGTCCTCCTCCGCGCTGACCGGATTGAACACGTCGCGGTGCGTGTGGAAGGAGAACACGAGGCCCGCGATGTACGCGACGAGAAGAATTGCGGCAATCAGGATGCTCATCCTCTCCACGGTCGGCGCGGGCGCCGGGACGAACAGGTTGTACAGCTCCAGCATCACGAGGGCGATGACGGCGAGCGTGAGCATCGTCACCTGGAGGCCCGCGGCGGCCCGGTTGAACGACTGCCTCGGATGGCGGACGCCGCCGGCGAGCATGCTCACGCCGAGGACGAGGAGGATGTTCCCGATGATCGAGCCCGTGATCGACGCCTTGACGACGTCGACGAGCCCGCCGGAGAGAGCGACGAGGGCGATGATCAGCTCCGTCGCGTTCCCGAACGTCGCGTTCAGCAGACCGCCGAGGCCGGGGCCCGCGCGCTTGCCGAGCTCCTCCGTCGCGAGGCCCATCACGTACGCGAGCGGCACGATCGCGATCCCCGCGGAAAGGAAGACCGCCAACGGGTTCGAGCTCACGGCCCACACGACGGCGCTCACGGGGACGAGGAGAAAGAACGGGAGGACACGGCGGGAGAGGACGCGCTTCGTCGACTCCGCCACGGGAGGGCGGGATTCGGTCCCGCGATATCAACCCGCCGCCCCGCAAACCTTGAAGGGAGGCCATCGGATGCGGGCGCGTGCTCACGGCCGCGGAGCAGCGGGTGATGGACCGCAACGCGGAATACTTCGGCGTCTCGATCCTTGGTCTCATGGAGGCCGCCGGGCGCGGGATCGCGGAGGTCGCGCGGTCCGAGTTCTCGATCGCGGGGAAGCGCGTCGTCGTCGCGTGCGGCACGGGGAACAACGGCGGGGACGGGCTCGTCGCCGCGCGCCACCTGAAGGGCGAGGCCCGCGTCAGCGTGCTCCTCGCGAAGGGCGCAAGGGGGGTCGCGACCCCGGAGGCGCGCGCGAACCTCGAGAAGCTGGGGCCCGGGGTCGACGTCGTCGACGGGCCCACCGATAGCGAGAGGGCGTTCCGGGACGCGGACCTCATCGTCGATGCGCTCCTGGGAATCGGCGTGCACGGGGAGATCCGCGAGCCGTACGCGACCCTGATCCGGGAGATGAACAAGAGCGGGAAGCCGATCCTGAGCGTGGACGTGCCGAGCGGGTTCGACGCGACCCCCACGGTGCGGGCGACGGTCACCGCCGCGCTCATCGACGCGAAGGAGGGAATGACGGAAGCGACGGCGGGGCGCGTGCGCGTCGTCGACATCGGATTCCCGCGGGAGGTGATGGAGTTCGTCGGCCCCGGGGAGTTCCTGTACTATCCGGTGCCGAGGCCGGACTCCCACAAGGGGCAGAACGGGCGCCTCCTCGTCGTCGGCGGCGGGCCCTTCACCGGTGCGCCCGCGTTCGTCGGCCTTGCGGCGTACCGGATTGGCGTGGACGCTGTCCATGTGGCGACCCCGTCGATCGCGTTCGAGCCCGTCGCGGGCTACTCCCCGAACCTCATCGTCCACCCACTGCCCGGGGCGAGGTTCCTGAAGACGGACGTGGGCACGATCCTCGAGATCGCTTCCGGAATGGACGCGGTTGTGATCGGTCCCGGCCTTGGGGCCTCGGACCCGACGAAGGACGCGATCCGTATCCTCGTGAGGTCCCTGAACCTACCGGTGGTCCTCGACGCGGACGCGCTCACGGCGGCGGGCGAGGACCTTTCCTGCCTCGCGGGGAAGCGCGGAATAGTCACCCCGCACCACAGGGAGTTCGAGGTCCTCTCGGGGACGACCCTGCCTCCGGATCTCCCAGCGATCGTCGAGCCGGTGAAGGCGTTCGCGAAGAAAATCGGATTCACGGTCCTCCTGAAGGGCTCGCCGGACGTGATCACGGACGGCGCGTCCTTTCGGAAGAACAAAGTCCACAACGTCGCGATGACCGTCGGGGGCACGGGGGACGCCCTTGCGGGGATTTGCGGCGGGCTGCTCTCAAAGCGAGTCGCCCCGTTCATTGCGGCGCGGATGGCGGCGTTCGCCAACGGTTACGCGGGGAACCTAGCGTTCGAGGAGAGGTCGTACGGCATGATGACTACGGACCTCATCGAGAAGATTCCGCGAGTCCTGAAAGACTTCGTCCCGTGACGTGAATCGAGCACGCCGCGTAGAAACTTTCTCGCAACAATGCGAGACGCACCCGATTCCTCGGCGCCTGTCGGAGACAACCCCCTTTCTCTGAAGATTGCGAGAAAACCCGCCAGTCGATCCGTTCCTTCTACGGTCGCGGCCACTTCTGCAGACGTTCCTCTAGCCTATGAAGAGAACTTTCTCTCAAGATTGCGAGAACGCGGAAGCCACCCTCAGTTGTTCTCCGAACGTTGCGAGAATCCCGACGGACTTCAGGGTCGAAGGAGTGACTCAGCCTCATGATCAATTCCGTTCGACGCGAGGAACCGGACGATTTCCATGAGCCGACCAGGAGCTACGAGCACTGCGGATTGCGCGACATACCGGACCCCGTCTCTCCATACGAATCCTCGGTACGAGTACCGCTTCCCGTTCTTCTGGTAGGTTCGACCGAAGAGGAAGTACTGAGCTCGACCCACGGCCCTCCGGTCTTCACTGTCGATGTCCCAAGTGACGAGGAAGCACGGACCCTGGATCTTCGACTTGCCCTCTCGCACAAGACCCATCATAGACCGCTGTGCCAACGAGCTCGCCCTTTCTCGAAATATCCGGAGAACACTCGAAGACGTGAACCCGAGCGGAGGGGGTCCCTGGGACTACTCCGACAACTTAGCTGTGGGGACAGTGAAAGTACTCTCACGCCCCACGATCCTGGGCCCACGCGCCAAGGCTTCATGCCGTGATTCCGTGTTGACGCTGGCAATGGACCTCCGTCCCATCCCGGACCACGCGGCCCTCCTGATCGACGGGACGATCCTCGCCGTAGCGGACCTCCACATCGGAATCGAGGAGGAACTCACGGAGGCGGGTGTGCACATCCCACCGCAGGCGGACCGCATGGCGAAGGAGGTGGAGGCGCTCGCGGCTCAGTACCGCGCCACGACCCTCGTCGTCCTCGGTGATGTGAAACATTTCGTCCCCAAGATGGCGAGCCGGGAGCGGCGGGACGTGTTCCTCTTCTTCCAACGCCTCTTGGGGACGTTCGACGCGATTTACGTGGCCCAGGGCAACCACGACGGGCTCCTCCGTCACGTCGTCCCCCGCGCGGTGAAGTTCCGCGCCTCCCCGGGCTTCGTCCTCGGGGATGTGGGGTTCTGCCACGGGCACGCCTGGCCATATCGGAAGGTGATGGCCGCGAAGGCCCTCGTCATGGGCCACAACCATCCGGCGGTCGCCTTTCGGGACGTGATGGGCTCGCGAACGATCCAGCCCTGCTGGATGCGGATCCCCTTCCGACGCCGCCACAAACGGTACGCCAAGCTCCCGAGGGAGGCGGTCGTCGTGCCGGCGCTGAACGAGCTGTGCGGGGGCGTGCCCGTGAACGACCTTCGCGTGAACTTCCTCGGCCCGCTCTTCGACCCCGCGCTCCTGCGGACGGACGACGCGGACATCCACCTCCTCGACGGCACGCACCTCGGGAAGCTTCGGGAGATCCGCGTCGACGCGGGGTTCCGTCGGGAGGACTACCGCCAGTAGCCCGCGCAGTTTAAGCGGACCCACCCGCTTGCGGGCCGCGGGCCGGTGGTCTAGTGGCCTATGATCCGATCCTTACAAGATCGGGGTCGACGGTTCGAATCCGTCCCGGCCCACTAGCGGCCCTTCTCCCGTTGCGGGGGCGCGGACTTCTCCATCTTCGTGAGCCGTTCGTGCCACTCGCGGGTCTCCGCCTCGAGGGCCTCCTGACGCATCCGAGACCCTTCCGGAGGCACGATCCGTTCTCCAATCGCTCGGCCCACGACGGTCCCCATGAGAATCAACGGGAACAGGATGACGGCCGAGAACGAGCCCTGATACGGCGGCGGACCCGCGGCGACCCCGGCGAGGGAGGGCGCGTACATGAACCCCACGATCAGGCCAACCGCGGTCCCGGTGGCGAGCAGGGCGGCCAGACCGGCGTGGACGAGCTCGAAGTCCACCAGGAGGACTCCAAGGATGAACGCCGTGAACAGCGGTAGGAACAGGATCACGGTACCCGGGTCCCCGAAACGAACCACGCTGTAGTTCGGGAAGAAGGCCGCGACGAAGAACCCCGCCACGATGACCCCCCCGAGCACGGACCACGTCACGAATTTCGTAGCCTTCAGGACCTTCGCCGTGGAGAACATCGCGTCACACCGCCCCGTAAGACGACGGCACGCCGTGCAAGTAGAACTCGTTCACGTCCGAGACATAGTACTCGATCCGGCCGCCTCCGAGGATCCCAACATAGAACTTCCCGTCGGAGGGGTCCGGAGCAATCTTCGCAGCCTCCGTTGCATTGGTGACGGCGAATCCCCACTCCTGGTCCGTCGTCGCGCCGGGTCCGACGACAACCCCCGCGTTCCGTCCCAGGTTGAAGGAGAGGGGGCCGGTGTATTCGCTCGCGATCTTGTCTACGTCGTTCCACGCGGTTGCATTGGACCGATTGTCGACCACGAACTGGACCTGGAGCATCGCGACGGTGATCTGGAGGCGTCCCGGGTTCACGAACCGCCAGACGAGGGAAATCGACCAGCCGGCCGGGGTGCGCGTGAAGGTGCCGTTGTGGAGGCTCCCCGGCGACAACAGGAGCTGGGTCTGCGAGTGGTCGATGAACCGCACGGTGGCGGCCGCGAAGATCCCCGCGGACACGAGGGCGAGGCCGACGAACCCGATGGCGATGAGCGCCGCGAGACGGTTCAGGCCTCTCCCTTCCTCAAAACCGTTTCTTGCAGATCGGACACGAGCCGAGCTGCGCCGCGTGCTCCGCGTGATAGATCCGCGGGCAGTTGCAGACCCTCGACGGCATCGCGGCGGTCACGTACTCGTGGCACACGTCGCACGTCCCCTCCTCGATCGGGATGTCGTCCGGCTTCCGGGTCTTGATCTCCCCCGCGAAGTGGCAGTGAACCCAGTGCCCCGGGACGATCTCCCGGAGGACCGGCTTCACCTCCTTGCAGATGTCCCGCCGGTAGAGGCACCGCGGGTGGAACGTGCACCCGCTCGGGACGTTGATCGGGCTCGGGAGCTCTCCCTTGATCTCGACCCGGCCGTGCTTCGCCTTCGGGTCCGGCACCGGCACCGCGCTCAGGAGCGCCTCCGTGTACGGGTGCATCGGGTTCTTGATCACCTCCTCCGCGCTCGCGAGCTCGACAATGACCCCGAGGTACATCACCGCGATCCGGTGGGACATGTACCGCGTCACGGAGACGTCGTGGGAGATGAACATGAACGGGATCTCGTACTCCTGACGGAGGTTCAGCATGAGGTTCATGATCCCCGCTCGGATCGACACGTCCAGCATCGACACGGGCTCGTCCGCGACGACGAACTCCGGGCGCAGCACGAGCGCCCGCGCGATCGCGACGCGCTGCCGCTGCCCCCCGCTGAGCTCGTGCGGGAAGCGGTACATGTACTCCTCCGCGGGCTTCAGCTCCGCGCTCTCGAGGGCGCGGGAGACCATCTCCTCCCGCTCGTCGTACGTCTCCCCGACCCCGTGGACGAGGAGCGGCTCGGACACCGTCGCGAACACGGTGAACCGCGGGTTCAGGGACTCGTACGGGTCCTGGAAGATCATCTGGACCTTCCGCCGGAACTCCCGGAGCTCGTTGCCCCTCAGGGTCGCGATGTCCACCCCGCGGAAGAACATGTGGCCGGACGTCGGGGTCTCCAGGCGGACGAGGAGCCGGCCCGTCGTCGTCTTCCCGCACCCGCTCTCCCCGACGACCCCGAGGATCTCCCCCTCCCGGATGTCGAAGCTCACGCCGTCGACGGCGTGCACGTACTGCTCCGGGCTGAACAGGGATCCCAGGAACCCCGCCTTGATCGGGAACAGCTTGACGAGGTTCTCGACGCTGTAGACGACGTCCCCCTTCGCCTGCTCCGGCGCCAGGCTCTCCGCGACGGCCATGTCAGCTCTCCCTCAGCGTGCCCTCGTAGATCTCCTTCGCGAAGTGGCACAGGGACCAGTGGCCGGAGGCGACCTCGACCATCGGCGGGTCCTTCTCGCGGCAGATCTCCTGCGCGAACCGACACCGCGGATGGAAGCGGCAGCCCGGCGGCGGGTCGCTGAGGTCCGGCGGGCTCCCGGGGATCGCCCGGAGGCGCTTCCGGTTCCCCTTGATGCTGGGGAACGCGGACATGAGCCCGAGGGTGTACGGGTTCGCGGGCCGGTCGAACACCTCCATGATGTTCCCGTACTCGAAGAGCTTCCCGCCGTACATGATCCCGATCTTCTCGGCGACCTCCGCGACGACGGAGATGTCGTGCGTGATGATGATCATCGAGATGTTCAGCTCCCGCTGCAGGTCGCGGATCTCCGCGAGGATCCGGTCCTGCATGATCACGTCGAGGGCCGTCGTCGGCTCGTCCGCAATCAGGAGCTGGGGGTTGCACGCGAGGGCCATCGCGATCATCGACCGCTGCCGCATCCCCCCGCTGAACTCGTGCGGGTACCCGTCGACGCGGCTCTGGTCGATCCCGACGCGGCTGAACAGCTGCAGCACGCGGTCGCGGGCCTGCTCCTTCGTCATGTCCGGGAAATGCGTCAGGAGGGCCTCCGCGATCTGGTCCCCGACCCGGTACACGGGGTTGAACGCGTTCATCGCGCTCTGGAAGATCATCGAGACCTGGGACCACCGGATCGTGTTGATCTCCGTCTCGATCTCCCGGTCCATCCGCCGCCTTCGGCGGGCGGCGGTGAACCCTTTCAAGTCGTCGTCGACGACCGCCTGAAGGGCGGCCTTCAGCTCGTCCGACGGCGGGGCCGCCCCCACCGCGCGGAGCGTCTGGATGAGCTCGGCCTCGTGCAGGCGCGCCGCCACCTGCGCGCGGATCGGATCGACGGCGGCGATCAGGGGACCGCGGGCCTCCTCCGGGGCGGCCGCCACGCGGGCCTCCGCCTCCATCAGGGCCTTCTGGCGCTCGGCGATCTCCGCCTCCTGGCTCCCGAGGATCGCCTGGACCTCCTCGAACCATGTCGTCCGCTTCAGCGCCTCGTTCACCTCCGTGGCGACATGGGCGCGCCCGACGAGGGCGTTGTTGAATCGGATCTCCCCGCCGACAATCTCCCCGTTGTTCGGGAGGAGCCGGGTGATCGCGTACGCGGTCGTCGTCTTCCCGCACCCGCTCTCCCCGACGAGTCCCATCGTCTCCCCGCGCTTCAGCTGGAACGAGACGCCGTCGACCGCCTTCACGGTGCCCTTCATGATCCGGAAGTAGACTCGGAGGTCCTTCACCTCGAGCAGCGGCCCGCCATCGCCAGCGACTACCGTTTTCTCAGCCTCGGGTTCACGATTTCATCGAACGCCCGCCCGACGAGGAAGAAGGCGAGGGAGATCAGGGTGATCGCGAGCCCCGGAGGCAATAGCCACCACCACGCCTGCAACGCCTTCGACTGCGAGACGTCCTGCAACATCAGTCCCCAACTGATCGTGTTCACGTCCCCGAGCCCGATGAAGCTCAGGGCCGCCTCCGTCAGGATCGCGCCGCTGACGGCGAACGTCATGTACAGGAACGCGAGGGGCGCGACGTTCGGCGCGATGTGGCGGAACATGATCCGCACGTTGCTCGCCCCCGTCACCTTCGCGGAGTCGATGAACGGGCGCTCCTTCAGGGAGAGCACTTCCGCCCGGATCACACGGGCGACGCCGGGCCATCCCACAATGGAAATGACGAGGATGATGTTTCCAACGCCGGCGCCGAGGACCGCGGCGAGGATGATCACGAGCGGGAGTCCGGGGATCACGAGGATGACGTCCGTGAACCGCATCAGGATGTTTTCGACCCGACCCCCGAGATAGCCCGCGACGAGTCCGATGATCACCCCGATGGAAATTGTGAAGAACGCGGAGGCGAACCCCACGAGGAGGGCGATGCGGCTCCCCCAGAGGAGCTGGCTGAAGATGTCCCGCCCACGGGCGTCCGTGCCGAGGATGTAGTACTCGCATCTCTCCCCGGCAGGACACGGCCTGGACCGGACCCAGCTCGGGGGGAGCGGAGCGATCACGC
The DNA here is from genome assembly GCA_005878915.1 of Methanobacteriota archaeon. Lineage (GTDB taxonomy): Archaea > Thermoplasmatota > Thermoplasmata > RBG-16-68-12 > RBG-16-68-12 > EA-19. Next base: position 22,933 of record VBML01000055.1, on the reverse strand, counting down.
GGCCCGAGATGCTGTAGGAGTAGATGTCCCCCCGAACCGTGCCGAAGAACACAGAGGGCAGATCGTGCTGCTTGTCGGGCCAAGCAGGCGCCATCCCCAGGATCGCGAATTGAAAGGTCCGCTTCCACACGAGGGATCCCGTGGCTCCATTGAACACGTAGACGATCCCGAGATCGTCCGACTCGCCCGCCGTGCCATTGTTGTAGCTCCCCGGGGCGACGAGAAGCTGAAGGTTGTTGAAGAAATACGGTTGGGCGCGGAAGTATGTCGTGTGCTTCGCGTCCTGGCGGAACGTGACATCTCGAAACGCCCAAGCGACCGTCCCGGCATCTTGGACGATGACGCCACCGGTCCCTCGCACGGGATCCCGATTGACGCTGTACAACCAGCCGGTGCTCGTCGTCACGTAGATGCTCGACCCAAAGACCGCGGGCGTGTTCGGGACACCGGTGTCGATCGCCCCGCGGTAGACGATCGGGAGGCCGCCGTCCCCCGCTGGAACGACTTGCTGCCAACTCGCCAGCGGGCGTCCCGTCTCCGCGTCGAGGACATACACCTTCGTCGCGTTGGTTCCGACAGGGAGGGGAGCGTCCTTCGTCGTCGCGTACACGAGCGTGGGCTTCACGGGAGTGATCTCCGACGCCGGCTGCACGATCGGTGCGCTCGACCACGGGGCGCCGGTTCCCAGTAGCTTCGACCAGCGAACGGTACCGTTCGACATCCACACGGACCACACCCATCCATCGCCGGTGCCGGCGAAAACGGTCTCCCCCAAGCGGGATGAGGTCACGGCGGAATAGAAAAAGGCGGGGGAGGAGGTGGGTACACCCTCATTCGTTCTGACGACGGAGCCCGCGAGATGCACAGGGGACCCTGGGCTCAGGGTCGTGTTCCATAGCTCTTCGTAGAACGGACCGGAGGTCCGATTGACCGTGAACGCGTATAGGTGTCCATCCGCCGTCCCGACGACGAACGCGTCCCGGTCGGTCAGCCCAGACAGATCGTCGACAGTCAGGGCCGCAAGTCCCGTGATCGGCGATCCAAGGGTCACCCTCAGAGGAACCGGGCACCCAGTGTCGTCATTATCCTGCATCGCGTAAACATTGCCGCTCCGGTCCCCAAACATCAGGTGGAAATCGTAGGTATGGGTCTGGGCCGTGCTCCGAAAGTCCCCGTAGTTCAACACGACGGGGTCCACGGAGATCGTATCGTTTGCCTGGAAGCCTCCGCCCGGGCAATTCCACTTCAGGGTTGCGAAATCGGTCTCGAGGGCGAAGATTCGGGTGTTCTCTGCGACATAGATGCGATCCACGCGATGTTCGCCGGACTGATACACCAAGGTGCGAAACGCGACCGCGTGATCGACGCTTCCGTTGACGCCGAACAGTACGTTGCTGGGGATCACCTCCTGCCGCCACCATTGCGTGACCGCAATCGTGTCGGATTCCGGGGCGATCCAGTACAGCGGGTCCCGGAGGCCCAGGTAGGGGACGGCGGCCGCGACGATGAGGAACGCAATCATGATCGCGAGGCCTACGAGGCCGATCCGGCTCGCCTTGAACAATGTCCAGTTCTGGAGGAACAGCTTCTTCCAGCTGTCGTACCTGTCCCGGATTCCCCGCTTCGAGAACATCTAGAGCCTCACGCGGGGATCCAAGTAGGCATAGAGGACATCGGCGACGGAGTTCGCGAGAATCGTGAGCACGGCGAGGATGAAGAACGCCGCCTGCACGGCGGGGAAGTCCTGCGCCAGGGTCCGGGTCACGAGGAAAAAGCCCATCCCGGGCCACGAAAAGATCGTCTCCGTGAGCACTCCGCCGCTGATCACCCCGCCAATCGAAATCGCCAGGGCCGTCACGACGGGCAGCAGCGCGTTGCGGGCGGCGTGCCGGTACATCACCTTCCGCTCGCTGAGCCCCTTGGCCTTTGCGGTCAGGATGTAGTCCTCGCCCATCACCTCGAGCATGCTGTTCCGCATCAGCAGGACGTGACCCGCGAGGCCCAGGATCACTAGGTTCGCGAGCGGGAGGGTCATATGCCAAAGGATGTCCTGCACCAACGCGAAGCCAGTGTACGGGTTGCCGTAGTTATCGAACCCACCGATCCCCTGGAGCGGGAGGGCCTTGAGCGTGAACGCGAAGGCCCACAGGAGCACGAGCCCGAACCAGAAGACCGGCATGGAGTAGAAGAACAGGCTCACGACGATCGCCGAGAGCTCCATCTTCGTGCCGCGGCGCCAAGCGAGGATCGCGCCCAGCAGGATCCCGAGGATGTAGGAGATGACCACGGACGATCCGAACAGGAGCAAGGTCGGTCCGATCCGGACGGCAATCTCGTCGGTGACCGGGATGTGCGTATAGAACGATGTGCCGAAATTCCCCGACATCATGTTGATGAAGTAGAGGACGAACTGCTCGGCGAGGCTGCGGCGAACGGCTTGCTGCGGATGGAAGAGATGGATGTCCCGCTGGCCGCCGCCCGTCGGCTGCGAGTCGACATTTAGGGTGACTCCCCGAATCGCGGCAGCCCGGGATGTCACATTCACGCTGATGACAGCGACGTTCAACTGGGACACCGGTCGGATCCCGAAGAACTTGCCCTCAACGAGGTCGAACCCCGGCACCGGGCTGTTGGCAGCGAAACCGAACGTCAGGTTCACCCACGTCCCGGCGCCGTCGTTCGCGGTCAGGACGGCCCAGTGTTTGCGATCGGCCCCGACCGACGCGCTGGCGACGACACCCCAATGGAATTTGTCACTGCCATCGTCGACAGTCAGGGGAAAGGCCCAACCGGACCCGGGGCTCAACACGCGCAGCGTCTGGGTGGTCGACCCAATGATGCGCGCCCGGATCGTGATCGGATCACCAGGGGCCGCGTCCGGCAGGCTCGGCCGCGCGGGCCCGCCGGCGGCCGACATTGTGACGTCAAGAATCTTCACCGCAGGATGAGTCCTCTGCTGGACCTCGCTAGGGTAGTTGTTGTACACGAACGAATAGTTGCAAACGTTCCCACCACAACGGGTCCCGGCGGTATCGTTCACGAACGCGGTCAGGTTGTACGCCCCGAACTCACCCGCTTGGATTCGCCCTTCGTATCCGTTCCCCGGCGCGCTCACCCATTTGCACAGGCCGAAGTTGACACACAGCTCTTCGCGCACCTGCGGGGGCTGCCCCGGTGCGATGAAGAAGCGCGTCGGGTCGCCCGGCATCAGGCGGAAGATCACGAACAGGAGGACGAGGACAACGAGAAGCGTGATCACCGTGTGAATCGCTCGCCGAATCAAGTACGTCCTGAGCCTCATCGCTCCCCGCCTCGGGATCCGGCCCGCCTACCCCCAAACACCGCGACCGGACTAATAAAGGAAAGGGGAAGGGGGATTATGCCCCCTTCTTGCGGTTCCGCAGGATGCCGTAGACGACCGCTGCAGCCCCGACCGTCGCGAGGATCGGCAGTACGTCCAGCGCGGGGACCAGAGGCCCTCCCGGACACGCCGCTCCCGCCGGCACGACCGTGCCGTCAGGGCATCGGAACGTTGACGTTAGCTGCACGACCGTGAACGGTATCGTCGACGTCGTCGGAGCGGATCCCGCCTGTGTCGCCGTCACGGTCACCGTGTACGTCGCCTGGCTCTGCGAGATGCTCGCGGGTGCCTGGAAGACGATGCCCGACCGTAGCTGGGAGGCGGTTCCTGAAGGCGGCGTGATCGATGGGCCCGAGGGGCTCACCGTCAGGGTCACCGTGGCACTCGGCGCGAGGTTGCCGTCCTGGTCCCTGACATCGACGCCGAACACGAGGCTCTCGCCCGTCGGAACGAGGTCACCCGTGCTCAGCTGCGGTGTGAGCGACAGGAACTGAGTACCCGCGGCGAAGACCGTTACGGTGGCGAGCCGCTGCTCCACGGCGACATCAGGGTCCGTCGACGTTACGGTCACGCCGATCTGCACGTTCGGGTTCCCGCTTGGGACGGTCGCAGGTGCCACGTAGCTTGCCGTGAACGTTCCAGACGAACCGGTTTGGCCCGTGACCGAACACGTGGCTCCCGTGCAGGATCCTCCTGGCGTAAACGTCCCGCTCCCGGCGGGCACGGAGTACCTCACACTCGCTCCCACGACTGCAACGCCGGCCTGGTCGCGGACCGTTGTCGCCACCGCGGTCGTCCCGCCCTCGACAATCGCGTTCGGGGCGGTGACGAGTGGCCGGATGAACTTGTTCGTGGGCCGCTTGATGCTCTGGATCGACCAGTAGTTCCAGATCGATCCCGAGGACACCGAGTAGTTCGCGAACCGGTCTTGCCGCTCGGCCTCGATGTTCGTCCGGTAGTAGAGCACGTCGTACGGTAGCCGCTCGGCCAGGATCCCCTGGGCCCACTTCACCAGCTGCTGCCGCTTCGCCTCGTCGAGCTCCTTTCGGCTCGCCGAAATCACGGAGTCGAACTGGGAGTCGTAGAATCCGGGGTAGTTCTGGCCACTGGCTGCGTTCGAGCTGTGGAAGAAGCTGAACAGGTAGTCGGGGTCCGTTCCGCTGATCCTCCACCCGAGGATGAACATGTCGAAGTCGGCCGCCGCCGTCTTGGCGACGATGGTCCCGAACGCCGTGGGCTTCGAGGCGACGTTCACGCCGATCGACCGCGCGGCGGCCGCAATCATCGCGCCCGCGGAAGCACGGATTGGGTCGTAGTCCGCCTGCGGCGTCAGGATTTCAAACTGGCTCCTCCCAAGGCGCAGGCCTAGGTCGCGGCAGTTCGTTCCGTCGGTCTGGCAGGGGCCCGGGCCCGTCTTGGGCATGCCCGCATTGTCCAGAATGAGGCCTGCCTGCGTCGGGTCGTACGCGTACTTCGGGAGGGTCCCGTTGTACCAGAACGTGTTGGACGGGCTAAGGGTACCGTCTGCGATGACTCCATAGTTTTGGAGCAGCACACGGACGATCGTGGCCTTGTCAATCAGGTGAGCAAACGCTTGGCGGAACGGCAGGCCCGTGTCGACGAGTGGGTCGCGGTCCTGGCCGACAGGCGGGGGCCACGACGTATAGCCGAACGGCTGGCGCCGGAAGTTGTACGCCAGGTAGAAGAACCCTGGCTCCGCGTTCGCCCATACCCGGATGCTCTGGTCGTTGAGGAGGTCCGGGACGAACTCGGGCGGGAGCGCCCAGTGGTAGAAGTCGATCTCCCCCGACTGGAGCGCGAGGACGCCGAGCTGTGTCGTCCGGTAGACCTTGAACAGAATCGAGTCGACGAACGGCTGGTGCATGTACACCGGTAGGTCCGGGTCGTACACGACCGCGGTGTTGTCGGGGTTCACCCCGTAGAAGAACCGCGGGTTCTTGACGACCTGCGCGAACTGACCGAAGGACCACGTGCCGAACTTGAACGGACCCGTGCCGATGACATCTGCGTCCGTCATCTGCCAGGCCTCCGCGCACTGGTACTGGAATGGTCGGTACAACGTCTCGTCGGTCCGTACGCCCTGGCCGAAGTTCGGATCGTTCTCCGGATAGATTGCGCGGCCCCAGTCCACGTTGTCACATCCAAGGGGGAAATTCGGGATGTTCATCACCGGGTGTCGTCCACCGCCCGTCCCCTCGAACTCGTGCCGCGGGAACAGGGTGAGACCCACCAGGGTCGATCGGTAGAACAGTGCGAAGTCGTCCTGGAGTCGGAACTTAAGGGCACATCGGAGTGTGTTGTCCCCTGGCACCGCCCCAAATCCCTGCCACTGCGTTTCCAGGGTCGGGCCGCACCACAGCAGGTCGATGTTCATGTGCCGGTTTGCCGCGAACGAGGGCGCGTTCGGGTCATCCCACAGGACCCGGAGGTCCGTGTTGAACCGCGGGTTCAGGGATTGGAAGACGTAGTTGAACAACACGTCCCCGATCGTGGCCTGCACTCCGTCGTGGAAGTATACGCCGTTGAAGTCATAGAACGCGATGACCGTCCGACGCCACGTCACCTCATCCGCGCACGGCACCGGGCAGGTCCCCTTCAGGAAGTCCGCCTTCTCCGATCGCTGGAATCCTCCGTCCCCGTCGTCATCGACACCCTTGATAATGTACGGAACCAAGGCGTCGGTCACCGGGTGTGTCTGGCCCACAGTGTCGTACACGCGGCCGAGCACGTCCGACGTCCACACGTCGTTCGCGACCGCGGGCAACCAGTTCCGCGTCTTCATCTGGTCCTGCCCGCCGACGGTGTAGATCGTCGTTCCCGCCCGCGTGCTATCAATCGCGCTGGCGGTGGGCAGATAAAGCGGCACGGCCAGCATCAGCGCCACGACGGCCACGGCCGCCAAGGCGATTGCCATATGTAACGGCTTCCTCATTGGTCTTCCTCCTCTTCACGCCGGAAAAAACGAATTGCGGCGCGTCCGGCCCCACATGTCCCATGCGAGGTCCGGCAAGGCCGTGATGCTTGCTGACATTATTAAAGGAGATTTGTACGCGGGACTGTGGGATATAAAAGGGTATGGGTCACCTTCGCACGGCCGGAAATCGAGGTTGCGGGAACCTTCGAGGACGGAATCACAGAGGAGTGTACGACAGTCGATAAATATCGCGGCACTGCTATGAGCACCTCGTGCGCGCGGGGGCGGTTCTTGGGCTCGCAGTGCTCCTTGTCTTCGGAGGATCCCTAGTGTTCACCCACAGCGCGCGTGCGGGCCCGACGTTCGTCTCCGGGACATTGACCGCGAACACGACATGGACGATCCCTGGCAGCCCATACATTGTCTTTGATGACCTGACGGTTCCCGTGGGGATCACCCTAACCATCGAACCCGGGACCGACGTTCGCTTCCAAACGACGCCGAGCGCCCACTCCATCATCGTGTTCGGTACGATCATCTCCGTGGGGCAGCCCAATCTCCGGGTGACGTTCACCTCGGACGCCGCCTTCCCCGATCGAAACGACTGGACCTCCATCCGGCTCCAAGGATCCGTCGGTTCTGTGTTCGAGTGGACCGATTTCGCGTGGGGCTCAACGACCCTGGACATCCGGCAGTGCTCGCCTCGAATCGCGAATAACTCGATTCTCGAGAGCGGGCGCAGCGCGATTCAGGTGATCGGCCCGAACGCGGCCCCGCTCATTGAAAACAACGCGATCCATACACAGCTGTTCAACCAGCGGACCGGCATTGTGATGCAGGAATCGGACGCCGTCGTCCGGAACAACGTGCTCACGGACAACTACTTCGGCATCTACGTCTACCTTGGGGAGCCCCGCATCGAGAACAACACGATCCGCAACGGGTGGCGGGGCGTCTGGATCGTCGGCGCCGACCCGCTGCTCGTGAACAACACAATCGAAGGAAACGGGCTGCCCAGCATTGGAGGAGAGGGTCTACTGATGACGTTTGCGTCGCCCATCCTGCGGGACAACGTGATCCAGAACAACGGGGTCGGGGTCGACATCCCATACGACTCGAAGGGCGCCCTCCCCCTCTCCCGCGGCAACGTCGTGAACGGTATTCCGCTTGAGACCCTCTACCGAGTCGGGGAACGTGACCTCGAGATCGAGGGGGTCGAACTCGACTCCGGCCGCGGCTCGGGATTCACCGGGAATGCGACGCTACAGGGCCTGCTTACGTGCTACGACTGCGTTAACGTGACCGTATCGCATGCGCGTCTCCGGAACAACGACGCCCTCATCTTCGCGGCGAACAGCTCGATCACCGTGATGAACTCGACCCTGACAAACTCGAGCGACCAGTTCCACCTCTCGAGCGTGTCGCAGATTGTGTCCCTGAACAACGAGTTCTCGATGAGCGCGGTGAACTTCACCGACCAGCGCTCCACCCTCACGGTGAAGAACTTCCTCCATGTCCGGACCCTTACTGAGATCTCAGTCCCGATCCCGGAGACCGTCGTGCGGGTTTTCCAGGACGGCGCGGAAATCCGCCGCTCGACGACGGACGACGATGGGTGGAGCCGCTGGAACGTCGCGATCTACGGGGTCCTCGCCCGCCTCGAGGAGACCCAGGGGCCGCCGACCCTTACCCGGCCCGTCGTCGAGGTCGCCGTGAACCACCCGACGTACGCGTTCCGTGAGACCCCGCGCGTCGTGAATATGTCCCGGACCCATACGGAGACGTTCCTCCAGACCGACCAGGTCCGGCCCGAGGTCACGGACACGATCCCCGCGGCGGACTCCGTTGGCGTTCGGTTCGGTTCCCGCATCACGATCACGTTCTCGGAGCCGATGAACCGGACCGCAACGGAGGCGGCCATCCTGGTCCTCAATCACCGCGTTAGCGACTTTCAATGGACCCCCGACGGCCGGTCCGTGAGCTTCGCCATCGCGGACCCGCAGTTCGGAACAACGTATTTTGTCGAGGTCCAGGATTCCGCGACGGATCTCGCGGGGAATCGCCTCGGCACGACGTACTTGTTCGCCTTCGACATCGAGCACGCGCCGAGGCGGGTGGACCTCGTCCCCATCTGGGGCGTGTCGGTGGTCATCCTTGCCATCGGGCTTCTCGCGGTGTTCTGGCGGTCACGGTCGCGCGCGAAGGCCCTGAGGGAGGAAGACGGAAACCGCAACGAGAAGGGCGAGGCATAGAGAGACGACGACGAAGGTCACTGTCACGAAATCGGGCCACCGCACGTCCCTCGTCGCCGCGTATGAGAGGGCGAACACGACCACGGCGGTGAGCCCGCTGATGAGGAGCCACGCCGTGCGGCGGGCGTCCAGCGGCCACTCGGCGCGTCCCCGGGGAAACCGGAGGGCGACGATGGCGACGGCGAACACCGTCGCAACAAGCCCGAGCAAGAAGACCTCGAACGGCGTCACGGTTCCGTCTCCTCGGGACCTCCGATCGCGACGCGAACATTGTGCACCCGGATGAACTCCCGCGACGAAGCGAGGGACTCCGGGGTAACGGAGGGTCGGAAGCGGGCGAACGCCGCCTCCAGGTGGCCCGCCGCAACCTCCCGCGCTCCCTCCCGGATCGCAAGGAACTTCGCTTCATCGACGGCTGCCATGATGTCCGCGCTGGAGAACCCCTCCGCTTCGCGGGTCAGCCGAGCAAGGACGTCGCGGCCCAGTCCAACCGTGGGCACGCCATGCAGCGCGGATTCGGCGAGGGCAAGGCGTGCCTCGGGGTCCGGGGGCGGGACGAAGAACAGCTTGTCGAACCGACCGGGACGGAGAAGGGCGTGTTCGAGGACGTGCGGCCGGTTCGTCGTCGCGACGACGAGGACCCGCCCCTGCTCGCCGATGGAATCGACCTGCGCCAGGAACTGGGAGAGGAGGTTGCGGGACTCCGGGCTTCGGTCGTTCGCGGAGGCGATCAGATCGATGTCGTCGAAGAGGACGACGGAGGGCGCGTTCTCCCGCGCGATGTAGAAGATCTCCTTGATCGTGGCCCCGCCATCCCCGCCGGCGGACAGGAGGGACGGCCCCTCGATGACCTGGACGGGGATCCCAAGTTCGTTCGCGGCGGCCCGCATCAGATACGTCTTCCCGCACCCGGGCGGGCCGAACAGGAGGACCCCCTTCGAGGCCTTGACGCGGAAGTCCGCCATCGCTCCCGCCTTCGTGAAGACGAGGTCCATGTACGCCCTCAGCGAGGCCTTGAGCTCCTCCAAGCCGCGAACGTCCGCCCATCCAAGGGCCTCCACCTCCCGGTCGAGCCGGTGCATCTTCCGCTCGTAAATCAGCCGGAGGCGCTCGTACTCCTCCGCCTGCGCCAGGGTGATGCTGGGCTTCATCTTCGGCAGCACCTCCTCGAAGTCTTCCGACGAGATCGCCACCGGGCGGCCCACGGAGAGGGAGCGCTTCATCGCGAGGACCGCGCTCTCCTTCACGAGGTTCGCAAGGTCCGCCCCCGAGAAGCGCTCCGTTCGTTCCGCGATTTCGCCAAGGTCGAGAGCGGGGGACGCGGGGCGGCCCGCGAGGTGGACCTTCACGATCTCGAGCCGCTCCGGGCGCGACGGCGGCGGGACGTAGACGATCTTGTCGAACCGCCCCGGCCGCAGGAGGGCGGAGTCGAGGAGCTCCGGCTTGTTCGTCGTCCCGACCATGATCATCCCCGGGGACTTGTCGAGGCCATCGATCTCGGAGAGGATCATCCCGAGGAGCCGAGGGGTGACGTCATCGCCCGCGTAGAGGTCGCGGGACTTCGCGATCGCGTCGATGTCGTCGAAGAAGATGATCGCCGGGCGGCGCTCCTTGGCGGTCCGGAACAGCTGCTCGATCTTCTGCTCGCTCTCACCGTACCACTTCGACATCACGTCCGAGCACTTCACGGTGAACATTTCGATGTCCAGCTCGCCGGCCAGGGCGGACATCAACAGCGTCTTCCCGCACCCCGGCGGGCCGAACAGGAGGATGCCGCGGGGCGGGGTGATGCCATACTGGGCGGCGACCTCGGGCCTCTTCAACGGGACGACGATCGACTCCTTCAGGTCCGCCTTTACGTCCGCGAGGCCGCCGACGAGGGAGAACGTCGTCGAGCGGGCCTCGGGGACATCGGCGAGACGCCGGCCCACCGTCGTCGCGACCTGACCCAGGAAGTATTCCCGGAACGCCTCCTTCCCCAGGACGCCGGCCGCCGTCGTCCCGGCGATCAGCCCGAAGGCGCCCACGAGCAGCGCCGCCGATTCGGCGGGGATCGGGACCTGAAGGGCGAGGCTCGAGAGCGTGAATCCCGCCGCCAAAGCGATTGTCGCGACCGCGGCGGTGAACACCCAGTTCTCCAACGAGTCCTTCCGACGGATGAGCTCCGCAATGACGAACACGATGCCACACCAGAGGACGATCTCGAGGAATGGGACGAGAGAGGCGCCGTAATTCGTCGAGAGGAGGGTCGAAATCACATCGGGGTTCGCAAGCCCGATCGAGGAGAGGGCGCCCCCGAGGGCTCCCGGAGTCCAGTCCGGCCTCGGGGCCGTCCCGAAGACCAGGAAACTCGTCGGAGGGAGCCCGTGAGGGGGCCCCACGAAGAAGCCGGCCACATTGAGGTTCCCGCACGTCACGAGGAAGGAGAGGAACGTCGCGGAGGCCGCCATCGACGCCACCGCGAGGAACCGCGTGAACACGACCGCCGCGCAGATTGGGGGGAGGTACGGGACACCGAGGAGGGAGAGGAACACGGACCCGAAGACGAGGTACCCGAATCTCCAGTCGAAGAGGGAGACGATCGAGATCGCCAGGGTAAAGACGAGGAAGAACAGGCCGAACTCGACCATCTGCGCGGCGGCCGCGGCGGACACAAGGACACCGAGGGAGATCACCGCGAACAAGGGGAACCGCAGCGCGAGCGCCCCGACGACGAACGCGAAGAACACGACGGCCCACCACGGGTAGAAGGGGATCCAGGCGAACCCCGTCGCCGCGAGGGCGAAGAACGCGGCGCCCTTCACGAGCGCGGGGCGGGAGCGTTCCGTAATCCAGATCGACTGGATCGTGGGGAGCTTGAGCGCCCGCACCCGATCCGAGATCGAATCCGTGATGCCTCGCCTGCGCGGACGGACCGTCGTATCGAGGGCCGTCACTTCAGCGACCTCCGCTTTCTCCGAATGTCCGCGAAGTACACCGCGATGGGGACGAGGACGGCAAGGCCGATGGACGTCCCGACGTACGCTTCTGGAGAGGGGAACGGGACGTTCTCATGGCGCGTGTACTTGTCAACCGATAGGTTGTACGAGAACAGGGGGGACGTGATCGTCTCCACGTCTTTGTCCCATGCGGTGACCCAGTAGATCACCTGCGTCCCCGGAGGGAATCCGGGGATCGTTGCGGCGAGATCCGTCGCGTTCTCGTACGCCATCACGAACCCGCCGGCCTTCGGCGGGTCGGCCTGGTAGACGTACCGGATGAGGAGGTTCGCCCCCGCGATGCGGACGTTCGCCTCCCGGCTCCGGATGGAAACGGTCACCTCGTCGTGCGGCTGTGGGAGCGGCGGGTACAGGATCACCTCGACGTTCTCATCGAATCCGGGATGCCGCCAGCCGAACGAGGGGGCGCCCTCCACTCGATACGCATAGGAGTGACTCGTCACGACATCATTCTCGAAATCCCAGGCGACGATGTAGTAGCTCACGTCCGTTCCATTCGGGTACGAGCGGATGCCGAACGTCGCCTGCGTGGGCGGGCTGCCGGGCACCATGGGGTTCGGGAACGGCCCCTGCGTGACGTTGTCCGGGTCCGTAATCGTGACGTAGATCGTCGCCCCTTTGATGAACGTGTTCGCGGGGATGGTCCGAATCACGATTGTGACCCGGTCCTGGTCCGTGGGCCGAACCGGGCTCGCCTGAACGGCAAGGTTGTCCTCGAAGACCGGCGAGGGCCACACCGCGCGTGAGGGGGGCGAGACGGCAGATATCATGACGCCGAGAAGGACGAGCGTCGCCAGGACGAGGAATCCAAGCTTCACATCAGACCCTCACAGCGATCTTCTCCCGAGCCCGGAGTCGGAGGCGGTTCCTCAGGGCATCGGTGACCCCGAGACCCGCAAAGCCCGCGAACAGATATCCCGTGTACGCAAGGTTCACGACGGGGAGACTGGGGGGAGGGGGCGGCGGGGGAGGAACGGGTGGAGCGGGTGGGGGCGTGGGGAGGCCGAGGGCCGCGGGGACCGGCGGGGGAGCCGGCGGCAGGAAGGGCACCGCGGACACAAACGTGTTCCCGTAGAGGACGGAGGAGAACGTGTGCCCGGCTCCCGTCTGCTCGAAGGGATGGTACGCGAACCCCTCGACGGTCCCGTTTCCGTACCCGAAGTAGGCGGCGAGAATCCTGTACGCGGTCCTCTGGAAGCCGGCTGGGTAATTCGGGAGGTCGAGAAGGACGTTCACGCCATCGGCAATCGGAGGGCCCATCACGACCCCGTCGATCTCGGTAAACACGGGAATTGCGTCGGGCCCAAAGTACTGGGAGGGCGCGTCTCCGAAGGTATGGATTGTGGCGTTGTACGTGCCCCTCGCATTCACGAAGAGGGAGACGTGACCCGGGAACAGGACCTCCATGTCCTTGAGAGCGATGTCCGTGAAGCTCGCGTGCCCCCCTCCCGCGACGAAGGCCCGGAACGCGTCCGCGACGGCGTCCCCGGGGTAGGCACCGCTCCAGCCATTGCAGTCGTCCACGACGAGCGCGTAGTTGAACAGGAGGCTCGGATCGGCGACGACGTCAGAGGTTTGCCGAACCTCGTACGGAATCCCGAGCTGGTTGAGCAGGATCTCCGTGTGCCCCCAGTCGAAGCCGCCCTTCATGACGAGCACGCCCGTGGGCTTCCGAATCGGGAGGACGTGGTCCAGGACTTCGAGTTCCGCGAGCCGGAAGTACGCGACCCCAGGGAACGCGGCGGAGGCCTCAGAAAACTCCGTGCTGTACGTGCCCCAGACGAGAATCGGCCCGCCGTCGAAGGGGACCTTCGGCCCGAGAGCGTCGACCTTCAGGAGGACTGCGGGCGGCGTGAGGACGCGGTACGCAGGGACGCCCTTCCGGAGGATGGCGTGGACGAGACCGAACGCGTGCAGGAGGTCCGGCTGCTGGTCATCCATCGGGATCACGTATGAGCCCGCGATGAACGGGTAGGTGACGGTGCGCGTTGCCGTTGCTTCCTGCGGGACGGCCGCGAGGACGAGGAACGCGGAGGCGATGCCGATGGCGAGGACTAGCGGGCGAACGGCGCGCACGGTCGAGGCCTTTCGACGACGATAGCTCCCGCGGAGCATAAAGGCAGACCCGAACCCGGTCACGCGGCGAGCGGGTAGTACCGGGTGTTCCGGCCGTCCTTCTCCATCCGGACCGCGCCTTCGCGGCTCAACGTCCGGAGGTTGTATGAGACCGTCTGCTGGGTCACGCTCAGCCGCTCCGCGATCTCCATCTGCGTCGGCCCCGAGCCGCTCCGGACGAGATCGAGCATCCTCATCTGGAGGTCGCTCAGCTTGACGCCGCTCTCCTGCGGGATCGACACCTCCACGGGGTAGAACCGCTTGAAGACCCCGTCCCGGTAGGACTTGATGAACCCCATCATCTCCAGGGTCCGCAGGTGATGGGCCAGCGTGCCGTTCGTCACCCTCAGATCCTGACGCATTGAATTGTAGTGTTGCCCCGGGTGGGACACGATGTACCCGTAGATCTGGCCCCGGACGAAGTGATCGAGGACCTCCTCCTTCTTCAGACGGGAGTACAACGGGAAGACGAGGACCTTGAAGACGCCATACCGGCCGAACTCTGTGCTCAAGAACACGGCCGCGAGGAGGGCCCCCAGCCCAACAGAGACGGCCTCGTGCTGCGGGAGGATCTGCAAGGGGACCGGCTTCGGGGCAATTGTGAGGGCGAAACTGTCCGATCCCGTCGCCGCGCCCGGGATGGTGGCGATCGCAATCACCGTCGTCCGCAGAGGACTCGAAGCAGGACCCGCCGTCAGCCGGAACCGGAAGACGCCATCCGCGTCCGTCACCCCGGAGGATGGCGCTGCCGACGCTCCGGCGGCCGAAATATCGACCAGGGCCCCCGGAACGGGAACCCCGTGCTGGTCCACGACGACCACGCGCATCGGGAGGGCCGAGCCCGATTCCATGACATTGAAGTCGGACCGGATGTCCGCCAGGAGCACGAGTTGCGGGTCCATCCCTCCGTCCATGCCCGGCGGGTCTGTCGCACGAGAGATGGCGGGGAGCGCGACTGCTAAGAGAGCGAGCGCGAGAATGCCGAGAAGGGCTAGCCGTAGGGCCCTCATTCGCTGTCCCTCGGCGCCGTGAGAGGCCCCGTCATATTTACGTCGTTTGGTAGACCTTTTGTGTGCTATTTACTGGTTTGCCAGGGTGTGGCACGGGGCTACCCGATGTCCTTCCGGATTTCCTCGATGACGGGCTTCAGCGCGACTCGTATCTCCGCTTCGTCATGCTTCGGGGGTGCGACGAGCACGACGAGCGCGCGGGGACCCGCCTCGAAGATGTGGATTCGGGTCTCCTTCGTCGCGAGCACGATGTGGTTCGGCGGCGAGACTCGGAGCTCCGTCGCGGCCGTCATCCCGGCCCCAAGGATCGTCGCGCACATGATCGCGAACGTCTCGCGGGATACGCCCTCCAGCATGTCTTCCGCGATCACGAGCCCATCCCGGCTCACGACTGCGGAGGCCGTCGACCCGCATGTTTCCCGGAGCTGCCGAAGCATCTTCTCCATCGACATATCAGCTTTCCTCCTTCGCAAAGACACATTCACTCGCACCCGCGCTCATACACTCGACCTCCGAGAACCGTAAACGCCGCCTTGCCGAGAGCTCCACAAGCCGGGACAGAATCCCGCGAAGGCGGTGGCACGTCTGGATCTGGGCGCCGGGGGAGGCCTCGATGGAGCCCCGGACCCGCGCGCCGGTCTCCGTGAACATGATGTCCTCAACCCAACCCCGGGAGATCAGAATCTTCCGGGCCGTGGAGAGCAGGTCCTCCCCCGCCTCGATCTCGTGGACGATCTCGTCCGCGAGGGCGACGCCCTCCCGAAAGAACAGCCCGTGGCACGCGTACGACATCACGCTTTCGTACAGTTTCCGGACGGAAGCGAACTCATTCTGAGAAACTCGTACGTACCGGACCATCCGACTCCGCACCTAGGGAGGAGATTATAAAAGTATCTGGATAATTTTCGGCGCGGATGTCAACCCGCGTGACAGTCCGGGCACACGAGGAGCTTCTTGTCGAGGACGAGGCTCGTGGAGTACACCCCGCACACATCGCAGTGCCCCTCGATCCCCCGGACCTCCTCGTCGAGCCCGAGACGCGCGTACTCCCGAGTGACCTCGATCAAGTGCGGCCAGATCCGGATGATGTCGTTTTCCGTGATCACGCCGACGAGCTTTCCGTCGTCGACGACTGCGAGCCTCCGGATCTTGCGCTCGGACATCACGCGGGCGGCCTCGGCGACCTCCTCACTCGATTGAATCGACACGACCGGTGCGCTCATGATGTCCCGCACGCGCACCGTGTTCGGGCGGAGGTTCGGCGCGGCGACCTTCGTGACGATGTCCCGCTCCGTCACAATACCGGAAGGAACTCCGCCCTCGATGACGATGAGGCTCCCGATGTCCCGAGTCCGCATAGTCGCCGCCGCGCGATCCACCGTGTCCTCCGGCGAGACCGTGATGGGGGTCCGTGACATAATCTCCAGGACGGGCACCCGCGCTCTCATCCCATCGCCGGTATGGAAAACGGTCCCACGCGATAAATACGTTTGCGCTCTGGATCGCTTCCTGTTCTCGCGCGCGGTTACGAGCCGGGAACGTTTAAGAAAGTCCCGCGGGTTGGGGCAGCGATGGCGTACTCGGACGAGGAGGGCCGCCTAGCGGTCCGGATTGCCCGGGAGGCGATTGAGAGCCACGTCCGCGGCCGTGAATTCCCGACCTTGGGGGTACCGGAGCGGTTCAACGAGAAGGCGGGAGCGTTCGTCACGCTGAACACGCACCCCGAGTCACACCTCCGAGGGTGCATCGGATATCCCTCGCCGTTCTTCCCCTTGGTGAAGGCGCTCGTGAAGGCGGCAGAAGGAGCCTGCGAGGATCCGAGGTTCCCGCCGCTCCAGGAGGACGAGGTGGCCCGCGTCGTCGTCGAAGTGTCCCTCCTCACCCACCCCGAGCTTCTCACGGTGAAGAAGCCGAAGGAGTACGCGAAGGTGATCTCGATCGGCAGGGACGGGCTGATCGTCGCGCAGGGTCCGGCCCGCGGGCTCCTCCTGCCCCAGGTCGCCACCGAGTGGAAGTGGTCCGCCGAGGAGTTCCTCTCGGAGGGGTGCATGAAGGCGGGGCTCCTCCCGGACGCGTGGCTCGAGGACGGGACGCGGATCTACACGTTCCAGGCGGAGATCTTCTCGGAGGTCGAGCCCCGGGGGTTTGTCGCGCGGCGCGACCTAGGGGCGGGGAATGCTCGTCGTTGAGGGACGAGCCGTCCGCCACGGTCGGATCGAACCCGCGGCGATCGGGATCGAGGAAGGGCTGATCGTCGCGCAGGGTCCGGCCCGCGGGCTCCTCCTGCCCCAGGTCGCCACCGAGTGGAAGTGGTCCGCCGAGGAGTTCCTCTCGGAGGGGTGCATGAAGGCGGGGCTCCTCCCGGACGCGTGGCTCGAGGACGGGACGCGGATCTACACGTTCCAGGCGGAGATCTTCTCGGAGGTCGAGCCCCGGGGGTTTGTCGCGCGGCGCGACCTAGGGGCGGGGAATGCTCGTCGTTGAGGGACGAGCCGTCCGCCACGGTCGGATCGAACCCGCGGCGATCGGGATCGAGGAAGGAAAGATCGTCGCGATTCGAAAGCAATTGCGCGGGGATCCCGTATACCGGTACGCGGACGCGTTGATCCTCCCCGGGGGCGTTGACGTGCACGTGCACCTTCGCGAACCGGGGTTGACGCACAAGGACGACTTCCTCTCCGGCACGGAGAGCGCGGCGATCGGCGGCGTGACGACCGTCGTCGACATGCCGAACACGAAACCTCCGGTGACGGACGGAGCGGCCCTCCGGGAGAAGATTCGCCTCCTCTCGGGAAGCGCGAACATCGACTTCGGCCTGTACGGAGGACCCGCCACCGCGGCGGGGGTGCCGGAAATGAAGAGGGCCACGGCGTTCAAGGTATACCTCGCGGAGAGCGGCAACGCGGTCCCCGTCGGGACCGATGCGGACCTCGCCGGCATCCTCCGGGCCGTGGGGGAATCGGGGAGCTTTCTGGCGGCGCACTGCGAGGATCCGGAGCGGTTTGCGGCGGGGGTCGCGAAGTCCCTGTCCGACCACCACCGCAGCCGGCCACCCGAGGCCGAGGTCGCGGCGATCGAGCGGGTTGCCCGCCTCCGCGGGAATGCGCGGGTCCACATCGCCCACGTCACGACCGCGGAGGGTGCGAGGTCTCGCCCCGCCGGCGCGACATGCGAGACCACGCCCCACCACCTCCTGTTGAGCACCACGTCGAACCTGGGAACTCGCGGCAAGGTGAACCCCCCGCTTCGCCCGGACGCAACCCGCGACGCCCTCTGGCGGGAGGTCCTTGAAGGAGGAATCGACATGTTCGCGAGCGACCACGCCCCGCACACGCTGGAGGAGAAATCCGCGCGGTTCGAGGACGCGCCCGCCGGCGTCCCCGGGGTCGCGACGACGTTCCCCGTCCTGTTCCGGTATGTCCGCCGCCAGATCCTCCCGCTCGAGCGGTTCGTCTCGATGTTCTCCGAAAACCCCGCCAAGCTCTTGCGGGCGAACAAGGGGGAGATCGCGGTCGGGCGCGACGCCGACCTCCTGGTCGTCGACCCGCGGCGGATCGAGAAGGTGACGGCGCGCCGATGCCGATACAAGTGCGAGTGGACCCCGTTCGAGGGCGCGGAGGCGACATTCCCCACGGCGACGTTCGTCCGCGGAGAGCTGGTCGCCCAGGAGGGGGAGCTCGTCACGGAGAGGATTGGCCGGATGATAACGCCGACCGAAGCTTGATGCGGGGGCGCCAGGTTCCGCGCGCGTGCCCTCCCTCTTCCTCGGCCTGACGGAGTGGATCACGAACTTCGTGGCCGCGGTTGGGTACCCGGGGATTTTCGGCCTCATGGTCGTGGAAGGGATCATCACACCGATTCCGAGCGAGTTCATCATGCCGTTCGCAGGCTACCTCGTGGCCCTCGGCGTCCTCAATCCCCTTGCCGTCATCGCTGCCGGGACCGCGGGAGCCGCCGTCGGGAACGTCGTCGCGTATCACATCGGGATGCGCCTCGGGCGACCCCTCATCGCCCGGTGGGGACGATTCGTTGGCCTCGGGGTCGACGACCTCGAGTGGGCAGAGGCCTGGTTCCGGAAATACGGGGACATCGGGGTTCTCGTCGGTCATGCGATCCCCGGCGTTCGATCGATCATCTCCTTCCCTGCGGGCATCGGTCGGATGCGGCTGCGGAACTTCGTGGTCCTGTCCACAGTCGGCGCCGCAGTGTGGAACACGGTCCTAGTCGGTGCGGGCTACTACCTTCTCGAGCGGTGGAGCGTGTTCGCGGAGACGACGGAAAACGTGGACCTTTATGTCGTCCTGGCCCTCATCGGCTCGATCATCGGCTATGTTCATTACCGAAAGTGGCGAAGTCGACAACGGGGCGCCAAGATCCCCTCCAGGGACGGTCGTCTCGGGGACCGATGAGGCGACCGGTTCACGGGAAATACTTATGTATACAGAATCACTATGTATTCCGAAATGATAAGCAAATCGAAGGTCTCCAAGGGAAACCTCACCGTGGTCCCGAAATACGTCCGGAGGTCCTTGGGCGTCCACGAAGGCGACTACCTCGAGTGGTCCCTGGAGGGCGACCGGGCGGTCGTCAAACCCCGGAAACGGCGGACCGTCGAGGACATCACGGGCATCATCGCCGTCGGAGGGGATGCCGTCAAAGACAAGAAACGAGCCCAGCGGGGAGGATTCTGATCCTCCTCGACTCGTCGTTCTTCATCGCGCTCGCCGACTCGAAGGACCGGTGGCATCCCAGTGCGCTACGACTCCGAAAGAAGCTCGCCGGGCCGCTGGTCATGTCCGATCTCGTGGTCGCCGAGGCAGTCACCGTCCTGGGGCACCGAAAGGGGGGGAGAGCCGCCCGCGCGGTGTACGAATACATCGTCGACAACTGCGAAATCGAATACCTCGACGCGCGGACAATGCCGGAGGTCTTCCAGGAATTCCTTCGGCATGACGGGACCTTGTCAGTCGCGGACGCGCACAGCGCGTGGCTCATGAGCTCCCGCGGAATCCCAGAGATCCTCAGCTTCGACAGCGACTTCGACAAGGTAACCGGGGTCGAGAGAATACGCTGATTCTGCCCTGACCCGTCACGCGAGGGCGTAGTAGTACTCGCCCGCGTGCTTCTGCTCGCGGTCCAGGCGGGAGTCGAGCTTGTTGATCCGAGGGCGGTTAGTGTCCGCGTCCCGGCGGAACGTGACCTCGACGAGCTGCAGGAACCGGTTCATCCCCTCCCGCATCGGGAACGGGCCCTCCCCGTGTCCGCGCACGCCGGGTTCCCCGCTGAACACCATGATCGAGTCCGCGACCATGTCGATGAAGTACACATCGTGGTCCACGATCAGGCCGGTCCGGCCCTGGTTCTCCATCACGCGGCGGATCGTCCTGGCCGCCGCCATCCGTTGATTGGAGTCCAGGTACGCGGAGGGCTCGTCGATTAGGTAGATGTCCGCCTCCCGCGTGAGCGCGAGGCCCACGGCGACGCGCTGCAGCTCCCCGCCGCTGAGCTCGGTGACCGGCCGTTCCATCATCCCGCGGATCTGGAGGGGCTGGGCGACCTCCGTCTCGAACCATCCGCTCTCCGCGCGATTCCCGACGGTCGCCGCGAACAGCTCCCGGACCGTCCCCTCGAAGGTCGGCTCGATGTACTGCGGCTTGTACGAGACGGCCCACCGCCCCGCCAGGGAACCCCGCGTCGGCGCCTCCTCCCCCGCGAGCATCTTCACGAACGTCGTCTTCCCCGTCGCGTTCGGACCCACGACGCCGACGACCTCGCCCTTCCGGAGCTGCCCGCCCTCCACGGTGAGGGAGAAGTCGGGGAACGCCTTCTCGAGCCGGTCGAAGGTCACAAGGGTCTCCGCCCGCCAATCCTTCCGGGGCGGCCGAGATTCAAAGGTGACCTCCCGGTCGCGGAACCGGATGTTCTCCTCCTTCAGGAAGCCGCCGAGGTACACATTGATCCCGGTGCGGACGGCCCGGGGTTGGGCGACGACGCCGTAGGCGCCCTCGGACCCATAGAGAAGGTACACGCTGTCCGCGAGGAAGTCGAGGACGGCCAGGTCGTGCTCCACGACGACGACGTATTTCTCCTTGGACAGCGTTTGGATGACCTTCGCGACCTCGAGGCGTTGATAGATGTCGAGGTACGAGGAGGGTTCGTCGAAGAAGTACACGTCCGCATCCTTCAGCATCGTCGCCGCGATCGCGGTGCGCTGGAGCTCCCCGCCGCTCAGGTGCGCAATATCCCGATGCAGCACAGAATCGAGATAGAGGCGGGACGAGAGCTCATCGAGGCGGCCCTGGTCGTCCACTTTCTTCAGGAGATCGCCCACGGTCCCCTTCGCGACCTTCGGGAGCTTGTCGACGTACTGCGGCTTCAGGGCGGTGCGGATCTCCTTCGAGACGATCTTCTCAAGGTACTCGTGGGCCTCCGTCCCCTTGTATTTCTCGAGGACCTCGTTCCAGTACGGCCGCGTGCGGCGGTAGTGGCCCAGGTTCGGGCACAGTTCCCCGCTGAGGATCGAGAGGAGGGTCGTCTTCCCAATCCCGTTCGGCCCGAGAAGGCCCACGACCTCGCCCGCTTTCGGGACAGGGAGGCGGAACAGCCGGAACCCGTTCTTGCTGTACTGGTGGACGAGGTCCTCCTTCAACGGCTCCGGCAATCCGATTATCCGGATTGCGTCGAATGGGCACTTTTTCACGCAATTATGGACCAGGGTTCCTGCCGCGAGGTAGGTCTGATCCTCTTCGACCTCGAGGTTGTGGACCATCACGTCGTAGACCGGAGTGCTTTCGATGCTCCGAATTGGCGTGAAAACATACTCGTCGTCAATGATGAAATGGCTCGCGGTTCGATTCCGTTGCTCTTCAAAACGCAACCCCATCAGCGCCGCCATCGGAGCTACGAATTCCGCCGTGACGGTGACGTGGAAGGCCCGCTTCTTGCCGGGAGCAGTTCGGCTCGTTATTCCGGACACAATGCCCAAACTCGCCAAGAGTTCCTGAGATTGGTAGGCTAGATGTTGCGATGTCGTTGAAAGGACGAAGTAGCTACGCTCGGGATTGCGATACCCGTCCCCCCGCCACAATCCGCGCACGACGGAGGCCCGAACCTCCCGAGGGGCCGTCATGATGACCGAGGGAATTCGCTTCGTATGGGACGACGTGCCCAAGTTCCTCATGATGCGCGCGAGAATTGATGAGTCGAACCTGATGTGCCGGCCTAACCCGTTGCCCTGATACTCGCGTCCTCGGATCCCAAAGAACTCAGAAACAGTCGCGTGGACATCATCCAGGTATTCCCGTTCCTTTTCGTGGAACGAGAAGACGACTCTGCGGTCGTCCGCGGACCCCTCCGCCAGATAGTAACCGATAAGCTGCGCCAATCGAGGAGAGACGGGAATTGACGCGATCTGCTCGCCCCATCGGACGTACCGACCCCCGGAAAGCGCAACTTGAATCGGCGCCTCCCAGTTCTGGCTTCTTGCCTCTCGTATCCGAGGCTTGGCTAGGTAGTCGCCTTTCTTCAGATCCCCAGGACGAACCCACCTAAGCTCACCGATCGCCTTCTCGAGGCGTCGTCCGCGCTTTGTGGGTCGGCGAACGACTGCGAGAATCGGATGTTCCTCGGTCACCTCGAGCGCATCGGGCTGGCCGGTTGCGACGATCTTGTACATCAGACCGGAGTAAGAACGCCGATAGACTTTCCTGACCGATCGATAGCGGCCTTCATGCGTAAGCACCAGCTCTCCAACGTCAACCTTTTCAACGGGGACCACGCCGCCTTTCGTAGAAATCGGCACGCCCGCCGGGAGGCAAATCCCGCAGGAGATGCACGTCTCCTCGCTAATCGCGGCCTTCCCAGAATCCTTGTCAATCCAGATGACCTCAGTGCCAGTGCGCTGCGGGGGGCAGAAGGTGATGCACTCAAGGTTACACCGCTTGGGCTGACAGCGGTCTTTGAAGACGACTGCAATCCGCATGGAGACGTTCGCATTGGGGGCGCGCTATTTAAACGTGCGAGGCTACGGTTTCGCTCTCCTTGAAACGGAATTACAGCCCCACGGAACATCTGTCGCAAAACCTAAAGAATCGTCGATCCATGGTGCAATCGGTGGGCAGATGATCCCCGGAATTCCGGGCGGGCGGATGAACCCCCGCCAGCTCAAGGCGGCGATGAAGCGGATGGGCATCGAGACGGAGG
Organism: Methanobacteriota archaeon; assembly: GCA_005878915.1. Classification (GTDB taxonomy): domain Archaea; phylum Thermoplasmatota; class Thermoplasmata; order RBG-16-68-12; family RBG-16-68-12; genus EA-19. The sequence goes on along the minus strand of VBML01000055.1, from coordinate 59 downwards.
AGATCGCGGGGGTCGAGGAGATCGTCATCCGAACCGCCACGAAGGAGTACGTCTTCAAG
>VBML01000187.1 GCA_005878915.1 Methanobacteriota archaeon | reverse complement strand
GAGCTCCGGGTTCAGCGTCTCCTTCGTCGAGAGAGCCCACGCATGCCGCTCCGCGCGGCGGGCGATCGCCCTCGCGAAGTGGAGGGATGCGACGGCGGGCGACCCCCGTGGGAGGATGAACTCCTTGATCTCGCCCGGGTCCATCGCCTCCATCGCCGCCTCGAGCATCATTACGTCGTGGTCGGTCACCCTCGGCACCGCTGCAGACTTTCCCGCGGCGACGCTGAGTTCCGCGCCGATCGTGAACAGCGTGTTCTGCACCATCTTCAGGACGTCAATGACCTTCGCGTCCGCCTGCGCCGCGATCGCCACGCCCACGGCGGCGTTCAGCTCGTCGACGTCCCCCATCGCCGCGAACCGAGGATGCGCCTTGCTGGCGCGGACGCCGCCCAGGAGCGTCGTTTCCCCCGTGTCCCCGGTCCGAGTGTACACGCGCGCCATCGTCACCCCGCCAACCGTCGCATCGCGGCCTTCGGCCACTCCCCCGGAAACGCGTCCGGGTGGAGGATGTGCGCGAGAAGCTCGACTCCATCGACGAGCCTCGGTCCCGGGCGACTAAAGTAACTCGACGCGTCGACGGCGTACACATTTCCCTTCCGGACCGCGGGGAGGACGCGCCATCCGGGAAGACGGGTCAACAGCGGCACGTCGGCGACGGCCCGGTCCACGCTGAATCCACAGGGCATCAGCACGAGGACCTGAGGAGCCGCGGTCAGCACGTCCCGCCACTCGATCCGCACGGAGGGTTTCCCGGAGACGGCGAGGACCTCCGCACCACCCGCAATCTCGACCATCTCCGGCACCCAGTGACCCGCGTTGAACAAGGGATCAAACCACTCCAAGCAGCCAACCGTAGGGACCTCTTGCAAGTGACTGGTTGCAACCTCAACGGCGAGGAGACGCGCCCTAAGGGATCCGGCAAGGTCCCTCGCCTCCGCTTCCCGCCCTGTGGAACGCCCGACGCTTTCGATCGACGCGAGCACCCCGCCGAGATCCGTTGGATCGAGGGACACAACCTTCGGTGCCTCCTTGAGCTTCGACGCGACCGACGTCACGTCCTCGATCGATGCTGCGCAGACTTCGCATAGGCCTTGCGTGAAGATCACGTCCGGCGCCGCCTCCTCCAAGAGCCGCGCGTCCACGTGGTACAGCGAACCGCCATCACGGAGGTGCTCGACGACCGTCCGGTCAATCGCCGCCTGGGACATCGTGTCCGGGCGAATCGCGTTCTGAGAGAGGACGGGCTTGTCCCTGGCGCCAGCGGGGAAGTCGCACTCCGGGCTCACGCCGACGACTTCGTCCCCCAGCCCAAGGGCGAAGAGGGTTTCCGTCGCACTAGGGACGAGGGAAGCAATCCGCATCAATATTCGGCGGGCGCAATGGGCGGCATCGCTCTTAACGGTTCTTTCGGATGGCGCCATTCGTCGACTCCGCCGCGCCTCCAATCCCTTCGACTCGAAGACTTATGCCGAGTGAAGCCTTGTGCCTCCCATGGACGACAAGATTCTCACCCTCCACCCCGCGGGCAAGAAGGGCGTCAACATCAGCCGGTCGAAGTACGACACGATGAAAGCAACAATCATCGGGCTGTTGAAGTCGAACGAACTCACGCACGACGAATTAACGAGCGAGGTGAACAGGGCCCTGAAGGGCAAGTTCGACGGCTCGATCCCCTGGTACATGGAGTCGACAAAGCTCGACCTCGAGGCCCGCAACGTAATCGAGCGGGTCCGCGGGGACCACCACGATCTCTACCGGATGAAGAAAAGGTAGGGGAGAGGCGGACCTCTCCCGATGCGGGGTTAGTTCGCCTTCGGTGATGGCCGCGGGGCCTTCCCACCGTTCATGTGGAGGAACTTCCCGGAGTCCCGCGTGACGACCCCGTGCTCGATCGCAGTGCCGCCGCCGTTCAGGGATTCAATCGCTCGCGTGTTCAGCGCGATCGCGTCGTCGAGGGAGATGTTCTCCTTGTAGCCCTTCGTGAGCACCTCGAGCGCATCGTCCGAGCCCGCCCCGATCGCGAACCCGTTCCCGCGGAACGTCGTCCCGCTCGGGTCGATCTGGATGAGCTGCATCCCCAGCGGGTCCACACCCGCGAGGATGAGGGACGCGCCGAACGGCCGTACCGTGTACAGCGTGAAGTTGTGGAGGTACTGCCCGAGGTGTCTCGCGAGGGACCCCACGTCAATGGCGTTGTCGTACACGAGCCGGTGTCTCTGGGCCTGGAGGCGGATCTCGTCCACCAGGGAGTTGACGTCCCCGATGTACCCGCTCCCCGTGGCTCCGACGTGCTCGTCGACGACGAACACCTTCTCCGCGGGCTCCAGAAGGCTGCGCGTGGGCTTCACGTGGCTCGAGAGGACCGCGAAGTCCTTCGTCTTCAGGCCGATCGTCGTGGACCCGCGGTTCACGGCCTGGAGGGCGTAGTCGACCTGGAGGAGCCGGCCCTCCGGGCTGTAGAAGAAGGGCATCCGCCCTCCCTGCGATTCCATCGCCATCACGCCACCTCCCGCCACGCGTCGTTCCGGACCGACAGGACATCGACGCCGTTCCCGCTGCCCGGGTCACGCTCCATCGCCGCGCGGACCGCCTGCTCCGCGAGGCGCTTCCCCGCCTCGACGTCGAGGCCCTGGCGGAAGCCCTGCTCCATCACGCCGTACGCGAGCGGGCTCCCCGAGCCGGACGCCATGAAGGGCTCGCTCGTGATCGCCCCGCTCATGTCCGCCGTGAAGACGTGGGGGCCTTCCGCGTCCACGCCCGCGACGACGAGCTCGACGTAG
>VBML01000170.1 GCA_005878915.1 Methanobacteriota archaeon | reverse complement strand
TCCTGAGGTCCCTCCGGGCGACGACGTTCCTCGTCTCGGAAATCCCTGGCGGTGACGACGGGCGGCTGTGCATGTTCGACGAAGATTTCCTTTCGGACGGCGTCCTCCTCCTCCGGACCATCGAGAAGGGAGACTCGGACGTCCAGCTTCGCATCCGGTGCGTCAAGATGCGGAGGACGAAGCATGAGCGGGAGTATTATGCACTGACCCGGAACGATGGGGAGTTCCGGATTACCCGCGCGATCTCGGAGTGATGACGCACCAACCAAACACTCCAAATCGCACGATGCCAACGAAACAGTTCGAGCGCTCGGGTGTATTATTCACTTAGAACGATAAAGTCGAGATGCTACGCGAACGCAGAACGTATTAGGCGCGAGCAGCGATCACGCGCGCCGTGGAGCCAGAGACGAGGAGGGAAGGAGCGCGGCCAATGGGTCTCACTATTGTCGGAGTCCTCGTGGTCGTCACAGGCATATCGTTGGTCGGACGTGCCGGCGAGCTACTGTACATTCTCAGTTCCTTTCCAGAATTAGTGGCACTCTTTGGATTATCCTACTACTTGGCCGTAGGGCTGTACATTGGCATCGGCGTGGCTCTTGTTGGGGCGGGGCTAGGCTTCCTCATGAAAAAATCCTGGTCGTTCTGGCTGGGGCTCACGATGCTCGTCGCCGCAATCGTCTATGTGTGGCCTTCGGCAATGGCGGAAATCTCCTGCCTGTCTGTGGGCCGCCGATACTGCATCCCGGGCTGGTTCTACTACATTCCAATCTTGGTTGAGGCTCTGGCGGCCACTTCCCTCATCTTCCTAATCGCAGCTTTCCGGCAGTTCCGAGGGAAAACGGCGAGCGTAGACTGAGATTGAAACGGGACTTTCTCGGGGGCATGACCCGATTGGCGAGTGGGACGAATGCAGTGGTGATTCATCCGGAGATTCGTTGAACGAGCTTCAACAACGCGTCCGCGTAGCGCGACGCGAGCGCCGCGTTGCTGAACGTTCGCTCCGCCGCCTTCATGTTCTCCTCGATCGCCCCCACGGTCCTCTCGAGGACCTTCACGACCTCCTTCCCCGGAGTATGGCGAAACAGCGTCGCGAGGGCGACCTTCTTCCCGCGGGCGATTACGAGCCGGCCCACGGAGAGATGCATGACATACACTCCGCTCCCCCGCTTCTCCAGTTCTCCGCGGACCGCGCGGGCGACGCGCTCCTCCAGCAGGGGCTCTGACGCTCCGCCGTGCGCAATCACCCCGCCGTCACTCCGGAGGAGCACGACCCCGAGGGCGTTCGCCGTTTTCCCGGGGCCTGCGAGGTCGCGCCAGAACGCGGCCTGGAGGGCGAGGGAGCGCAACCGCCGCCGGAGTTCCGCGAGGGCGTCGGGGTCCGGATGCGTGGATAGTTCCTTGAACGCCGCCTCGAGCTCCTTCGCCTCTGCCGGCCGGAGCAGATGACGGAATGTGGCGAACTCCTGCTGCAGCGCGAGGATCTCGGGGCCCGCGCGGCCTCGCCTCGGTGGGGGCGCCTCCGGGGCCTCCTCCGGCTCCCGCGCTTTGTCCGAGGGGGGCTCCGCCCCCGCCCACCCGGGATTCTCTCGCTCAATCATGTCGACCGCGTCCGCGAGGTTCAAGTCCGGATGCGCCAGCATGGCGCGAAGGACATCGCCCCCGTGCCCGCCAAGCTCCCACTGCAGCACCCGCAGGGCCGCGTCCTTCTTGGGAGCCACGCATTCCTCCGCCCTCCATCGTGCCGCAATACAAAAACTGTCCCTTCGCCGCTATCAGGCACGATAACTGTTCGGTCGGGGATTTATAGACCGATTCGCGTCGCAACCCCAGTCCATGGAGCGCGAACTCTCCCTGATTTCCACCCATGTCACGGGCCTCGACCAAGCGCTGGGCGGGGGCGTTCCCCAGGGATCCATCGTCCTCGTCGCGGGGACTCCGGGGACGATGAAGAGCTCCCTGATCTACAACATCATGTACCACAGCGCGAGGGTGGGCCGGCGGGGCCTCTACATCACCCTCGAGCAGACGACGGACTCCCTCAAGCGGGCGATGGAGCGTATGGGATACCCGCCGATGGACGAGGGGAAGCTGTACCTCCTCGACCTCGGAGTCCTCCGCACCGCCCTGAAGCGGGCGGAGTCGACGAAGGACTGGGTCCAGATCATCGTGGACATCGTCAAGGAGGCCGTCGCGGCGAACGAGTATCAGATCCTCGCGCTGGACTCGATGGACGCGCTGTACGCGCTCGCGAACTTTGAGGCCCCTCGGCGGGAGCTGTTCCAGCTGTACGCGTCCCTCCGCGAACTCGGCCTCACGACGTTCCTCGTGACGGAGATCCCAATCGGGTCCGCGAAGCTCGCGCAGTACGGGGAGGACTTCCTGGCGGATGGGATCATCCACCTCCGCCAGGTGGAGGTCGGTGAGACGGATGTCCAGCTCCGCCTCCGGTGCGTGAAGATGCGAATGATGAACCACGCGCACAACTCCATGGCCCTGACGCACGGAGACGACGGGTTCGCCGTCACCCACGTCCTCGCGCGGAAGAAGTAAGGCGGGAAGCACCGGGCGCTGAACACGGACCGGTCGACGAGAACTCTTGCGACTCACGCCGCGCTGCTCGGAGGCCGTTCCCCCCGGACGGTGCTCACGTACGCCAGACCGTAGGCCACCGCGAACAGGCCGGACGGAATCACGGACAGGATGGCGAGGGACTCGAGCTGGGCCTGGAGGGCCGCGTGAAAAACACCCTCGAAAGTCCCGGAATCGCGGCCGCTACCACCGGAAGGACGAGCGCTGCGAGGAACAGGGCCGGTTCCTCCTTGACCCCTGCGAACTGGACGAGCGTAAGGGCCAGAAAGAACGCAATCAGAAAGCCCACGAGAATCCCGAGCAGGAGGAGGAGAACCGACGCGACAACGTTCCGGGCGTGGGCGGGGTGGAACACCGTGCGACCAAAGAACATGAGAACCGCCCCGGAGAGGGTGAGAGGGCCTCCAGCCAGGCCGATGATCGGAATCCACCCCACGACCGCGCCAATGAGCAGCAGGAGAACCCCGGCCTTCGTCTCGAGAACCCGGTTGTGGCGATCCACTTCCGCGAGAAAGCGCATCCGGTCCGTGGAATCGGCGTAGGGGGCGAGGTTGGCGCTTGGACCGGCCGTCGGTGCGGAGGGAGGTGGACTCATGGCGGGGGTCCGCCGGCCATGGAGGGCGACGGTGGCGCGGGCGGACCGGTCGGCGGACCAATCGCGCCTGGAATCGCCCCGCACTCCCGGCAGAACCGGCGCACCATCCCTACTCCTGCGTACCATCGGCCCTCCGGTCTTAATCGTTTTCGCGACAAACCTAATCTCTCCCGCGGGCTTCGTTGAGTTCGATGTGGGACCGGCCCGGGACGATGGATCGGTGGGTCAGCCATGAGTACGCGTCATTGAACGCGTCCCTCGTGACGACGAAGAAGAGCCTCTCGACGCTCCTCGCGGAGGCCGAGCCGTCCTGCACGACGCGGGCCGGCGATCCCTGGCCGATCGAACGCGTTGCCCTCCAACGCCTCGAGGCCGCGTGTCGGCCCGGGGACGCGGACGCGCTCCGGGTCCCGATCTCGCTCCACTTCCACACGGAGCTCGAGGACGCGTGCTACCTCACGGACCCCGTCGCAGGGGAGGTCCTCCGGAGGGCGGAGTCCTTCGGCCCTGCGTTTCCCTTCCGAGAGGGCAAGATGCACGTGCCGCTCAGCCTCGGAGTCGATCTGATTTCCCGGTACAAGGGTGCGATCCAGCAGGTGTTCCTCTAGTCGTAAAAGACCAGCGGCTGAAACGGCATGCTGTGGGGACTCGGACTACGGGGGCGGGGGCTCCGGCTTCTTCTCCCGCGACGTGGCCACCCACGTGTCCTCGGGCATCTCGTCGTAGACGGAACCGGCGCGGGCGGCCTCTTCCTTCGCCTTTTGCGCCTCGACGAGCTCGGCGATCCGTTCCTTCCGGAACATCCAGTAGTGGATCCGCCACTCCCGCCCGTCGTACAGCGTCGTCTCCTCGCGCTCCGTCGTCAGGATCCCGGAGTCCTCGAGCATGTAGAAGGCGTCGCGGTCCTCCGGCTCCAGGACGTTGTCGATGATCCGCTCGGAGTACCCGAAGAAGTTCAGGACGTGCTGGGCCATCGACCGCGCCTCCTCCTCCTTCATCCCCGTGCGGTCGATCGAGTTCTTGATCGCGCGGGTCAGGTCCTCCACGGTGAGGGCCGAGGTGGGCCCCTTGTCCGTTTTCGTTTGGATGGCCATGGCTTCCCACCGGAGTGGGGCTCTATTGCCAGCGCGTTCTATTTATAGGTTCCGTGCGGACGAATCAGCGATGATTCTCAATTTTCGTAACGATTCGTAGGAGGGAAAGGCTAAGACGAGACGCAGTCCATATCCGACAATCATCTGGAATTTGTGAGGAGCGAGGGGGTTGGAAGAGCCAAAAAGCGGACGGTCCACGACAAAGCGCGAGGAGCGCCTCCAGGAGGAGATCGATTCCCTGAAGGCCCGCCTCCGGGACGTGGAAGCCCGCTTGGACGCGGCGAGCCACGGGCCGAACACGGATGAGGGGCGAATCCGGACGTTCATCTCCGGGTTCGATGAAGCGCTGGACGGCGGGATCCCGAAGGGGCACATCGTCCTCCTAGGAGGCCCGAGCGGGACGATGAAGACCTCATTGGCCCTCAACCTCCTTCACCGAAATCGACTCGGCGGCGTGAGGGGGCTGTACGTGTCCCTCGAAGAGGGGCGGGAGTCCCTCCTCCGGACGATGGCCCGACTCGGGATGGAAACGAAGGACGACTTCATCGTGGACATCGCCCGCCTCCGGACGGAGCACGAAGCGGCGTCCGAGACTCGCGGCTGGCTCCAGATCCTGGAAGAGTATCTCGCGCGAAAGCGGGAGAGGGAGCCATTCGGCATCGTCGTCCTCGACCCGCTGAACTCCCTCTACGCGTTGGCGAAGATGACGGACCCCCGGACGGACCTATTCCATTTCTTCACGTTCCTCCGAGGGCTCGGCGTCACCGCGCTGGTGATCGCGGAGAGCTCCGACGCGTCGATGCCTTTCCCGAACCACGAGGACTTCCTCGCGGATGGCGCAATCCAGCTGCGCTACTCGGCGGACGCGGAGGGCCGCGTGTCCGTTCAGCTCCGCTGCGTAAAGATGCGGCACGTGAACCACGGCCGGGACTGGTTCCGGCTCGACCACGTGGACGGCGGGTTCGTCGCTCGACCCCTAAGCCCTAGTACGCACCCTTAATCTTGTTCCGGTCGATCTTGATTCCGGACGGTGTCGCAAGGAGGAGATTCTTCGCCACGACGGCGACATCCCCGCCACAGTCCCGCGCGCAGTTCTTCAGCTCGTTCGTCACACGCTTCACCGCGAGCTCGTCGTTCGCGATTGCCGTGAAGTCGACGAGGAGGAGGCTCCCGTTGTACACGTGGCTCGTGAGATCTCCGACATCCTCGTATCGATAGATCTCGGCGACCCTCACAAGGTGCTCGACCGGCTCCCCTAAGGCGATCCCCTCTTCCTCGAGGGCGAGCTCCCCGAGGTCGATGTACGAACTGGCCTCCGCAGCGACGGCGCCTTCGGCGCCCTTCCGGAATTGCTTCTTGATGAACGACATCCCAATCCCTTGGGCTTGCGCATCCGGCTCCGGGAATTTAAAGGTATCGAACTCCCGGGGTAGACAATCGTGATTCATAAGTCAAATACTATAATAATAGTCATATTATTATTGAAGGAAATCCATCGGCGATTTTGCGACCACCACCGGCGAACGTTTAAGAGGGGTTTTCCTTTCTTCGGCCACCCATGGTCCACGACCTCATCGTCATCGGTGGCGGGCCCGCGGGGCTCACCGCGGGGGTGTACGGCCGGACCCGCAACCTCTCCACCCTGGTCCTCGAGGCGGAGGAGGTGGGCGGGCAGCTCTCCTGGCTGTACCCGACGAAGTCCGTGTACGACTACCCGAGCTACATTGCGATCGAAGGACACGAGCTCGGGCTGCTCCTCGTGGAGCACGCGCGGGTGAGCGGTGTCGAAATCCGCGAGGGGGAGACGGTTGAAGAGGTGAGGCGGAACCACCGGGGCTTCGAAGTGCGGACGAACAAGTCGACGCACGAGGGCCGGGCGGTGATCGTGGCGATCGGGAACGGGCCCTTCAACCCCCGGGTCCTCGAGATCCCGGGGGAGACGGAGCACGAGGGACACGGCGTCCACTACCGCGTGCGGGACCGCCGAGCGTTCAAGGACCACAGCGTCCTCGTCGTCGGCGGCGGGGACAGCGCCCTCGAGATCGCGCTCGAGCTGGTCGCCCCCGCGAAGGAGGTGACCCTGGTGCACCGCCGCGGGGAGTTCCGTGCGATGGAAAAAAACGTGGAGGCCGTCCAGAAGTCCCCTGTGAAGGTCCTGTACAATTCCGAGCTCGTGAGCATCGAGGACGCGAGCGGCGGCCTCGACGCCGTCGTGTACAACAACGTGACCTTGGACAAGGTCGTGAAGCGGGTGGACTCGATCATCATCAACGTGGGCTTCGAGCCGCTCCAGACGAAAGTGGAGCGGTGGGGCTTGGAGCTCGAGGGGGCGCGGAACATCAAAGTCCGGCCCGACATGAGCACGTCCGTCCCCGGTGTGTTCGCGTGCGGGGACGCCGTGTGGTATCCGAACAAGGAGAAGCGGATCGTGACGGGGTGCGGGGAGGCCGTGACCGCGGTGATCTCCGCGTACAAGTACCTGAAGGCCCCGTACTGGGCCTGAGCCCGCCTACGCCGTGGCCCGCGGTTCCAGCTCGTCGAGGACGGCGGGCCGCTCAGGGAAGCTCGATATCGTCGCGTGGGGCTTCGACCCCGTGTAACTGTTATATCGTCGAATCATGTTTTGGTGCAGGATGCGAGGTGCGAGGGACGCGTACTCTCCCAGTTTCTACAGGGCCGTCAAGGAAAGTGCGCGCACGTCAGCAGAGACTATCGTCCCTCTCGTCATGGAGCTCGTACCGACAGACAGCGTGGTTGACGTTGGTTGCGGCCTTGGCACGTGGCTCGCGGTCTTTCGCGAACAAGGTGCTCGGAACATCCTCGGAATAGATGGGAGCTGGGTGCAAAGCGAGAACTTGGACATCCAGCGAGAGAACTTCGTGGCTCATGATCTCACTCGGCCCCTGCATCTAGGCCGTACCTTCGACCTCGTCGTTTCCCTCGAAGTTGCTGAACATCTCCCAGTCGAATCGGCGGAAACCTTCGTGGACACCCTGACCCGCCTCGGGTCTACAATCCTGTTTTCCGCCGCGATTCCACTTCAAGGAGGGGTACATGGGGGGACGGGGCACCTGAATGAGCAATGGCCTGCCTATTGGGCCCACCTCTTCGAGAAACGAGGATATGTAGTATTAGACCCCATTCGGAGGAGAGTCTGGGAGAACGACTCAGTGGCCGCATGGTATGCACAGAACATACTCTTGTTTGTCGGCAAGGATATCATACAAGCAAACGCAGCCCTGCGCGCCGAGTGGGAGAGGGGATCGCAAAGCGCTCTCTCTCTAGTCCATCCTCGGATTTTCCTGAGCGTTGCCGATCCCTCGAACCAAACCGCGGGAAGAATCGTCAGGTCCACTGTCGAGGCCTTCCGAGTCCTCTTGGGGAGGACCCTTCGGCGGAGAAACAGGCGTGGCTGACCGACATAGCCGTTTCTTTGAAAAGGCACCTTCCGGCGGATAACGGATTTGATCATGCCTAAGTTCGTGAGACAGTATTCAGGACTCGGCGCCGAAATGGGGTTCGAGCTCTTCGAGGACGGCGGGCAGTTCAGGGAAGCTCGAGATCGTCGCATGGGGCTTTGCCTCCCGGAGGGAGGCGGGCGTCCCGTACCCGTACGTTGCCGCGACGGTCCACGCACCGGCGCTCCGCCCCGCGAGGATGTCGATGGGGCTGTCCCCGACGACCACGGCGCGGTCCACCGGAACTCCGAGGGCCCGGGCGGCGTGCCGCGGGAGATCCGGAGACGGTTTCGGGCGAGCGACCTCGTCCCCTCCGACGACCTCGGTGAAGTACGGCTCGAGACCGGCAACGCGCAGCATGTGGCGCGCCTCCTCTCGGCGGCGCGTCGACATCGTCGTGATCGGGCGACCGGCGAGCCCCGCGAGGGTCTCGGCGACGCCGGGATACGAGCGCACGCCCTTGTCGATGAGCCCGTGAAACACGACGTAGTACCGATTGGTGATGTCGTCGACAATCCGTCCCTCCATGTCGCGAAGCAACTTCATCTGCCGCTGCACGGGCATCCCGATGAGGGGGCGGATCTCCTCCGCGGTCAGAGGGCGAACGCTGGTCTCGCCGAGAGCGACGTTCATCGCCTCGAGGATCGCGTCGAAGGTGTCGAGGAGGGTCCCGTCGATATCCAGCAGCAGGGCGAGCACCCGGACGTCACTCCTTCGGCTCTTCGTCCAACTTCCACAGCGGATCTCCGACGTGGTGGATCGAGGCCACCGCCTTCCCCTTCTCCGAAGCCACCATCTCGGGCCCCGACATCAGGGCCTCGCCGATCGCCAGGGGACGCAGGTTTCGCTCGTCCCGGACCCAGACGAGGTCGCCGGAGCGGATCGCGGGGTCCGCATCGACGACGCCGGGGGCCATGATGTCCGCACCGTTATAGACGAACTTCACGGCCCCCATGTCCACAGTGACCCAGCGCCGTTTCGCGGGGGATGCGAGGAGGCCCCGGATGGTGAGGAAGGGACGCCCCCCGACGATAATCCCGCGGACCTCGTTGTCTGCGATCAGGAGCCGCCACTCCTCCGCCTCCGCGAGGTCGATGTCGTCGCGGTCGCGGAACGGGTCCACGCCAAGGGCATCCGCGATCGCTTGCGAGTGGCCGTTGATTTCCTTGCGACGGAGCCGCTGTCGCCTACGAATCCGCATCTCGGCGGCGGCGACGCGCAAGGAGGTAGATAACTCCGACGACCGCGATCGGCACGAGGATGTCGGTGAACTCCGGGGCGTTGATGTGGCCCCAGGTATCGGGGACTGTGTCGGTCGGCGGGGAAGCGCTGCCCCAGGTGTACGTTGTGGCGCCCGTGATGTCGAGCGCGAGGACGGCGAAGCCCGCCACCTGATTGGGCGCCGGCGTGTCCGTTCCCCATGTGTTGTTGAACCGGATCTTGAACTCGTAGACGGGATGGCCGCCCGTGAAGGCACCGGCCGCCACGTTCCCGCTGTCGCAGGCCGGGCTGGTGCACGGAATCCACGCCGTGTTGTCTCCCTTGTAGGAAACCAGCGTGCCCCCGAGGAGCACAGAGAACTTTCGATCATCGGTCTGCGGGGTCCCCCCGCCGTTGTGCTGGGTGTCGAAGTAAATCGTCCCCGCGTCCAGGACGTCGTTCGTGGTGTCAGCGGTCACGCTGACGCACACGAAGACGTACGAACCGCTTGTCCCAGTGAAGCCCGACATGTTCCCGTTGGAGAAGCTCCCCGCACCGGTGTACTCCCCGCCCGTCGTCGCGCAGTTCCCATCGACCACGGCGTCCCCGTTCGTCAGGGGCTGCGCCTGCGCCGTGTCCGCGTTGTTGCCGTTGCGGGGATCGAGTCCGGGTGCGCCGCGGGTGCCCCCGCCGGTGGGTCCGTCGAGGAAGTTGTACACGCCGGACGCGTCCGAGACCATCCGCCAGTCTGTCGCCTCGATCGCCATTGCCATCACACCGGTGGGAATCCCCGTGAGGTCCAGGCTCGCCTCCATGCGCGAGCGGTCATTCTTGACCTCAACGCCGCGGGGGACGGCGGTCCACGTCGAGTTGGACGCGGCCCACTGATACGCACCTGACGATACTACGCGACCATGGGTTCCGTTGACCAGCATCATGTAATCTGCGCGCACCCCGAGGACCATCGTGCCGCTCGATTGTGCGGTGTCCACATCGATGTACGCCCGGAAGACATCCTCACCCCTCCGGACGGTCGGCGTCCCCGGCGCTTCCGGACCGCCGCGCGCGCCGGTCGGCGGCACGAGGCGTTCCACGATGCCGGAGCCGCCGAAGATCTTGCCCGCGACGTCTGCATACACGAAAGCGGTGGACCCCGTACGGTTTGCCGCCGTATTCCGGAGGTCCACGTTGCGATCCGGCACCGCCGCCGTCTCGGGGCGGAGCTGGGACCAGTCACCGAAGTATCCGTCGATCCGGTGGCCGACGGGCGCGCTCCCTAGATACGCGGTGACGTCGGGGCCCTCGACCGTCAGGGATGCGCTTCCGGACACCGCCACGGTCGTGGGTTCCACCCGTGCGACGACCGGTTGCCCAGAATCGGGCGGGTTAAATGCGATCATGACCGAAGCCGTGACCGGTCTTCCGGGGAGAACCGTGAGGTCGCTGAGCGTGGATAGCACACCCGGGTCCAGAGGGCGTTTCGCCATCGCGAGCGACGTGACGGTCACCGGTCCTCCGAAAGAGGTGAGGGTCAGGGAAGCGAACGGTCGGCCCGTTGCGGTGACGATCGGGCTTGAAGGATCCTGTCGAATCAGGAGGGCCGGCCGCGGACCACCGGTCGATTCGGCGGCAAGGTCGAAGTCGACGCTTCCCATCGTCTCGTTCCCGTCGTAGTCGGTTGCGGCAATGATAAAGGAAGACATCTCTTTGAGGAACACCTGCTGGGGCGGTAGCTGGATCTCCAGGCCCGCGGCGGACGCCCGGGCGCTCACGATAGAGCCGGGCGCCTGCCTCCACTTTGCCCAGTCCGTGGTGGTCGGATTCGAGAGGGGGCAACACCTTGAGAGCACTGCGTTGGAGACTAGGTTGTTCCCGCCGCGGACCGAGACGACTGCGTCCGCCCCCAGTCCCCGAACCTGGTATCCCGTGTCTCTGCTCGCGTCCTCGTCGATGAACACGTAGAACCCATCGAGGCCCGTAGAATCCTCGAGCGGGATGCCCGCGACCTTGACGGCGAAGCTGAGATACCCTCCCTCCTCGAGCGCGGAGTAGTTGCTGAGTTCGACGTCCCGATTGGGTGAGGGCACCGTGTCGCCGAGGAACGGGATGCCAATCCAGTCGTCGAGGTTTCCATCGACGACGATCCGCGTCAATGGGGCGGGCGTCGGGGTGCCAAACAAGACGTAGAATGGGCCGAGGAGCAGGAGGGCGAGGACAGCGATGCTGACGCCCCGCCGAGCGTCCTTCGGCAGGATGACGCCGTACGAATTCCGACGCAGACCGTGGCGGTACGACCCGTTGATGAACCCGTTGATCACCCCGGTCCCGTTCGTCCGGCCCGTGCCGTTCGTGAGCCCGTTCGTCCGACCGGACCCGTTCGTGAGGCCGTTCGTCCTCCCCGCGAGACCGTTCGTCAGTCCGTTTGTGCGACCGAGGCCGTTCGTCCGCCCCATCCCGTTCGTCCGGCCCAGCCCGTTCGTCAGGCCTTGGACCCGGAGGGGTCCATTCCCGTTCGTGAGGCCCCGGTGGTCCCGTGAGGGACCCTTTCTGGAATCTCGGTCCGAGGTCACGTACCGGACCCCCCGGACTTGCTCAGCTCCGCGATCTCCGGTTCCGAGAGGACGCCTCCCCGCAGGCCGAGGGCGAGGAGAGCGCTCCCGATGAGGAGAAGGACGAGGCCGGAGGCAAGCGCGATCAGATTCAGCCAGCCGAACCCCTCGTACTGGGTCCCCAAGATGGGGACGCGCAGAAGGTCGTGGGCGAACGTTCCAAGGAGGAGGCCGGGACCGCCGAGGAGGAGGAGCACGAGCCCGGTGTAGTACATGATCCGGTCGCGCCTGAGGTTCACTGTCGCACCAACGGGCAGGGTCCCACGACACGCGCGGGGCTCGGGGGGAGCGGTTCAAACTTCGACTCTATTTAAGCACTTCCCCATCGTTGTCAGTGGACGCACCGAACTCGGAAGCGATCGAGGCCTGCGCCCGTTCCCTGCACCGCGCGGCTTCGTCGCCGCGGCCGAGCGCCTCGAGGGCCTTCGCCCGGAGCGCCCACGCTTCCCAATCGTGGGGGTCCAGCTCTGTGGCACGCTCGAGGGATCGAAGCGCGGCCTTCGATCTCCCCGCCTTGAGGGCGACGGCACCGTGCTCCCGCCACACCTCCGCCTCCCCGGGGTCGAGGCCGATGGCGGCGTCGAGGCTCGCGAGGGCTTCCGGAATCCGCCCTAGGTCTTCGAGGGCCCGCGCGCGCTCCGCGTACGCGACATCGAGATGGGCGCCGGTCGCAATCACGACATCGTACGCCGCCACGGCGTCCTGGTGGCGGCCGGACTCCCGCAGGATGTTCCCCTTGAGGAGGTCGTCCTCGGCCGCGATCGACCCGCCATCGTCGAGGACCTTGAGAGCCGCGTCCACCTGACCGGAGCGTGCCAGAGCGCGAGCGAGACTCCGGCGCACCGCGGGGCGGGCGTCGAGTTCCAGGGACCGCTCCAGGAGCGGGACCGCCTCGGCCGGGTCGCCGGTCTCGAGGATCGCCTCGCCCAGCAGGGCGCGGGCCTCGCCGTCCTCGGGCCGCTTCTCGACCAGGTCGCGGGCGACGGTCAGGGCCTCCGCGGGCCGGCCGTCTCGGATCAGGAGGCGGGCGAGGGCCGCGATCGCGCGCACGTCCCCCGCCTTCGCGGCGAGTGCGTACGCGGGCAGGGCCTCGTCCTCCCGCCCCAGCTCCTCGAGGAGCTTGGCGCGGAGCCGCAGCACCTCGCCGTTCCCCGGCTCCACCTCGAGGGCGACGTCGTAGGAACGCAGCGCTTCCTCGTAGCACCGCCGGGCCTCCTCGGGGTCCCCGAGCCCGAGGCTCACGTTCCCGCGGAACACCCACGCCTCATCGTACGTCGGGTTCAGGACGAGGGCATTCGTGAGGGCCTCCCGCGCATCGTCGAGGCGGCCGAGGTCGTTCAGCACCTCCGCCTTCGCCATCCATGCGTGGTCGTAGTTCGGGTTCAGCTCGAGGGCCTGGGTGATCAGCTCGAGCCCCTCCTCGGAGCGGCCGAGCTTCCCGAGGGCGTGGCCCTTCGCGTACAGGGCGTAGTCGAAGTCCGGCTTGAGGTCGAGGGACTTGTCGTGGTACTTGATGGATTCAGAGTGGCGGGCCATCTTGTCGAGCGCGTTCCCGATGTTGTTCCATGCGATCTCGTACTTCGGGTTCACGTCGATCGCCCGCTCGAAGTACGGGATCGATTCCTGGTACCGCCCGAGGTTGTACAGGGCGTTGCCGAGGTTGTTCCAGAGGACCTCGTCCCCCTTGTCGATCTCGAGGGCCTTCCGGTAGCACTCGACGGCGTCCTCGAGCCGGTCGATCCCGTGGTATGTGTACCCCTTGTTGTACCACGCGTGCTTGTACGTGGGGTCGATCGTGAGGGCCCGGTCGTAGCACCGGATCGCCTCGTCGTGGATCCCGAGCATGAAGAACGTGAACCCCTTGTTGTTCCACGCCTCCGGGTTCCTCGTGTTGAGGGCGAGGACCCGGTCGTACGCCTCGATCGCCTCCTCGTATCGCTCCAGGGAATACAGGGCGTTTCCGAGGGCGTTCCACGCGTCCTGGTATTCCGGCTTCACGCCGACGGCATGCCGGTACGCGGCGACGGCGTCCTCATATTTCCCGAGCTGTTCGTGAAGCAGGCCCTTGCGGAACCACGCGACCTCGTTCGACGCGTCGAGGTCCGCGAGGGCGTCGTAGCACTCGAGGGCCTTCCGAGTCTTCCCGAGCTGGGCGAGGGCGAGCCCCTTGTCGTACAGGGCGACGTGGTAGTCCGGCTTCAGCGCGAGGGCGCGGTCGTAGCACTCCACGGCCCGCTCGTGCTGACCCAGGTACGAGTATGCGTTCCCCCGATTGTACCAAGCAATCTCGTAGGACGGGTTCGCGGCGAGGGACTTGTCGTAGCAACCGAGGGCGTCCTCGTGGCGACCGATGGAGTCGAGGGCGACGCCCTTGTTGTTCCAAACGACGTGGTCCCGGAGGCCGAGCTCGATCGCCCGGTCGTAGCGGGCGAGTGCGTCCGAGAAGCGCTTCGCGTCGCACAGCTCGTTCCCCTTGAGGAACTCCTCCTCCGCCCGGGCGAGGGATACGGATCGATCCTCCGTGACCGTTGCCGAGAGGAGGGTGAGAAAGAGGACGTTGGTCACGGAACGTTTGCATCCTGGGCACGCGATATAAACGTTGTTGGGTCGTTACTCGTCGGCGATTCGAAAGTCTCTGTCGAGGGAGGAAGTGGGTTGTCGGCGGGCCCGCGGGTTGGCATTGAGCAAGGGCACCTCCCGGGACCGTGCGCCGACACGTCGGAGCCTCGAGCGGCCCACCGTTGGCAGGGAAACATCTTTAAGTAGCGTGGGGAGGTTCGTCCGGTTCTAAGAGGGGATGGCCTGAGCGCTGGCGATCTTGAGGGCTTCTCGAAGTCGAAGTCGATGGAGCTCCCCCGGTCCGTCGTCATCGGCCACGACGCGATCAAGCAGGTCGGCGAGGTGTGCGCGAACCTGAAGATGGGGCGGCGGGCCCTCCTCGTCGCAGACCCCACGACGATGAAGATCGCGGGCGAGGCCGCGGTCCGTTCCCTCCAGGATCGGAAGATCAAGACGGAGGAATACCTGATCCCGGACGCGAACTGGCAGGCCGTGATGACGGCGAGGGATATCCTCACGTCGAAGGACCTGGACTTCGCCCTCGGCGTCGGCGGCGGGCGCTCGATCGACGTCGCCAAGCTCTCCGCGTTCCAAGCGGGCCTGCCGTTCGTGAGCGTGCCCACGGCGGCGAGCCATGACGGGGTCGTGTCAAGCCAGGCGTCCATCGAGAAGGAGGGGCAGAAGCAGACGTTTGGCGCACAGACCCCGATCGCGGTGATCATGGACACGGGGATCATCGCCGAGAGCCCGTTCCGCCTCCTCGCGTCCGGGTGCGGGGACATCATGGCGAACCTCACCGCGGTGAAGGACTGGGCCCTCGGGAGGAACCTGCGGAACGAGTACTACTCGAGCTATGCGGCGGCCCTCAGCGAGCTCGCGGCCCGTCTCCTCATCGAAAACGCGCACACGATCAAGCCCCGCCTCGAGGAGAGCGCGTGGTTCGTCGCGAAGGCGCTCGTCTCGAGCGGCGTCGCGATGTCCATCGCCGGGTCGTCGCGGCCCGCCTCCGGGAGCGAGCACAAGTTCTCCCACGCCCTCGACAAGGTCGCGAAGAAGCCCGCCCTCCATGGGGAGCAGTGCGGCGTCGGGACGATTATGATGATGTACCTCCACGGCGGGAACTGGGAGGAAGCTCGGAACGCGCTCCTCGCGATCGGCGCGCCGACGACCGCGCGGGCCCTCGGAATCACGGACGACGAGCTGCTCGAGGCCCTCATCCACGCGCACGAGATCCACCCGGAGCGGTATACGATCCTCGGTGACGCCGGGCTGACGCACGACGCCGCGGAACGGCTCGCGCACATCACGAAGGTCGTCTGAGGACGCGGA
>VBML01000186.1 GCA_005878915.1 Methanobacteriota archaeon | reverse complement strand
CCTCGTATGGTTGATGCCGCATCGCTCGACGAAGTGAGAGAGATCGTTCATCAGGAATTCGTCAGGTGGTTCGGGGCTGAAGTTGCGGGCGAGAAGACCCGCTACGATCGGATCGCGATCGACCTCTGGTTCATCCTGCACCCCACCCATTCATGACCTGCCTTTGCCGCCCACGAGCCCCGGGGCACCGACAGACATAGCAGCGTCTTAGGAGTCCACGTTCATCCGGCGAGCCGGCGCCGCGCCGGCTTTATGGAGTCCGGGCTATACACGCTCCACAGCCGACCATGGCAACGACCATCCAGGTGGCCAGGAGACACGCGAGAGACTTGCCCGCTTGAAGGCCAGTCCGCGGGAAACGTACGATGAGCTCCTGGGCAAGTTGCTCGCCTCGATCCCAGAGGGGGATGATGAGGGTCGGTACACCGATGCGTTCCGCGTCGGGCTGCTGAACGCGCGTCTCGACATGAGGGAGGGCAGGCTGACCCACCTCCGCCAGGTCAAAAAGCGATTGGCCCCTTGATCTCTTAGTCTGTCCACTGACCTCTCTCAATCCATCGAATCATCGCACTGCTGTCGTTCTCACAGCGAGCCGTCAATCGAATCGGAAGTACGCAACGGCGTCCGCGGGTGCGGGGATTCGCAGGGTGAGTCTCCGACACGTGCCGGCCCACGCTCCATCGGTCTTCCAGTTGATGTGGTACTCGGCTCCTTGCCGCGAGATCTTGGTGGACCCGGGCAAGGTCAGTGGAGACGGCCTCTCCCCCACGGGCAGAAGCGTGTCGCAATCGATCCGTTGGGAGTCCGTCACCAAGTACCACGCGCCGGAGAGAGTGAACTTCAGCGGGACGGTCGAGCCCGCGTTTCTCCGGTTGATCGCGGGGGGCCCGGACACGGGTGGCCGGAAGCCGCCGAAGGTGGCGGCCGTGCAGGTCGACGGCAGGTCGAAGGCCTGGACGCCATCGGTCCGGCTCAAGGAGCTCCCTTGGCTCGCGCTGAATCCGAGGCCACGCTTCGCGAAGCCCCGCCAGATCTCGCACAGGTTCGCTCCACCGGTGAGGGCGAGGTCGGCGTCCAGGATCGCGTTGCGTCCATCCACGAAACCGGGCCGGCAGGGCTGGAACTTCAGCCCATCCATGACGAGCTGGAGGGCGAGGTTGTTCCCTCCCGTGCTCCAGTCGTCGTACACGTTTGCGTTGTAGCCGTAGCGGTCCACAAGGTTCCAGTAGACCTCCCACAGCATCGTGGCCCACACGTATCCGATGCCGTGCGGCTGGCTGATCCCGACGACGTCCGCCACCGAAGCGTACGTGGACGGGTTGACGGTCATGTCCGTCGCGTACGCGGTGGGGCGGATGCCCACGCCGTTCGGTGGCTCGTAGATCACGTACGTTCCCACGCCTCGGGGCGTCATCCGCGTGTCGGAGGGAGACGTGGTCACCGTCAGGGCGAACCAGTCGCTCCATCCCTCGCCCATCTGCTCGGCGTTCCCGAGGCAGGAGACCGTCGCGGGCCCTCCCGTGAGGCGGTTCGAGATGCCGTGCGTGTACTCGTGCGCGATGACCCCAGCGTCGACGTCGGAGTCGCGGTCCGGGGCCCCGCCCGTCCCATCAGCGACGGTCGCCGTAAGGGGCAGGTTCGCCTTGAACCGACTGCCGTCGCCGAGGCTGATCATCACGGAGGGGATCGTGATCGTGGGGTCCGCCCCGCCCATCGCGATCGGCGCCCCCGGGATGTTGTTGACCATGATGACGAGGGCCGCGCCTGCGTCCTGCGCCCGTTTGATCTTCGCAACGAACGTGCAGGAGCCGCGGTCCATCAGAGCGATCTTGCCGGACGGGTCCGCGAGGAACGGGTCGAACGGTTGGCCTTGCTGGTAGGCCGGGCTGCATCCGCGGCCGACATAGGCCACCCCACGCGTGATCGGGCCTGTCGTCGTGAGGCTCTCGCCAAAGCCCGCCATGGGCCCGTAATAGGTTCCCGCGATCGGGGATGGCGGGAGAACCGTGACGGGATTGGGCGCGGACGATCGCCACTCGAACATCTGCATACGCGGACGCAGGCCGTCGACGGGTGTGCCGAAGTTCGCATTGTTGCGGCCGCTGCCGTCCTGCGCCTCCGCCCGCACGTCGTCGTTTCCGAGCCCTCCATGGCCGTAGTTGTTGACTTGGAAGTTCCCGGCGGCCTCGTCGAACCCGTAGTTGTACGCGACGTCGTGCATGACGTTGTTCCAATAGAACAGGTTCGTCGCTGCGGCCGCTTGCGAATCGAACGGCCGTTTCGTCAGGTCGAGGGAAAAGTCGAAGGCGAGGGCAGCCCCGCCATCCGGGCTGCTGCCCGCGTCCGGGACGTTGTTCGCGTCGCGATCCGCGTACGCGTGGACGTTGTTGCCGCGCGTCACGGTGAACTCCGGCCCAGGAACGCCGTTCGTGTCGTGCCATCCGAACGGGGACGCGCTCGGGTCCGCCGCCCCGCTGACCAGCGCGCGTCCTCCGTCGCTGGGGCTTTCCATGGGCAACGGGAAGACCCGATAGGTCGCCCCGTCGGTGATCGGGAACATCGGAACGGTCGTGGAGGCCCCTCCACGGTGGTCGATGGCCAAGGCGATGGCCTCGGCAGAGTCGTGTGAGATCGAGTCGTCTTGACCGAGCGAGGCGCCCGTCTCTGCGTCGACGAAGGCGGTCCACCAGTGGTCGCCCCCGCGTTCCTGGATCTCTACGCTCCACGCGAGCCGGACGGAGGTCTCGAGCGGGAGCCAGACGAGGACCGCGTCGATCGGCGCGAGGGCGATGCCGCCGTCCGAAATCGTACTCGCCATGTCGGCTCCGTTGGTCTGGGAGACGAGCCGGAAGTCCGACGTCGGATTCAGGTCGAGGGACTCGGCCACCGCGGTCGCGGCCTCAATCGCGCTGATTTTAGGCGCCTGGCCATCCGTGGCCGCCGCGAGATTCGACACGAATCTGCTTCTCGCGCTCAGGACGCCACCATCCGGGCGGAGGCTGAGTGTGAGAATCCCCGCGTACACCTCGATGCCGCGATAACGTTGCTCAAGGTACACGTGAGTGATGCCGGTGTCTCGGCTGACGACTTCGCTGCTCAGCACGACCTCGGTGATGTCGGAGGCGGCGAGGCCGAGCTGTTGCACGTGTCCTTTCACATATTCCCGGGCGATCTCGGACGCGGCCCGGAGATCCGACGCCGCGGCTCGGTCCACCGTCCCGATGGCCATCGCCGACAGGACAATCACAAAGGCGAGCGCACAAAGAACGATTCGTCCCATGGTCCTCCCCACCTCGGCGCGCGGCACCTCAACGTCCCCACCGCGCGGAGGTGCGCATCAAACGCGGAGTCATAATCGTTCCGGTCATCACTCTGGGACTCGGGACGCGGCGCGCGCGTGATGCCCGTGTTCGCGATGTGGCGGGGACCAATCAGGGAATCATCAACGTCCCACGCATGATCGGAACGACCGCGCCCGCCACACGGACTTGGGCTGGGCGGCCTCTCTCGATCGCAACGGACACCTCAATGCGGCTCGGATGACCGATTTCGATTCCCTGCTCAATCACGAACCATTCCTTCCCGGGCAGCCGCTGGTTGGATGCGAGATACGCGCCGCACGCGCCAGCTGCGCTTCCTGTGGCGGGATCCTCCGGGATCCTGGAGAGCGGGAAGAAGCCGCGCGAATGGAGGTCCGCATCCCCTGCCGCCTCAAACGCGAAGACATACGCGCCCGCCTCCGGGCTCACCCGCTTCAACAGGGCGCCAAGGGCGGGGAGGTCGGGGTCCATTTCCCGCACGATTTCCAGTGACCGAATCGGGACCTGGAGGGAGGCGATCCCCGTGGACGCGATCTGCGGGAGGAGATTCGTTGCGGTGATGTCCCGCGGCTTTATGCGCAACGCCTTCGCGAGTCGATCCACGTTCGAGATCGTTCGACCCACGCTAGGCTGTCCCTGGGTCATCACAACTCGCTGCACAGCCCCGCTCCGGACCTCAAGCTCGAGCGGAAGAACTCCGATACCGACCTCCTGATGCGCCCGGACGATGCCCTCCGCCCGCGGGATCAGACCCTCCATGAAAGCGACGTACGCGGTCCCGAGGGAGGGGTGGCCCGCGAACGGGAGTTCCCCGCCAGGGGTGAAGATTCGGTTCCGGTAGTCGGCGCCCGCCTTCGAGGATGGCAGAACGAACGTGGTCTCGGAGATGTTCATCTCCCTCGTGATCGCTAGCATTTCCTGGTCGGTCAATCCTCCCGCCCTGGGGAACACCGCGAGCGGGTTGCCTTCGAGCGGTCGAGCGGCGAACACGTCCACTCGCCAGAAGTCGAAGGAGCGCATCGCCGTCGGAAGTCCGCGGAAGCTTATCCGGATATCGCGGCGGGATCCCTCGCGGGTCGCGACACGTTTTTCCTGCCCCCCTCTATCGTCCCGGCGCCGCAGGTGGTCGATGGCGAAGCGCAGCAGGGGCACCCCATCGTTCGGATTTCGGATTGAGGATCGGAGGGTCGCTGACCGCGTCCAGCACTTTCCCGAAAGCGTGATCCGGGAGATGACCCGCATCGCTGCGAAGCACAACGCGATCAACCTCGCTCAGGGCTTCCCGGACTTCGAGCCGCCGCGGGAAATCGTCGAGGCCGCGCGGAAGGCCCTCGAGGGCCCTCACCACCAGTACGCGATCACGTGGGGCGCGAAGCCGCTGCGGGACGCGATTGCCGCGAAGGCGAAGCGATTCAACGGGATTGAGGCGGACCCCGAGGCGAACGTCGTCGTGACGTGCGGGTCCACGGAGGCGATGATGGCCGCGATGCTTTCCGTCGTGAGCGCGGGGGACGAGGTCGTGATCCCCGAGCCCTTCTACGAGAACTACGGGCCCGACGCGATCGTGAGCGGCGCGAAGGCCGTGTTCGTGCCCATGGCGTGGCCTTCCTGGGAAATCGACGAGGAGGCTCTGAAGCAGGCGTTCACGAAGAATACCAAGGCCATCGTCCTGAACACGCCAAACAACCCGACGGGGAAGGTCTTCTCCCGCTCGGAGTTGAAGCTGGTCGCGGACCTCGTCGAGGAACGCGACGCCCTCGCGATAACCGATGAGATCTACGAGCACATCACGTACGGAGGGAAGTCCC
>VBML01000164.1 GCA_005878915.1 Methanobacteriota archaeon | reverse complement strand
CGGTACCCGAGGACCTTCTTCCCCGCCTTCGCAAAGGGACGCTCGGTGCGGCCCGCCCCCGCGACGACGCCGATCGTCGCTCTGCATTTCGGGTCGAACGTCCGGAACTGCCCGCTCGGAAGCTGGAGGACCGTCCGCTCTGCCTGGCTGACGATCACGGCGGTCGTCCCGGCCGCCCGGACGAACTTTCCGCCATCCCCCGGCTGCGACTCGACGTTGTAGACGAGCGTGCCTTCCGGGATTGCGCTCAGGGGACTCGTGTTTCCACGGTCGATGTTGGGCCCGCCCACGGTGACGAGCTGGCCCACCTGGAGACCGTCGGGTGCGATCATCAGGACCTCCCGGTTGCCATAGCGGACCCGGGCCAGCGGAGCCGTGCGCCCGGGTGCGTGCTCGATCGAGGCGACGATGCCTTCCCCCGTGAACATCGGATGGACGGGCATCCCGGGATGGCGGTGGCTCGGCGATCGGTACGTCGGGGACGTCCCCCGGCCGCGGCGTTGCTGCGGTAGGTTCTTTCCCATCTAGTACACCCCGATCCGCATCGCGACCTCTTCGGCGTGGAAGTCCTTGCGGAGCTTGATGATCGCGTGCTTTCCATCTCGGTGGATGTACGTGTTCACCTTCTCCACCTTGACCTCGAAGAGCGTCTCGAAGGCCGCCTTGATCTCCGGCTTCGTGGCGTCCCGCCGGACGATGAACTCAAGGCGGTTCCCGTCCGCCTGCTTCTGTGCGGGAGTCCCCTCGAGGAAGTTGAGCGTCTTCTCCGTCACATACGGGTGGAGGAGGACCTCGTGCGGGCGCACCGTCACGCGCTCCACCCCCGAATCGCATCGAGCGCACTCTCCGTGAAGATCGTGAGGCGGCCGGGATCCCCTCCGGGAGCGAGGACCTCTGCGTTCAGACCCGACGGGGTGGCGACATCGACGCCGGCAAAGTTCCGGAACGTGCGGCTGACCCCGTCGAGCTTCATCGTCACCAGGAGAACGGAACTCGGCGTGCGATACGCCCGACCTCTCAGCTTCCCCCGGCCCGCGCGGATGTGCGTCCCGCGAACCGCTCTCTCGATGTCCGCGTACACCCCGAGGGCCCGCAGAATCTCTGCTCCCTTCGCGGCGGTGAGGTCGGCCTCCTCCCGCTCTTCGAGCGCGTTCTCGACGACGATCGGTAGGGTCCGTTCCGCCTCGAACTTGTGGCCGCGGCGGGCCACAGTCTCCGCTTCCTTGAGTGCCGCGAGGGCGGCGTTCCTCGCCCGCCTCCGCTCCTTGTGGTTGATCTTGAGGGACCAGTCGGCCCACGGTTTCGGGCCGTGACCCTTTCGCCCGCCCACCGTGCCCGGGGCCTGGGCGCCGATCATCGTCCCGCGGATCCGAGGGACCCGGGACACCCCGTGACCCTTCCCAGACCACCGCACGGAATGCCGCATGCCCGCCTTCCGGTTCGGACCGTACGGCTGACGACGGTTCGCCTGGAACGCGCGGACGGCGCGGCGGATGAGGTCGAGCCGCACGGGCGTCTGGAACACGGAGGGGAGCTCGATGCTCTTCACGATGTCACCGCTCAGGGAGTAGACGTGCACTGTGTTCGCGGCGAGGACGGGCTTCGGAGGCTTTGGCTTCTTCTCGGCCCGCTTCGGTTCCTCCTTCGCGGGCTTCTTGGCTCGCCCGCGTAGTTTCTTCGGAGGGGCTTCCTTCGCTGGAACCTTCTTCGCCACGGGTTCCTCATCGGTGACCGGGGGAACCTCGGGCTCGCCGGTGGGCGCCGGCTCCTCCAGTTTCTTCTTCGCCATCTTCACGCCCCCTGCTTCGATTCCTTCGAGATGAACGTGAGTTCCGGCGCCTTCTCGAGCTTCACGTAGCCCGCGCGGGACGCGTCCCGCAGGCGGATGAGGCGCTTCGTCGGTCCCGGAATCGAACCGTGGACGAGGACGTACTCGGTCCGGACGGGGCCATAATGGAGGAACCCCCCGTTCGGGGTGACGTCCTTCCCATCCTCCCCGATCTTCAGGACGCGTTTGTTGTACTCCGTGCGCTGATGGTAGCCAACCTGTCCCGATTGGGGGACCGTCGGTCGCACGTACCCCGGCATGAAATTTCCCAGGGTCCCGATGTTCCTCCGGTGCTTCGAGTTCTTGTGGGAGAGGAGGTGCGTCCCCCAGCGGGTGTGGTGGCCCTGCCAGCCCTTCCCCTTTGTGATCGCAGCGATATCGACCATCGAGCCCTCGCGACAGAACTCGGACACTCGGACCTCCTTCCCCAGGAGGGATTTCGCGTATGCGAGGCGCTCCGGCAGCGTCCCCCCGCCGACCCGCTGTTCCATGAGGTCCGGCGCCTTCATCGGAATCCCCGTTACGAGGTCCGGTTGCGTGTAGGTGATGAGTCGGACGTCATCGAGGGCCGCGGGATCGATGCTCTTCAACGCGGCCTCGGGGTCGTGATCCTTCGGGATCGGGAACACGCGCCGGAGCTCGGGGTCGAGGTTCTTGGCCCACGCCTCCCCCGCGACCTGAAGCCCGCCGGACCCTTGCCGGTACGCGCGGACGGCGGCCACCCGCATCGGTGGCGTCTCGATCACGGTGACCGGAACCTGGACCTCCTGTCCCGAGGTCGTCGAGGTCGGTCGATAGTCCACGACGAAAGCGTGGGTCATCCCCGCCTTGTACCCCGCAAAACCCTGGAGCTTCGGCGCGCCGTCGATGTCAGGCCAGCTCGAAAAGTGTGGAACGGGGCTCTCGCTCCTCTTGCGGGGCGAAAAGCCCATGGAACCGTGACGTGGTCTGTGCTCCTTCGGCATCGGTTTGGTCCTCCAATGAGGGCCTCCTTCTTGTCGACGCGACGTTCGCCGCTCTCGCGCATCCCGGCCGTGACGCCGCCGGCGGGGCCAGAAACGAATCGGGCCCGCGTTCTTGGGTTCCGTAGGGAGAGCCCAGGGCGTCTGGTCGAGATGCGGACCCTCGCTATGGGCGGGGGCTATTTAATCCTTCGTAGCTGGAGGAAATGCCCTGCGGGGGCACCGAGATTTACGGATACGGAAGAGAAATCAGCGGACAAGGACGCGATGGGATCGCTTCTTGTCTTCAACCAGCGGCGGAGGCAGGACGATGGGCTCGGGCTTCTCCTCAAGCTCCTGTTCTTGGAGGACGGGCAGCCACTTCATTTCGTCTTCCTCGGCGAGGATCTTCCACCGCTTCGCGAGCTCCTTCTCCCAGTACGCGTCGCACATCGAAGGTCTCCACGCCCCACAACGCGCACCGCGGATAAATGGAGTTCGGTCGAGGCCGTAGTCGCCGAGTCTCTCGTCCCGCCATCGGACGAACAATTCGCGAATCGATTTCTGGATTGATAACGTTCTCGGCACGTTTATATGCGGTGGGCCGGGTGAACGCCGGCGCGCAAGGGCGGACCATGGACGTCCGGCGAATGAAGATGAAAGTTTGTCTCGTCGGC
>VBML01000163.1 GCA_005878915.1 Methanobacteriota archaeon | reverse complement strand
GACCTCAACACGTTCGTGGACGAGGCGAAGCGGGCGGTCCCCGCCGCCCTGCAGAGCGAGGAGTTCCTCTCCCGCCGGAATGCCGCTGCGCGGAAGGCGGACGAGGAGCGCGGCCGGATCCTCGATGCCCTGAACCGGGAGGCCGCGGCCCTCGGCTTCGCGGTGCAGGTGAGCCAGGTCGGGATCACGGTGACGCCGCAGCGGAACGGCAAGCCCCTGACGGACGAGGAGGTCGAGGCCCTTCCCGCCGCTGTGCGCGAGGAGATGCGGAAGAACCGGGAGGCGATCGCCGCCCGCCTCGACCGCGCGGTGAAGCAGGTCGCGGAGCTCGAGTCAAAGACGAGGGCGGAGGTCCGGAAGCTCCAGGACGACGTCGTGCGATACGCGATCGGCCGCCTCTCGGAGTCCATCGCCTCCCACTACCGGGACGTCCCGCGGGTCACGGGATACCTGCGGGAAGTGGAGGACGACATCCTCGAGAACGTGGGCCTGTTCATCGGGGGCGAGGGGGAATCCCAGGCGAGCCCGGAGGATTCCGGAGCCCAGAGGGACGCGGACCTGCCGTTCCGCCGGTACCGGGTGAACGTGATCGTCGACAACTCGGCCCTCGCGGGCGCCCCCCTCATTTTCGAGGACAACCCCACGTACACGAACCTGTTCGGGAAGATCGAGAACGAGGCGCGGTTCGGGGCCCTCGTCACGGATTTCACCCTGATCAAAGCGGGGTCCCTCCACCGCGCGAACGGGGGATACCTCGTCGTCCAGGTGAACGAGCTCTCGAAGAACCCGGCCTCGTACGAGGGCCTGAAGCGGGCGCTTCAGAGCGAGAGGATCGCAATCGAGGAGGCGGGCGAGAAGCTGATGACGAACACGAAGAGCCTCACCCCGGAGGCGATCCCGCTGGCCGTGAAGGTCGTCTTGATCGGGGACCCCGCCTCGTACCAGGAGCTCTACACGCGGGACCCGGAGTTCGGCCCGCTGTTCAAGGTGAAGGCCCAGTTCGACGAGACCGTCGGGCGGAACCCCGCGAACGCGATGATGTACGCGCGGTTCGTGCACACCCTGTGCGAGGCGGAGGGGCTCAGGCACCTGGAGTCGGCCGCCATCGCGAAGGTCGTCGAGCACGGCTCCCGCCTCGCGGGGGACCAGGCGAAGCTGTCCACCCGGTTCTCTGAGCTCGCGGACGTCGTGCGGGAGGCGGCCTTTTACGCGTCCGAGGACGGCTCGGAGCACGTCCGCGACGCGCACATCGTGAGGGCGGTCCGGGAGAAGGTGTACCGCTCGAACCTCGTGGACGAGAAGCTGAAGGAGATGGTCGCGCGGCGGGTGATCCTGATCGACACCTCCGGGGCCGCGGTCGGGCAGGTGAACGGCCTCACCGTGATGGACGTGGGCGACTTCGAGTTCGGCCAGCCGTCCCGCGTGACGGCGAGCGTCGGCCTGGGGCGCGAGGGGATCATCGACATCGAGCGGGAGGCGAAGCTCGGGGGCCAGATCCACACGAAGGGGGTCCTCATCATCTCGGGGTACCTCGCGGAGAAGTACGCGCGCGACAAGCCCCTGAGCCTGTCCTGCCGGCTCGTGTTCGAGCAGAGCTACGGGGAGGTCGAGGGGGACAGCGCCTCGAGCGCGGAGCTGTACGCGATTCTCTCCGCGCTCTCTGGCCTGGCGATCCGGCAGAACCTCGCCGTCACGGGCTCCGTGAACCAGAAGGGCGAGGTGCAGGCGATCGGTGGCGTGAACGAGAAGGTCGAGGGGTTCTTCGATACGTGCACGGCGAAGGGCCTGCAGGGCGACGAAGGCGTGATGATCCCGCAGAGCAACGTCCAGCACCTGATGCTCCGGGAGGACGTCGTGGACGCGGTCCGCCAGGGCCGCTTCCACGTGCATGCGGTGACGACGATCGACGAGGGCATCGAGACCCTCACGGGCGTCCCTGCAGGGAAGAGGAGTCCCCGCGGCCGTTTCGAACCCGGGTCCGTGAACGCCCGCGTCGACGAGCGGCTGAAGGCGATGGCGGGGGCGATCGCCCGATTCGGGGGGCCTTTCAAGAAGGCCCCCGGGACGTCCGCGGAAGACTAGGGGCCTCGCGGGTGCTTCGAGTCCAGGCGGCAAGGTTTTCCCCGCCGACCGCATGCGACCCGCAGGGGATGTCCATGGGCGCGCGACCGCTGCCGCGGAAGTTCGAGTTCCATTGGGGAAAGGGCCTCGTCACCGAGGAGGCGTCCGTCGTGACGCCGTATTTCGAGCCGACTGTGCAGCTCCTCGTGTACGACTCCGGGGAGCGGGCGATCCGGTTCTGCGGGTACGAGCACGGGAAGATGGGCCGGTACCCGCTCGTCGTCTCCGAACAACACCTCGAGAGGATCGGGGCGGAGCTCCGGAAGAACAAGGAGCTTCATCGACTCCTGAAGCGGCTCGTCGGCTAGGCCTCTGTGCCGCGCGCACCCCTGATGGTCGCCAGGCGTACAAGGTCGCGTGCCGCAGTGAGGCGGACCTCCAGGCGGTTCAGGAAGCTGCGGCCGACGATCGGCACGGCATCCGGGAGGATGACGCTCGCCACGCCGGTCTCCCGGATATCTCCCGCGGTAATCGACGGATACAGGATTCGGCTCGAGACCCTCGTCCCGTCCGCCATCTCGACGATGATCGGTTCCCCCTTTTCGCCGATGCGGAAGCGAAACAGAGAGGCGGGAAAGACACACACGTCCGCCCCCGTGTCGATCAGCGCGCTCGCCCCGACGACGTTGCCCCGGCCGAATCCGATTCCGATTCGAACCATCGGCGCCGGAGTGGCCCCCTCGTCCTCGGAATAGAAGCCCCGCGCTTCCATCACGGCCGCCTCACCCTGACAGGGCTGGAGAGTCGGAGTCGTCTCGGCTCCGGCTCGTCGCTCGCCCATCCGATGTCGATTGGCTCCTCGGGTCGGTCCAGGATTCGACGGACGAGAGCATCATGGTCATCGGCGACATCGAGGACCTCGTCCCCGTGAAGGGCGACCCATCGGTGCCGGTATCGCGGATCCTTGGCGAGCTCCCGGAGGCGTCGGTAGAACGCCTTCACGCGGGGAGGGATCGCTGGCTCCGTCGATGCCCCTCCAGTTGAGCCGGACGACTCCACGAAGCCCCGGACCGCGACGCGCAGGACCTCTGACCTGTTCGCGTAGCGCCCCGACGCAATCAAGCGGTCCACCGCCTTCGCTAGGGCCCTGGGAACTTTCGCCGCCATCGTCTCCATGTCGATTTACCATGGTAAACCTGGTACATAACGGTTTGGGACGGATGGACGCGGGCGTCATGACTGATGCGGGGGCCGGGAGCGTCA
>VBML01000162.1 GCA_005878915.1 Methanobacteriota archaeon | reverse complement strand
GTCTCGACTCGCCGAAGCTCCGCCGGCGTGAACTTCCTCGCGGGGTACGTGTCCTCGGCCCGCACCGCGTATCCGTCCATCGCCGCGCGGTCGACGAGAGGGACATCAATCTTTGAGACGACATCCGAGGCTGCGACGCGGTGCAATGCTTCCAGGAGGGGGACGCTCTCCTTTCGCTCGATCGGCGTCGCGAGCTCGTCCAGCATCCGCAGGGCGTCGTCGAGGGACACCAGCGCCTTCAGCGGCCGCATCCCGCGGCCGTGGTGCTCCCGCTCGTCGTGGTCGTCTCGGTGCGGATGGCGGGCGGGCCTCACCGGCTCATCACCCCGATCGCGTGGCCGAGCTCCGGGAGGATCAGGGACCTCATCGCGAGGGTGCACGCCGCGGGGGACCCGGGCAGGCAGAACAGGAGGCGCGCCTTGTACACGCCCGCGAGCGCGCCGCTGAGCATCGCGGCGCTACCGATCTCGCGGTAACTCAGGGTGCGGAAGAGTTCCCCGAACCCAGGGAGCATCTTGTCGAGGCGCGGCTTCAGCGTCTCGATCGTCACGTCGCGAGGCCCGAGACCCGTCCCGCCGTTCGTCACGATCGCATCGCACGTCCACGCCGCCTGCTCGACCGCCTCCTCGATCGCCTTCGCGTCGTCCTTCACGACCGCGGTGAAGAGTACTTTGTGGCCCGCCTCGAGGACGAGCTGCCGCAGGATTTTCCCGGACTCGTCCGTCGCCTCCGTGCGCGAGTCGCTGATCGTGATGACGGCGCACTTCACGCTCTTCGGGGCGTGGGCCTTGTGCTCCTCGACGGCGCCCATTGCGCGCCGGATACCGCGGGCGGGTTCAAGAACCGTTCGCACCGAGCCCTTTCGTCACGAGGTCCGGGGCCCGAGGAAGGCCTCGAATCGCGCACCCGTCAGGAAGAGGAGCACCGCGCCCCATCCGAGGACCTCCCAGTAGACGGCCGAGTACAGGAGATCGGAGTTCCCGGTGAGCCACGCGAAGGCATCGACGGGGATCGCAAGTGCGGTGAGAATCGCGGGAACGATGAGAAGACGGATCGGGCTCTCGCGTCGCGCGGCCCCGGACTCCATTGATGCGGCCACAGGCTCGGGGGCTCAACGAGGTGAAGGATACATAAGGCCTCGCGCGGACTCCGACTACCCCCGCGTGCCGGCGGTTCCCTTGTGCTTCGCGAGGACGCGCACGCCGTGAATCCGCGTCGCGGGGTATTGGCCCGCCGCGTCCTTCTCCAAGGACTTCACCATGTCCCAGATCGTGAGGAGGGCGACGGCGACCGCGTACAGCGCCTCCATCTCCACGCCGGTCTTGTACGTCGCGGAGACCTCGCACGTCGCGACGACGCGGTCGCGCTTCACCGCGAACTCCGCGGACGCACCGGTGATCGGGATCGGGTGCGTGTGCGGGAGGGCCTCCCACACTCGCTTCACCGCTTGGAGGGCGGCGACCTCCGCGGTGCGGATCGGATCGCCCTTCTCGACCTTCCCTGCACGGATTGCGCGGACGGTCGCGGGCCTCAGGAGGATCTCGCCGCTCGCGATGGCTCGGCGGGAGACGTCCGGCTTCTTCGAGATGTCCACCATCCTTGCCATAACCTGACGGCCACCGAGGCGGCGGGCCATAAACGTTGGCGGGGGCCTGGAATTACGACCGTGTATCCGCCGATTGGCCTTACCTGAGGGCAACTCTCGGCGACCTCCTGCCTCGCCCCGCCCTGACCCGGATCTCTCGACGAGGGCTATCGGGTAACCTAAGGCCGTCCCGACGACCTCCCGTTTTCGGCGACGAGATCGCGGAGGTCGCCCGTTACTCTGGCGACCTCATCCTCGTTCCAGACCCCCGGGCGCCGCCCTCGTTCTAGGGCGGGCCCTGCCTGGGAGGCTCTTCAGCCCGGCAGGGCCTCTCGGGGTTGGCTAGCGGACTTACGGCCCCTTCGTCAACGTCTGGTCGCCGATTGCGATGTTGTCATAGTACGCGATGCCCCCCAAGACCGGTATCAGCTCGGAATCGTCGGCCATCGTGCCGTCCACAACTTTGTGGTTCGCGTACCCTCCGAAGAACGCAAGCACCTGGGCCCACGTGTTGAGGGGGAGACCACCCAGTTGCATGAGGTTCCATCGCAGCCCGTCGTCCGTTAGGTCCTGATGCTGCCACTTGTTCTGTGCGCACCCCGTGAACGGCGGGGGTCCGATGTAGCCGATTGCGTTTCCGTCGAACTTGCCGTCGCCATCAAGGTCGATCCCAAGCTCGAACCGCGGCGGGCCGCCGCCGCAGCCGCGACTGATCACGATGTTGGACCCTCCTGGTAACGGGGAGGGCACCTCGATCGGGACGATGTAATAGTCGACGGCAAGATGGCCCGTCAGGTCACCGATCGTGGCGTTCAGATCGCGGGTTACCGCCCCCCAGATCAGGGGATTGCTCGTGTCGATCACGACGACGTCGTTGCTAGGGTCCACGGGGTCCTTCGCGTTCTCGGCGGTCCCGAACGAGTGCCAATCCATGCTCCCAGGGGCAGTCGCGGTGATTGCCATCCCATCGCCGTTGGGGTCTGTCCCGCTCCCCCTCGTGCCCGGCGAGTACGCATCATCATCGTCCTTCTCTTCTTGGCACAATCCGGTCGGACTGGAGGTTTTGCACCTGTTCTCTTTCCACGTGTTCGCAGTTGCGGCCGTCTTGGCGCCCGTCGTGTCGTCCTTCGCATCGAAGTCCACGCTGCCCCGAATTCGGTTCTTGATGAGTTGGTTGTCCGCGCCGTCGTAGACGGCGATTCCGTTCTGCCCGCTATCGCGGACCCGGTTCTTTGTGATCACATTTTCCGCTCCGTTGAAGATAGCGATCCCATCGAGACCGCTGTCTCGGACATCGTTCTTCGAGACGGTATTCCTAAATGGTTGTTTCGGAAAACTCGAGTCGAAGCTCACGAAACTGATCCCATTTTCCCCGCTGTCCCGGGCGCGGTTGTCTCGCACCACGTTGTTCTCTGTGAGGGATGGGTTAGGACCTGGGCAGCCGAGCGGGCCGAACAAGCTCGTGAGGCCGAACTCAAGTGAATACGCGTCGAACGCGCTATCCTCGACTCGATTCTGCGATACGGTCGAACCGGCAGTGTCGGCCAACGCGATTCCTAAGTCAGATTCAGTGACGTGGTTCTCCTTGACCCTGGTCGGTCCCGCGCAGAACAGCAGGATTCCGCTTCCCACCCCAGCATCCGGGTTACCGGGAGCGACCGTGGCCCCGCTGATCTTGTTGTCCTCCACCCGTGCGATGGCGCCTCGGGACACTTGGATGCCGTTGGGCGCATGGACCGTCAGCGGGTCGGGACCAATCACCTTGTTCTCGGTGATGCGGACATTGATGGGGCCATTGACCCCGTTCGCGATGATCCCGACACGGGTGTAGTCGTCAACCAGATTGTTCTTTATTCTGACGGTGGGCGCCGAGGTGCCGCCTTCTGCACGGATTGCGATGCCCTCGGCAGTGTCAGAGCTGCCCCGCACGTTGAGGACGTGCACGTCGCGAATCGTCCCGCTCGTATCCGTGAACCGAATTCCATAGACAACGCTGCCCACCATCGTGGACTGCCCATCGACCGTCATGCCGCGGATTACGACCTGCCCCGCCGCCGAAACGTCGATGATGGGGCCCGCCGTGCTTGCGGCCGCCCTGAGGAAGACCTTGTCTGCGCCGTCGCCCCGGAGCACCAAGCTATTCCCGGTCCCAATAACCACATTCCCGGTGT
>VBML01000161.1 GCA_005878915.1 Methanobacteriota archaeon | reverse complement strand
AACGTTTTCTCCCGCTACAAAATGTAGATGCGGACCCGGGCGCGCGACGCCTGCGCGCGGTTGTAAACGTCAGCGCCAAATATTGGAAGGAAGGTTCGACGCCGCCGTGCAAGCCGTTCTCCCGCCTATCCAGGTCCCCTCCGACGACGAGCTGTTTCGCGACCTCATGGACCGGTTCACGGTCCTCGCCGAGGCGTGCGCCCGGTTCTCGCAGGATGTGTACCGCAAGACGGGGACATCCGTCGAGCCGATGTCGGAGGACACCATGAGGCGGAACCTCAAGATCACACAATCCGTGTTCGGGAAACGGTCCCTGGAGGCCCTGGCGATCGTCTACATGAACCGGTCCGTCGGGATGGAGGGCCTGAAGCGGGCCCTCGGCCCCATCCGAGCCTCCTTTCTGAAGATGAGGCTCCGCCAGCTCGAGGCGGAGGGCCTCATCCAGCGGGACGACGCCTCGAAGGCCTCCGACGAGGCACGGTATTCCCTTACGTACAAGGGAGAGATGATCGCCCGCCTGGGAGAGCCCGTGCTGCTCTACCTCCGTCTCGCGGACGGATGGCGGAACCCCGCGCCGCCAGCGACGACACGCGCGGACGCGGAGAGCGGCTCCGCGAAACCGACCGCCGAACGCACGTAGGGGACTCCCGACCGACCGTAATCGCCAATCGTCTGCGGATCCATCGTAGCACTTCGAGAGGGAAGGCGCGCCCTGCGCAGCGGGATCAACGCGGTCCCCTTGGCCCCAGCGGTGCGTGTGTCGGTGACGGTCTCCGATGCAGGCCCGACGTGCCCCGCCCCGCTGAGAAGGGATAAATAACGCGGGCCGTTTGACACGGGGCCGATGGTTCTCTATGATGCGATCGTGATCGGCTCGGGACCTGCGGGACTCACAGCCGCGATCTACACAACCCGCGCGAACATGAAGACCCTCGTCATCGCCGGGCAGGTCGCGGGCGGGCAACTGATGATCACCACCGATGTGGAAAACTACCCTGGGTTCCCGAACGGAATCCTGGGGCCGGAACTCATGGAGCTGTGGCGGAAGCAGGCGGAACGGTTCCACGCGGACTTCGTGGACGACAACGTCACGCGGGTGGACCTCGGGCACAATCCGTTCAAAGTATGGGTGGAAGGCGACGAGTACGAGGGGCGGACGATCATCGTCGCTACGGGAGCGAACGCGAAATGGCTCGGCCTCCCGAGCGAGGAGAGCCTGAAGGGCAAAGGCGTGAGCGCGTGCGCAACGTGCCTGCCGACAGGCTCCGAGGTTGTCGCCAACGCCGCGCCCGCGGCGATCGAGAGCGTTCAGGACGGTCAGATGGTCCTAACAGACGATGGAACGTTCCAACCGGTCGTGGGCACGGGAAGCCGGCTGTACACCGGGGATCTCATCCGTATTGTCCCCCGGTTCTTCCACGAGGCTGCCACCCTGTTGACGCCCGAACACCCGGTCCTCGCGGCAACCCTTGACAAGGGCACGGAGCCGAACTACTGGAAATGGTCGTGGCATCGTCCGCAGTGGGTTCCGGCCGGAAGTCTAACCGAGCGGCACATCCTCCTGTATCCCATTGTTTCGAAGACCGAAGATGTGCCATCCCTAAAACTGTCCGAGTTCCTAGGGCTCCCGAGGGATGCATCGGGGCGGGTACACTTCACCCGCGAGGCCGTGACCTCGCGGCGCCTCATAGACGATCTTCCCCTGAACCGAGACTTCATGCGCCTCGCGGGCTACTTCCTCGCGGATGGCACAATCACGGCTCGAGGATTCAATCTCTATTTCGGACCAACGGACGACGCCTATGTCGCCGACGCCACCTCGATCATCCGACGGCTTTTTGGGTACACGCCGACGGTCAAACGCGAAGGGAGCGTACGCCGCATCGAATGTTTCGCCGGCATCCTCCGGGACCTTTTCCTGAAGCTGTTCGGGAAGTATTCGTATGGCAAATCGCTCCCCCACTGGTTCCTCTACCTCCCCGCCGAGAAGCAAGCCGAACTCGTGAAGGGATTCTGGCGGGGGGACGGAGGCACCAAGGCTCTCGGATTTGAGTTTGTCACGAATTCACCGCTCCTGGTCGCTCAGTTCAAGATGATCTTTCTCCGTCTGGGTATGATTCCGAGGATCTATCGGCAATCGGCCGAGGTGCTGAACCGGTCTAAGAACCTCCTGAATGGACGTCGAATCCGATTCAGGCACGACCGATACCAGATGGGGATTGGGGGGGCGTGGCTCGAGCGCGCGTCCGAGGTCCTCGGCGCTAAGCATCCACTGTTGTCCCGGCGCACACGCTCTCATGCACATGGCTGGATTCGTGATGGCTATGCGTACCTGCCTATCTTCAGTCTCTCGCGGACGCAATACTCTGGCAGAGTTCACAACCTCGCCGTTGCCAAACGGAACACGTACGTGACCGCAGGGGCCACGGTTCATAACTGTGACGGTTTCTTCTTCAAAGGCCTCGATGTGATGGTCGTCGGCGGCGGGGACACGGCGATGGAGGAGTCGCTGTACCTCTCGAAGCTCTGCAAGTCTGTGACGATCGTCCACCGTCGTGGCGAGTTCCGCGCGAGTGAGATCATGCAGGACCGCGTTCTCCGAACCCCGAACATCAAGGTCATCTGGGACCACACCGTGGATGAAGTCCTCGGGGAGAAGAAGGTCGAGGGCGTCCGAATCAAACACGTCAAAACGGGTGCGATCCAGACGCTTCCGGTCCAGGGGATGTTCATCGCGATTGGCCACACGCCCGCCACGGAACTGTTCCGAGGCCACCTCGAGATGGACGCGAACGGGTACGTCATCCCCCGTCCGACCGAGGATTTCCGAACCGCCACGAAGATTCCCGGAGTCTTCGTCGCGGGAGACGTTCACGACCATCGGTACCGCCAAGCCGTCACCGCAGCGGGCTATGGCTGCATGGCCGCGCTCGACGCGGAGCGGTGGCTCCGGAAGCACGCCGGAACTGCGGCGTAAGCAGACGACCCAAAGAGGACGACCGCGGGCGCGAAACCCTCAAGTAGCGTCCACTGGCTTCCGACACGGCCATGGTCCGGATCTTCCGCGGCGGGGTCCTCGACGAACGCTTCGAGGGCGGCGTCGTCGTCATCGGGCCGCGGCCCACGCAGATGATCGGCCTCGTCCGCGGGGACCTCTTCGTCCGCGACGGGAGCGTGTGCGAGATGACGGGGATGGTCACCGGCAACCTCCTCGCCGAGCGGACGGGGAAGGTCGTCCTCAAGGGGCTCGTGAACAAGGACGCGAAGGCCGTCGGCGGCGACCTCGAGGTCTACGGCATGGTCGTCGGGAACGTCGTGAACGAGGGCGGCCGCGTGTACGTGGACAAGCAGGCCCTCGTGAAGGGGAAGGTCATCGGCGGGGTCACCGACGCTCCCTTGCCGCCGCCCGCGAAGACGCCGGCACCGGCACCCTCCGCACCCCCGCCATCGCCATCAGGCTGAATTAGTCTACCTGCAGGACGACCTTCCCGAATTGCTCTCCATTTTCCAGATACTCGTGGGCCTTGCGGGCTTCCTGAAGCGGGAACACTCGGTCAACCACGGGCTTCAACCGCCCCATGAAGACGAGCTTCATCACGTCCTCGAACTCCTTCTGCGTGGACATCGTCGAGCCCATGATTGTGAGCTGCCGCCAGTAGAGGTACCGGATGTCGAGCTCGGCAATCGGCCCGCTCGTCGCCCCGGGGACGAGGAGCCGCCCGCCCTTCCGGAGGGAGCGGAGGCTGTCCTTGAACGTCGAGGTGCCCACGTGATCCATCACCACGTCGACCCCGCGCTTCCCCGTGAGCTCCCACACCGCCTTCGACCATGGGACCGCCTTGTAGTTCACGAGCACGTCCGCCCCGAGCTCCTTCGCTTTCCGGA
>VBML01000064.1 GCA_005878915.1 Methanobacteriota archaeon | reverse complement strand
TTCAGGCGGTCTCATTGCGATATCCATTGATTCCGGAACGACGAACTGCCGGTACGAGATATACACGTCCAGTTGGAGCGCGTCAACAACCTTCGTCTGCGCCGGAACCCAAGAGATTCGATGGCTTTCCCTGAAATCGAATCACCTCTCGACCGCGGACGACATGGTCATCTCCACCGGCGACAACGTCAACGCCATGTACACCGTCTACTGGAGCGGCGTCGCCTGGGCCGCGCCTATCCTCCAGGACAGCGGAATCGATTCCACGAATACGCGGGTGTTCGACTTCGCGTGGGAAAGTACGGGCAGTAAAGGCCTCCTCGTGTACGGGACGACCTCGAGCTCGATTACATATCGGACGTTCACCGCCCCCGGAACGTGGGGCGCTGCGACGAATGTGGCGATGGGTTCGAACCCCCACAAGTGGGTCATCCTCAGCACGAATCCTTCCCCGGGCCTGGGCGGGGTAAAAATCCTTGGCGCCGTTCTAGAAAACTCGAACAATCAGTTGGGCGCAATCTCGTGGGACGGCACGACGTTCACGGTCATTGGTGCGACCACGTTCACTTCGAATGCCGGCACAGTCACATATGAGGTGTTCGACCTCAAGTACCGAGTGCGGAACGTCGACCAGCTGCTCGTCCGCTACGACTGGACGGGCGTTCCGCCCGGCGACACGTACACGTTGCAGATCAAGGGATTCCGGACGGACGAAGATATCAACATCCAGGTCCTGACCCCTCTCTCGACGTGGAACACGCGAGCAACCGTGTCCGCGATGACGAACACCATGCACCAATACACGCTCACGAGTTCGGA
>VBML01000063.1 GCA_005878915.1 Methanobacteriota archaeon | reverse complement strand
GGGACAGAAACGGTTACGACGGGGTCGGGGTGCGGAGGGACCTTCCCCACGGAGCTTCAATCCTCAAACAACGCATACCGATGCCTCCGCGAGGGGGCCGTGGCGACGCCAGACGAAATCGGGGCGATTGGGTACAAGTCAAAGGATCCCACGGGGGCGTTGATTGCGTACCGCTCGACCACCGGCGCAAACGGTGCGTCCGCCCCGAAGACGCGCGCATGGGACGGATCGGTTTGGAGCGCGGAGGCAGAGCAGACCACGGCCGGAAGCCCGATTCGCGCGGTCCG
>VBML01000065.1 GCA_005878915.1 Methanobacteriota archaeon | reverse complement strand
GCTGTTCGAATGGGACACGAACCGGGACGCGTTCGACTGGCGGGGCTGGACGAAGGGGACGCCCGCCCAGGCGGCGGTGTCCGGGTCCCGAGTCGAGGCGCAGGTCGACTGGCTCGCGATCCTCCCCGCCAAGGCCCCGGTGTACGCGACGGCCCATGCGCGAAGCCACGACGGGACGGATGACACGGCAGACTACGTGCTGTCGTCGGAGGGCCCCAGCCTCGTCGTCGTGCAGGACGCCGTCGTGTCCGATATTGTCTCTGGGACCGCACAGCTCCTCCGGTTGGACCTGAGCGCGTTCGGGTCGGACGCGACGGTCACGGGGATCACGGTCACGCTCACAGGATCCTCGCCGTACACGGGGGTCCCCCGCATTCGGCTCGTCGATGCCGTTGGTTCGGTCGTGGACGAGCGGGTGCCCTCCGATCGGAGGGTGCCGTTCACGCTCCCCGCAACGACGGTCCGCGTCGGGACCGTTGACCGGTGGTACGTCGTCGCGGACACCCCGCCAGGCACAGGGGAGACCCTCGGGGCGTTCGTCGCGAATCCAATTGATATCGCGGCCCCGATGGCGGCCGTGACGATTCGAACGTTAGCCTCCGGTCGCGACGTCGGGTACCTCGGTTCCTCTCCCACGACCCCCCGCATCGACGGGGGATTCGCGGAGTGGACGTCGCCGATCACCGACGCTTCCCAGGACGGAATCGGTGTGCCCCGGGCGAACCTCGACCTTAACATGTTCGATTCGAAGTCCCGCGGGAGCCAGTCCTTCTTCTACGCCCAAGTCAACGGGGCGATGATGACGGGGACGTGGGTGCCGAAGGCGAACGACGCCGCCCCGAAGTCGTCCGCGGCCTCCCCCGATCAGGACCGGGACGGCGTGCCGGATTCCGTGGACCCGCTCCCCTTCGACTTCAACAACGATGGGGTCCCCGACAGCCAGAGCGGCGGGGACTACGACGGGGACCGGGTCATCGACTACGGCCAGGTCGGCGGCACCGACGAAATGCTGAACACGACGATCCCGGCCTCGTTCCCCGCCCCGTATGGCGGGAAGACGGTCCGCGTGTACATCGGTCCTGTCCAGGATCCGTACCGGTCGCCGGACGACATGTTGCGGGTGTTCGTCGACCTCGACAACGTGACGTGGAGCGGATATTCGATCGGCGGGCTCGGTGCGGACCGGATGGTCGAGGTGTCCGGGACCGGTGGGCGTGTCCGGACGGCGGGATTGTATGCGTTCACGGGGAACTATCCCGGGGACTGGTCGTGGCTCGCCATCGGGAATGTCTCATTCGCCCTCGGGTCTAAGCGACTCGAGGTCTCGACCCCCACGAACCTGTCGGCGTCCGGGTCAAAGTACTATGTGGAGATCGGGAACTCTCTCGGCTCGGCCGACACGAGCACGCCGGGCGGCGATGCGACGAGGGGGGCACCCGGGACGTCGGCGACATCGTTCTCGGTCGCGCCCACGCCCGTCCCGATGTCCCCGCCACACTCCTCGAGCCCAGCGCAGACCCGGGGCAACACGTTAATCGATCCGAACTCGAACGCGGTGTCAACGCAGTACAATCACCAACGGAAGGTCGTTCGTGCAGGAGATACCCCAGGAGGTCCCTGCGACGCGACAAACTCCGACGGCTGCTGGTACTCCGTTTTCTCGGATCAGCTCTCCGAGGGCCCCTCGAACACCCAAGCCGTCACGGAAACGATCACGACGGGCAGCAAAGTCAGCGGAACCTTCCCTGGAGACATCCAGACCGAGAACGGAACCTTCGTTCAGTATCGGGAAACCGGGGACATAGTGAGGGCCGCCATCGCGTACCGTTCAACGAGCGGTGCCGGAGCAAACAACCCGAAGACCCGCACCTGGGATGGCTCCGCCTGGAGTGCGGAATCGGAGCAATCGACGGCGGGCAGCCCCCTCAGGTTGGTTCGCGAGGCGTGGTCGGCCACGGTGCCGAGTACCCGAATCGTCGTGACCGTGAGCGACGATGGGAACCTCGACGCCTATGTGTGCACACCCAGCTGTACTGTGACGAACAA
>VBML01000062.1 GCA_005878915.1 Methanobacteriota archaeon | reverse complement strand
ATGATCCTCAAGGCGGCGCGGGAAACGGGAGCGCTCGTGACGGCGGAGGAGCACACGGTCGTCCACGGCCTCGGTTCCGCGATCGCGGCAGCGATCACGAAGGACTACCCGGTCCCGGTCGAGATCGTGGGAATCGAGGACGTGTTCGGGGAGAGCGGGGAGGCCTTCGAACTCATGGACAAGTACGGCCTGACCGCGGCGAACGTCGTCGAGGCCGCCCGCCGAGCGATGAAGCGACGAGGGCGGAAGGTGGGGCACTAGGAAGGGCCCTTCGGCGTGAACGTCACCTTCGTGACGAACCCTGCCGTCTTCTCGTGGCGCATGTCCCACTTTGCGTCCGGGTCCTTCAGC
>VBML01000061.1 GCA_005878915.1 Methanobacteriota archaeon | reverse complement strand
CCTCGTGGATCGCCTTCGGCCACCACAGGCCCCAGGCGAACTTCACACCGTCGAGCGTCGTTCCATCGAACGATCCCTTCGTGATCCGGTAGCCGGCGAGCGCCTCGCAGTGCCCCCTCGTCGGGTACGCGTCGAAGTTGCACGGGCACCCGTAGTCACAGTTGCAGCTCTGGATGTACTCGCCCTCGAGACGCCACTTCGCGGCCATGCCGACCCCCGCGGCGGAAGTCCCCCGCTCATACTAGTAGATGCCGCGTCGCGCATCGAGATCCCCGCGGGCGTTCTAAACATGTTTAGAACGGAGTTGGACAGTGCGAACACT
Source organism: Methanobacteriota archaeon (assembly GCA_005878915.1). Taxonomy (GTDB): domain Archaea; phylum Thermoplasmatota; class Thermoplasmata; order RBG-16-68-12; family RBG-16-68-12; genus EA-19. The sequence continues at coordinate 8,570 of VBML01000061.1, read as the reverse complement.
GTTCCGACGGAGATCTCGCGGACGATCCCTCGCCTCGCGTTCAAATACGGAGAGCGGATTGCCCACCGGATGGCGGCGGAGGACTCCCTGTCGGCGCCCGAGCTCCTGCGCCGGATCACCCCGCCGCTCGCGGGCCTCATCCTCGTTCTCGTCGCGGCCGCGTGGCTCGTCACATGGTCGACGTCGGAGCTGACGCTGTCGCGGCTGGCGATGGTCGCGCCCGCAGAGACGTCCGGCCTACTCCTCTTCTTCGGGCTCATGCTCGTGATGATGGTCGCAATGATGCTCCCCGCGGCGCTCCCGATGATCCTCGCGTTCCGCGGGATCACGCGGCTCGAGGCGGGACGTCCGACGAAGCCCGCGGACAACGTCGCCACCTCGTTGTTCGTCGCTCCATACTTCCTCGTCTGGGCGGGCTTCGGGGTGCTCGCCCTCGCGGCCCTCATGGCCCTCGGGCTCATGGGCCCTCTGGCGGCTCCCTGGACGTTCATCCCCGCCGCGACGTTGATCGCCGCGGGTGTGTACCAGGTCACGCGGACGAAGGAGGTGTGCCTAACCCACTGTCAAACGCCGATGAGCTTCGTGACGCTGCACTGGCGGTCCGGCCGCCTCGGGTCCGTCCGGATGGGCCTCCGCCACGCCGCGTACTGCCTCGGCTGCTGCTGGCTCTTCATGATCGCCCTGTTCGTCGCCGGGGCGATGAGCCTCGTCTGGATGGGCGTCCTCTCCGTGGCGATCTTCGCGGAGAAGTTGACGACCCGCCCGGTCGCTGTCTCGCGCGGAATCGGTGTTGTTCTACTAATTGTCGGCGGTCTCCTAGCCGCCCAAGGCTTCTTGGCGGTGTGAAAATGCGCGGCGATCCATGACGCGCGTACATGAAACGTTCTTAACCGCGCGGGCCGTTCAGGAGCACCGTCGTGGTTGAATGGTGAAGATTTTCCTCGACACCGCGAACATCGACGAGATCCGCGAGGCGGCCTCCTGGGGCGTGCTCGATGGGGTCACGACGAACCCGACCCTCGTCGCGAAGTCCGGACGGAAGTGGGGGGAGGTGATCCAGGACATCCTCGCCCTCGTCGACGGGCCGATCAGCCTCGAGGTCACGACGACGGACGCCGACGACATGATCAAGCAAGGCCGGCAGCTCGCGAAGCTCCACAAGAACGTCGTCGTAAAAATTCAGATGACGACGGAGGGGCTGAAGGCGATCCGGACCCTCTCCAAGGAGGGGGTGCGGATCAACACGACCCTGATTTTTTCCGCGAACCAGGCGATCCTCGCCGCGAAGGCGGGCGCGAAGTACGTGAGCCCGTTCATCGGGCGCCTCGACGACCAGGGTCAGGAGGGGATGCAGGTGATTCGTGAGATCGTGGAGATCTTCAAGAACTATGATTGGGACTGCCAGGTCCTCGTCGCGTCGATCCGACACCCGCTCCACGTGATCGAGGCGGCGAAGCTCGGCGCGGATGTCGTCACGATGCCCTTCGAAGTTCTGAAGAAGATGACCCAGCACACCCTCACCGACGTCGGCCTCAAGCGGTTCCTCGAAGACTGGAAGAAGGTCCCGCAGTAGCCGGAGATTAGTGGACGCTCCCGGCCCCTACGTCCTCACCGCTTGGGCGTCGCATTGTGCATTCGAATCATGGAGAATCGCACGGTGGATGGGACGAGGGCATCGCGGAGAGGCCATAGCGAGGGGGTGATGCGGAGCTCGATGCCGGAGGCGGCGAGCCGCATCAGCGGATCGTCCACCCGCTCGACCTTTATCGGAGAAACGGCCTCGGTCGAAACGTAGTAACCGGCCGACGCGTCCTGCACCGCGAACGTCGCCGGCGGCATCTCGTACTCGTACAGGGTTGCGCCCCGCACCCTCTCCAGCCAGCTCGTCTCGACGGCGATGACCTTCCGCGCGCGGGTGTGGCCGAAGAATCGTTCGCGGTCGGCCGGGGTGGTTCCGGGACCTACCCAGAAGCAGACGCGTGGACAGTCGCGGGGGAACAGGTAGTGCGGCGCGTGCTCCTCGTCGATCGCCCAGACGAGCGGAGGCGCGGCGGGCTGGGCCGCAGGCACGTGGGGATCGAACCGGGCGATGTCGGGGTCCTCGCTGAAATGGTACAGCCGCACGTGGGCCCTCCTCCCTGGTCCGTGGGCGTGGCAGGCATGCCTGCCGTTAGGGCGGGGGCTAATGTCGAATCACGCCTTATATAGGGTGCGCGGGCATCCATCCACGATGATTGGGGCCCCGACACCACTGGAGGGTCCGCGGGTCACGCTGGACCAGGCAAGCTTCCGAGCCCTCGCCTCCGAGGTCCGTATCGAGGTATTGAAGAAGCTCGACGAACGCCGGATGACGGTCACGGACCTCGCGGGCGCCCTGAGCCTGTCGAAGCCGACTCTGCTCGAGCACCTCGAGAAGCTCCAGCAGGCGGACCTCGTGAAGCGACTGGACGAGGGCCGGAAGTGGATCTATTATGAGCTCACGGGGCGAGGGAAGAAGATCCTCCACCCGGAGCGCGTGACGATCGTCGTCTCCCTGTGCCTCTCCTTCCTCCTCGCGGCGGCGGGGGCGTTCGCGCTGTTTTCAGGGTTCTCGACGGGCCTTCTGACCGCACCCGCACCCGGTTCGACGGGCTCAGTGCAGTCGCAGTCCTTCAGCGTTGGAGGACCGAGTCTTTCCTCCGCGATCCTGGCCGGGCTCGGGCTCGTCGCGTCGGCTCTCTGGTTCTTCGGTTTCGCCCTGTTCTTCAAGGTTCGCGGGGACGAGCGGCGCGAGAAGGTCTTCGCATCCCTGCGCGATCTCTGAGTCGCCCGCGGGAAAGCCCTTAACTATCGGCCCGCCTTCGTTCCGGAGATGGCGACCGCCGTGCGGGGACGGACTGTGTGGCTCCCGCCCGTGGTCCTCTTCGCCTTCGTCGTCCTCCTCGGGTCTCTCGCGTTCGCCATTGCGAACCTGGACCGCGGGGAGGAGGCCCTACCCGAGGTCCCGACCATTGGGGGCGGAGCTGGCGGGGCGTCGACCTCGCCGTTTGGCCCGTCGGGCGAGCAGCTGCAGATCGTCTTGCGGGTCGTCATCGCCGTGATTTTCATCATGGCCATCGTTGCGGCAATCGTCGCACGGTTGACGAAGCAAAAGGTGCTCTCTATCTGGGAACTCCTTGGATACGCGTTCGGGATCGGCGTCGTCGGAGGGCTCGTGATCTTCTGGCCCGTCGTTGTCGCGGGGTTGCAGTCCTTGACCATACCGGGGGGGCAGACGCAGCCTCCCTCTCCCGGAGGGGCCGCTGGCGGTGGCCCGATCCCCCTGAGCCAGGCGTTCCCGATCGCGTTCTTCCTCTTCGCGGTCATCGGGTTCGCGGTCTACCTGTTCGCCCTGTCATTCCGGATCTTCCCCCAAATCGTCGCTCTCGTGACCGAGAAACCGGCGGGGCGTGCCCGGCGCGAGGCCGCGAACGTGGTGCGCCGGACCCTCCTCGACCTGGAGGCGGGCACGGACTTCCGGACCGCCGTCATGGCGTGCTACCAGAGGATGTGCTCGCTGATTGCGACCCGCGGGGTGTCCCGACAGGAGGCCCTCACCGCGCGGGAGATCGAAGTCCTCGCCCTCGCGGAGCTCGGTCTGTCCCGTGCGGGAGTCGACGACCTCACAGGCCTCTTCGAGGAGGCCCGATACAGCGTCCACGATATCGGCCCTTCACAACGGGATCGCGCCGTGGAGTGCCTGACCGCCATCCGGCGGGAGCTGGAGGGATGAGGTGGCCTGGGGAGGACCCGTGGAGCCAGCTCCCCGGAGGGAGTCGTGGAAGAAGGATATCCAGCGAGGCCCGCGGCCTGGGGACCCGAGCGCGGTCGCTCAGGACCCCGCCGTCCCCGACCGGCTCGTCGCGGCCGCCTTCACGACCCAGGTCTCCTTCGGTCTAGCGTTCGTGGTCCTCGTCGTCGCTGCCACCGTTTTCTACGCACAGTACAGCGGGGCCTTACGTTGGCTCATCGCGGTCGGGGTTCTGACCGCGGGCGCGTACATCGTGGTGCGGTTCGTTGGCACTCGCACCCGAGACCCGCGGCCGTTCCGCCCCGTACCCCAGACGGACTCGCGGGCGACGGGGGACCTTCGTAGCCTCTCGACGACCTTAGACCGCGCTTCTGCGGGGCTGAAGTACAGCCAGGTCATGTTCGCTGCACGGATGACGGGGGCGTTCTTGGAGAAGGTGCGTCTGTCGAGGGGGATTCGCCCCGAGGACATGCGCCTCATGCACGCGGACCCAGAGCGCCTCCTGGAGCTCATTGGGGACGTGGAGGTCGTAACGTTCATCCTGAAGAGCGAGCGGGACCACCGTCACTGGCCGGAGCTCTTGAACGCCCTGCGGAGCCGGCCCGGGTTCGCGGGGGAGGCGGACCGCATGCTCGCGAAGATGGAGGCGTGGCGGTGAACCTCGGAGACACGGCGGTTCAGGCCAAGTCGATCCTCGACGAGGTTGAGACGGCGATCGTCGGGAAGCGGCCGGTCCTCGAGAAGGTTCTCCTCGCGCTCCTCTGTGACGGTCATGTCCTCATCGAGGACTACCCCGGTCTCGCGAAGACCCTGATGGCGAAGTCCTTCGCCGCGGCCCTCGGATGCGATTTCAAGCGGGTCCAGTTCACCCCCGACCTCCTGCCCGCGGACATCACTGGGACCTACGTGTTCGACCGGAAAACGAGCGAGTTCGTCCTCCGGCGGGGACCCGTGTTCACGAACGTGCTCCTGGCGGACGAGATCAACCGGTCCCCACCGAAGACGCAGGCGGCGCTCCTGGAGGCGATGCAGGAGCGGCAGACGACCCTCGAGGGGGAGACCCACCCGCTCGACCGTCCCTTCGTCGTCATCGCGACCCAGAATCCCATCGAGTACGAGGGGACGTACCCGCTCCCGGAGGCCCAGATCGATCGGTTCCTGATGCGAATCGGGATCGGGTACCCAACCCGGGAACAGGAGAGGGAGATTCTTTCCCGCAGGATCCACCGAAAGGAGGACGAGGTGCGGGTCGGCCGCGTGAGCTCGCCTGCTCAGGTCGTCGCGATGCAGAGTTCGATCGAGGAAGTCCATGTCGACGAGGCGCTGGAGTCGTACATCGTCGAGATCGCCTCCCGGACCCGAACCCACGCGCAGGTCGAGGTCGGGGCGAGCCCGCGAGGGTCCCTCGCCCTCCTGAAGCTCGCCAGGGCCCGCGCGGCGCTGCGCGGACGGGACTTCGTCGTCCCCGACGACGTGAAGGAGATCGCCGTCGAGGGCCTGGCCCACCGCCTGATTCTGAAGCCCGATCCGTGGATCAAGGGCGTCCTCCCGTCGGCGATCGTGAACGAGGTCCTCGCCGCCGTCCCCGTCCCCAAGGTCGATTGAATGCGGACCGCGCTGGCCTCGTGGCTTGCCGGAGCGGCGGGCGTGGCGATGGTCCTCTCGCTCCTGCTCCTTGATTGGCGCCTCGTCTTGCTCGCACTCCCGCCGGTCGTGTTCCTGGCGCTTGCCGGGCTGCGCCCCATCCCCCTCCCCGTGCTCGACGTCTCGCGGGAGGTCTCTCGCGATCGGGCAGCCGTGGGCCAGGAGATTCGCGTGACCCTGCGCGTCGCGAACCGCGGCCCGCGCTGGTTGCACGGAGTTCGGGAGCCTCCGGCCTGGAGTACGAGGAGGCGGTCTCGCCGATCCGGACCTCCATCTCTGTAGCCCCCGCCGTGGAGGACGTCCGGCGGGCGAACGTGCAGCCCCGACGCGCCCGCAAGTGGATCGGGCAGATTCGCTCCCGCCGGATCGGCCTCGGTTCGGGGTTCTGGGGATTGCGGGAGTACGTTCCGGGCGACGAGACCCGCCGGATCAACTGGAAGGCCTCTGCGCGGTTCGACCGCCTGATCGCGAACGAGGTGGAAGGAGAGCGGAGCGGCGACGCCGTCATCGTCCTCGATGCCCGCCACGAGGCCCTCGTCGGCCCTCTGCCGAGGAGCACGACGGAGGCGGGCGTGCGGGCCGCCCTCGCGCTCGCCTCGGAGATTCTCGCGGGCCGGAACCGCGTCGGCCTCGTCGTCCAACGAGAGGTGCTGGACTGGGTCTACCCCGCGTTCGGGAGGAAGCAACTCTTCCGGATCCTCGACGCGCTGATCCGCGTGCGGCCCGGCGGGGACTGGCCCTTCGACCACATCGTGTGGGTCCTCGAGCGATTCTTCCCGCGGAACTGTCATGTCATCCTCGTGTCGCCCCTCCTCGATCGAGAGGCGATGGAGACCGTCGAGGACCTTGCGGCCCGCGGATTCGGGATCACGATCGTCTCGCCCTCGCCGCTCGAGATCGAGCGGGCGATGTACGCGGACGATCCGACGCTCGAGGTCGCGTATCGACTGATGCGCATCGAGCGGGAGAATGCGGTCTCTGCACTGCGGCGGTACGCGGACGTCGTGGACTGGGATCCGAGGGAGCCCCTCGCGGCGGCACTGAAGGGGGTGAGCCCGTTTCCCCGCCACGGGTGAGGCCCGCCATCGTCCGTGCCGCGCCTCTCGCGCTCCTTGCGGTCCTCGTTGGGTGGACCGCAATCGACCTCATCCGGACCGCACCGCCGACGGGTTGGGTCCTTGGCGGGGCCCTGCTCGCCCTTGCCGGAGCCGCCGCCCTCCAGGGAACCCGGAGGTCTCAGGCCGCCTGGCATCGACTCTCGCGCGCCGTCCTGGCAATCGCGTTCATCGGCGAGCGGCTCTTTGCCGCGGGGATCGGTGTCATTCCGATGATGGGATTCCTCGTGCTCCTCATCGCGCTCGCCTCCCTGCAATCGTTGGAACGGACGTTCGGACCCGTGTACGACGCGGTGTCGGACCGCGTCCTGCTCGCGAAGGTTGATTCCGCTGCCGTCGGAGCGTACGGGAGGGCGCTCGGGCTTCTCGCCTTCACATTCATCGTCTCCCTCCTCCTCGCGCTCATCGTCCCGCTTGTCGCGCTCCCGAGCAGCAGCCTCTTTGCTGCCGTGGGCCTCGCAATTGGGTTGCTCCTCGTCGTGGCGTGGCTCGCGCTGTCCCCCTCCATTCCGACTCGAAAGCACGCCTAGTTCGTGTACGCGTGGCGGCAGTACGGGCAGAACTTCGCTTCCACGGGAATCTGCTTCCCACACTGAATGCAGAACCGCATCGAGGCCGCGGGCCTTTGGACGCTCGGCGCCGGGGTCGCGACCGCCGGGGCGGGCGCGTATGTCGGTGAGGGCATCCGCATCGCATAGTACGGCGGCGGCATCTGGTAGGGGTACGCGTACGAATAGGGCGCCCGCGGCGCGTCCACAGCCTTCTTTGGATTCAGTGCGTGGTCGATGACCTTGCGGAAGTACACATTCACGAGTCCCCCGACGAAAATCAGGAGGAGGGAAAGCGGTAGGATCGGAATCCACTCAACGAGGGTGTATCGCAGGATGCTGAGCGCCGCGATCGCAATCGACGATGAGACCAGGAGGACGACCCCAAGGATGATGGTCGCCGTGCCCACGAACTTCAACAGGCTCTCGTCTCGCAGGTGAGCAGGTGGCGCCGGGGTCGGTTCGGGCCCCTCCTTCCTCTTCGGCTCCACCGAAGCCGCCATCTCCACCATACAATCGCGCCATCGGGCGGCGCTCACTTGAACGTTGCGACCCAGTTAGCAATCTCCCCGAGGAGGCGCGCGCGTCCGAAAGGCTTTATAGAACCCGTTTCTTGCAACGGCCCGCGCCCCGGTGGTCTAGCGGTCTATGATCTCGGCCTGTCGAGCCGAGTGCTCGGGTTCGAATCCCGACCGGGGCGTGCCAATCATCGGTGGTAAACCCAAACTGTCATTCTCATTGGCTCCTTCAGGTACTGAGGCAGGCTGGATCCGTTCCATGGCAGGGACCACCACGTTCATCGGCAGAATCCGATTCAGGGACATCCAATACAAGCGGGAGACTGAATTCTCTGTTCGAGTCGACACAACCAGGAGCGAGGTCGTTCTCTTCCTTGACCAAGATGCTGAAGGCACTGGCGGTTTCTACTCCGGTGAATGTACCGTTGGCCTAGATCCTCGCCAAACTCGACTTCTGATCGACATCCTACAGAAGGCCGTCAGCCTCCTCCCCGAAACGGGGCATGGGCCAAACGTGGCCGCCAGGGTGCCGTTCAAGTGGTCGGATGCCGGAGCGCCGGAACCTGACGATTCCGGCATCATTGTAGTCGCGTCCTCTGGAAAGATCATCCTTGGAATATCTCCTGGAGGAGCTCCGGGAACGGATGCCGCCGCGGAACCCTATCTCGCCACCTTCGGGTACAAGGTTGGGGAGGACCTGATCGCTGCACTCGACCAAGGTGCTTCCACTTTGGGCGTGCCGTGAGGAATTCGAATCGGCGAAGGCCGAGACGCATTACTTTACCGAACCGACCGGTTCGCAAACGCCACGCCCACCAGCCCCACCACTAGGGGAATCGCCGAAATAATGGCGAAAGTCTCGGCCACGGTGGGCATGGAACTCAATATGAGCAGGAACAAGAAAACCGGCACCAAACCGAGCCCAAGCCAAACGAGGATCCCGGGAAGTCGTCCAGTTCTGTGTCTCCAATGGATG
>VBML01000060.1 GCA_005878915.1 Methanobacteriota archaeon | reverse complement strand
GGTCGGTTCGCGGTGGGGAGTCACGATTCCGCGATGATCGAGCACGCGATCGAGAGGAGCCATGGGGACCACGGCCGGTTCGAGTTCCAGATGCTGCTCGGCGTTCGCGACCCCCTGAAGGACGACCTCGTGCGGCGGGGGTACCGGGTGCTCGAGTTCATCCCGTACGGCCCGAGCTGGCTCCCGTACTTCACTCGCCGACTGCGGGAGCGACCGCGAAACGTCTTGACGATGGTCCGGTCCTTCGTGAGCGGGTAGCGGGGCCGATGGCGTCACGTTGATGGCGGGCGCGATACGTACCGCCACGGTCCATGGATGTCCGTACATTCCGCAGAGTCCTCCGTGTCCTCCTTGATCGGTACAAACCGAGGAACTGGGCCGCCGGGCGCGGACGGTTTGAGGTCCTGATGTCGATCATCGTGTCCCAGAACTCCACGGACCTCGTGACGGAACGCGTGATGAACGCGCTCACATCGCAGGTACCACCAACGCCAACGGCGATCGCAGGAATGCGGGCGGAGAAGCTCGCGAGGATCCTGCGGCCCGCAGGCCTCTCCCGTCAGAAGGTGCCGAAGATTCGAGAAATCGCTCGGGTCCTTGTGGAGCGCGGGGATGAGGAGATGGACGCCTTTGCCACCGCGCGGCCGTCACCCGCGCGACGGATGCTCCTCGAGCTTCCCGGCGTTGGCCCGAAGACCGCAGACGTGTGGCTGAGTCTCGTCGCGGGTCGAGACACGATGCCGATGGACACTCACATCACCCGCCTCGTGCGGCGGTGGCACCTTTCCTCTGGGAAAGATTACGAGAGGATCAACGCCGACCTTCGTCGCTACGTCCCTCGGGAGAATCGACAAGCGGGCCACCTTGCACTGATCTACTTCGGGCGGGAGATCTGCCAGGCCCGGACACCCCGGTGTGAGGCGTGCCCCGTGTACGACGACTGCGACGCGGAGGACAAGCGCCCCCGGAAAGATTCTTGATGAGGGTTGGCCTTTCGCAGGGTGGAGGAATCGATATGGCGATGGGAAGCGGCAAACCGGAACGAGTAGTGGAGAAAAACCTGAAGCGGATGGTGGAGCTCGACGACGCGTGGAACGCGCAGGACTGGGAGAAGGTCGGACGGTTTCACGCCGTCGAGACGGTCGTGTTCTGGCCGGGCGGAGCACCACCGACTCGGGGCCGCCATAACCACATCCAAGAAGCAGAGGAATACGCCCGGACGTTCCCAGACAACCGCGTCGGCAACCGCCCGTATCGGGTCATGTTTGGCGGGGGCGACTGGACGTGCACCGTCGCCGAGCACACCGGGACGTTCAAAGGGCCACTGAAGACCGAGCGAGGTCTCATCCAGCCGACGGGGAAGAGGTTCAGCGTGGACTTCTGCACGGTCGCGCACTGGAGCAAGGGCGAGATCGTGGAGGAGAAGCTGTTCTACGACCTCGTCGGCCTGCTGAAACAAATCGGCGCGATGTGAATCCGTTCGACCCCGCGAAGACTGGTACTCGGTCGTGCGGTCCAAAGGTTAATACCGACTCTTCGTCCGTTGCCTTCGCATTGCGATGGCCGCCTGGCGGGATTACTTCGAGCTGATGAAGGTCAGAATTGCAGGGCTGCTGATGCTCGTGGCCCTCGCGGGATACATCGCCACGTCCGGGACCCAGATCGGGGCGAACCGCCTCGGCGCGCTCCTCATCGCAGGCTTCCTCGCCTCCACGGGATCCAGCGTCCTGAACTCGTACGTGGACCGGGACATCGACCTCTTGATGGACCGGACCCGCCACCGAGCCCTGCCGATGCGTCGCATTCACCCGCCGCAGAAGGTGCTCGCGTTCGGGGCCCTCCTCGTCGCGGGTGGACTCATCGTCGCCTGGTTCCTCGACAATCCCCTCACCGCGGGGTTCATCGCCCTCGGCGTCGCGACGTACCTCGGAGTGTACACGCTCGGACTGAAGCGGCGCAGCGAGAGCAACATCGTGATCGGGGGCTTCGCCGGGTCGTGTCCCGCGCTCGCGGGCTCCGCCGCTGCGATCGGGTCCGTGTCGCTCCCGGCCGTCCTCATCGCCCTCCTCGTGTTTCTTTGGACGCCGGGGCACTTCTGGGCCCTCGCGTACCGCCAGCGGGATGACTATCGCCGTGCACGGCTCCCGATGCTTTCCGCGACGCGAGACGACCGCACCGCCGTGCGGGCGATCGCGGGCTCCTCGATCCTCGTCGCGGGCGTCGCGGTGGCGTTCGCCCTCACACCCGCGTTCGGAGCCGCGTACGTCCTCGTTGCAATCGGCGCCGCAGCGGGCCTCGTTTATGTGACGTGGCGGTTTTCCAGGGACCCGAGCGCTGCAACCGCGTGGACCGGGTACAAGTACTCGAGCGTGTTCCTCGGCTTCCTCCTGATCGGAATCATCGTCGATGCCGTCGTGCGCCTCCCGGTGTGAGACGGCGAACTTCGCTACTTGACGAAATCTCTAAGAGGCCAGCCCGCTCTCCGCAACGGCACCTTTTCGGGGACTCGGGCCCCGGGCGGGGACAGGAAGGACTGCGATGGGCTCCCTCGGCGGCGGGACCGGGCCCCCGCGCATCGACAAGGGCCTGGACGACGTCTACGTGAAGCAGACGACGATCTGCATGGTCGACGGCGTCCAGGGTCGACTCCTGTACCGCGGGTACGACATCCGGGACCTCGCGAAGTTCTCCACGTTCGAGGAGACCGCGTACCTCCTCTGGTACGGCCGCCTCCCGAACCGGGAGCAGCTCGCGGCCTTCAGCGGCGACCTCGCGGCGAACCGGCCCATCCCCCACGCCATCGTGTCCCTCCTGAAGGTCCTCCCTAAGAACACCGCGCCCATCGACGCGCTGCGGACCGCCGTGTCGGCCCTTGGAGCCCTCGACCCGGAACTGAGCGACATGTCGCGGGAGGCGAACCTCCGGAAGGCCGTGCGGCTCACCGCGAAAATCCCGACGATCGTTGCCGCCTTCCACCGGATCCGCGGTGGACAACGGGTCGTGAAGCCGAACGCGAAGTATGCCACAGCGAAGGACTACCTCCGGATGATCACGGGCCTGAAGCCGGACAACCGGGCGGCCCGGATCATGGACATCGCGCTCATCC
>VBML01000059.1 GCA_005878915.1 Methanobacteriota archaeon | reverse complement strand
TTTATCCACGTGCCGAGAGGTTCAGGTTGCGAGCCGTGCGATGAAACGCCGAAGGATAATCTCCATTGTGGGGCTCGTCGTCCTGCTCGCGGTGATTCTGGTTGCCTCTCTGTGGCGTGTTGCGTCAAACGCTCCGTCAGCGGGGAATCTTCCCCCACCTCCGCCGCCCCCACCGCCGCCACCGCCTCCCCCTCCTCCACCGTCCGAGGCCCCGCTATGTCGAGGGTCGGCCCGTTGTTTCGAAGGCACTGTGGACTACGTCGTCGACGGCGACACGTTGGATGTGGACGGCATACGGATCCGCCTCGTCTTCGTCGATACACCGGAGCGCGGACAACCTGGGTACTCGGAGGCAAAGCAGTTCCTGTCGGATCTCTGCCTTGATTCGCACGCGCTCGTTGATGAGGACGATCTCCAGACCCAAGGGAGCTACGGGCGCATCCTTGCGGTGGTGTACTGTGATGGGGTCAACGCGAACGCTGCTCTCGTCGACCAGGGGTACGGCTTCTGGACGTACTGTTATACAAGCGAATTTGCGGACGAGCCATGGGCCGTGGGATGTTGATCCGAGTCTGCTACCCGTCCCGGTCGCCTGGGACGCCGTAGGATGACATCGGATCGAGTGCTTCAGACTCTCCTCCAATCCGCGGACCCTTCCATTCGATGGAAGAGCCGCGTCCTCGTCCTCGGGGAGACCCGCGAGTCCAGCGGCATTCGGGAACTCGAGCGGGAGGTCCGCCGCTCCCCGCGCGTGCGCACCCTCTTCGCGCGACGCGACAAGCGCGGTTTGCTTCGCGGGATCCCGAATCCCTACACGAAATGGCAGGGGGCCCATTGGGTTCTCGCGACCCTCGCGGACATCGGATACCCGCGTGGGGATCGTTCCCTGTTCGCGATGAGGGACCAGGTCCTCCATCGCTGGCTCGCGCCCGTCTACCACCGCGAATTCGAGGCGACGACGGCAGCCGCGTCCTATGGGAAAGCGGGGGTTCCTCGGATGCGCGGTCGGTATCGACGGTGCGCCTCGCAGCAGGGCAACGCGCTCTATTTCCTGGAGAAGCTCGGGATCGCCGATGAGCGCTCGGACGCCCTCGCGGAACGTCTTTTGCACTGGCAGTGACCGGACGGGGGGTGGAACTGCGATCGGAATCCCGAAGCGGACACGTCCTCGTTCTGGGAGACGCGGCAGGCGATGCTCGGACTCGCCATCTACGCCGAACGGACAGAGAATGTCGCCGCGAGGGACGCGGCAAGACGGGCCGCGGAGGTGTTCCTCAGTCGCAACCTGTTCCTGGGGCGTCACAGCGGTCGCGTCATGAACAAGGAGTTCGTATTGCTACACTACCCGCTCTACTATTCCTACGATGTCCTCGGAGGGCTCAAGGCGATGGCAGAGATCGGACGCATTCGAGATCCGCGCTGCCGCAAGGCCTTGGATCTCCTGGAGAGCAAGCGACTCCCCGCGGGCGGGTGGCCCGCGGAGCAGCGGCTGTACCGAGTCTCTTCGGGCGTGGAAGCGCGGACCGACTCGGTGGATTGGGGCGGGACGAGCAAGACCACCCCGAACGAATGGGTGACGGCGGATGCGCTGCACGTCCTGAAGGCCGCGGGGCGGGCGTAGCCCCGGAAGCGCAAGCCGTTAAGACGGGGCCCGCATTCGTCTCGCCATGGGCTCCCGTCCCGTCCTGTATTCGATGCCGATCAGCCACTATTGTATCTGTGCGGATCGCTCCCTCGCGTTCAAGGGGGCGAATTTCGACACCGTCCGCGTCCCGTACCACGATAAGACGGAGCTGATCAAGGCGACGGGACAGGATTACGTGCCCACCCTTGTATGGGACGGGAATCCCGTGATGTGGTACGACATCCCGGACTTCCTCGAGAGGACGACACCGAAGCCCACGCTGTACCCTTGGAACCAGAGGGGCCTCGCGGCGACGCTGGAGAACTGGGGGCACCAAGTCCTGGAGGAACGGGTCTGGCGGTACGTCGTCACGAAGATTCCCCCGGTCCTCCAAGACGACCACGAGCGGTGGGTCTTCGAGGAGATGCAGACGCGGGCACGCGGCCCGTGGCACGTCCTTGAGATGCGGCGGGAGGAGTTTCGCCAGGACATGCACAAGCACCTCGGGATGGTCGAGTCGATCCTCGACGGGCGGGAGTGGATCCTTGGGGAGCCGAGCCTCGCGGACTTCGGCATCTACGGAGGGATGTCCCCGCTGTTGACCGTCGGCGAAAAGATTCCGAAGGAGTTCCCGCACCTCGCGGACTGGGCGAAGCGGATTCAGGCCCTCGGTCGCTGACCCCGCGCCCGCTCAATTAACGCCTCGAGCGGGATCTCCTCTTGTTTCCCGGAATCGAGGTCCTTCACCGACACCAGTCTCTTATTCAGCTCGGCCTCACCGATGAGCACGGCGTACCGAGCCCGCAATGCGTTCGCGTAATCCAGGTTCTTCGAGGGGCCACGGGCCGCGAGGTCGATGTCCGCGGACACGCCCGCCCTCCGGAGGTCACGGAGGACTTCGATCCCACGCGACTGTGCCGGTTCGCCGATGGGGATCACGAAGCAGTCCAGGCGGGAAGTCGGAAGCTTCACCCCTTCCGCGTCCGCGGCCATCAGGATCCGGTCGAGTCCGAAGGCGAACCCCGTCTGGGGGACGGGATCCCCGCCGAGAGTCTCCGCGAGGTTGTAGGCGCCCCCGCCCATCACCTGCTTCTCTGCGCCGAGGTTCGGAGAGTCGACCTCGAAGACCATTCCGGTGTAGTAGTCGAGGCCGCGAACGACCCCGAGGTCGAAGGTGACGTTTTCCACGCCATAGTCTCGCAGGCGTGCCGCCAAGGACCTCAGGTACTCGAACCCCTGTGGGCGAACCCCGGGGAGGGCCTCTGCGGCCTTCGTAAAGATCTCCACCCCGCCCTTGAGTTCGACGAACCGGCGCAGAGGATCTTCGAGGTCCTGGAGTTCGAGGCGCCGGAGCTCCTCCCGCAGGGCCGTGAAGTTTCGCTTGTCGAGCCAATGGAGGACTTTCCCTTGGTCCTCCGGCGCGAGCCGGAGGTAGGAGCGAAGGAGCCCGATGTGGCCGATGCGCACCTGCACTTCCTTGATCCCAACGGCTCGAAGACATTCGAGGGCGAGTGCGATGACCTCCGCGTCGCCCGGGAGCGCGGGCGCCCCGATGATTTCCGCGTTGAACTGGGTGAACTCCCGGTACCGGCCCTTCTGGGGTTCCTCATAGCGGAACACGTTTCCCACCGAGTACACCTTGATCGGCTTCGGCAGGTTCCGGAGCTCGGAGAGGTAGAACCGTACGATGGACGCCGTGAACTCCGGCCGCAGGGCGACATCCCGCCCCCCCTTGTCCTTGAACGCGTAGAGCTCCTTGACGATCCCGGGCCCCGACTTCGCGGTGAACAGCTCGAGGGACTCGAGCGTCGGCGTCCCGATCTCGCGGAACCCGAAGCGCTGGGCGGTCTCCCGCAGGATCCCTTCGACAGCCCGCCGTCGGGCCATCGCATCGGGGCCGTGGTCGTTCGTCCCCCGGGGTGGCTCGATCGGCATGCGGCGCGCAAGCGGGCGAGCCCCAATAAACGTTTCCGGCAGAAGCCTTATCACACGCGTTCCCTCGCAGGACGAGATGGCGGGCGGGCGGACGGACTATCTCCTCGTCCTCACGGCGGG
>VBML01000169.1 GCA_005878915.1 Methanobacteriota archaeon | reverse complement strand
CGTGGCCGGGTCCACCCACGAGGAACCGCCGCTGACCATCGCCTTTCCCCCGGCATACACGTTCGCGCCGCTGTGGTACCAGGAGTACCCCTCGGGCTGCCCTCCGGACTTCATCGCGATGATCCAGTACACGACGCCGTTCGTAAGGACCGGGGTGGGCGACAGGGGGACCGTGACGGTACCGACCGAACCTCCAGCGACGGGGTCGGAGCCCGCGAGGATTGTGCCGGAGGGGATACCCGCCGCGTCCGGCTGGATCGTGATGTTGATGGAGTCCGTTGTCGATCCGGAGTTCCTCATGCGGAGTGTCAGGTTGAGGAGGACGTACGTCCCCGTGGCGGTGAAGGACTGGGCGACGGACTGGCCGGACCAGATGGTGAGGGACGGATCCCCGCCCCCGATGACCACGTTCTTCTCGAACACCTGTTCGCCGAGCCCGCGAGCGGGGGGCGCGACGAGTACGCCGGCGAGTCCGCTCGCGAGCAGGGCCAGGATGCCCGCTATGGCAAGACAAGAGTGTGGACCTCGCGTCAAGGTCCTCGAAAATCCTCCGGGCTCGGAGTATATCATCTCAGCGCGGTCGTTATCTCAAGTGATTCGCTAGTCCAATTTCCTGCAGCGGAAGGTCCATGCGGGCAGGGGGGAAAGATGGGCTCGACCGGATTCGAACCGGTGACCTTCGCCATGTCAAGGCGATGTCATAACCGCTAGACCACGAGCCCAGCGGCGCGACCTATGGCGGGTGCCTCTTAAAGTCTTTCGAGCGCCTCGCGGGCCGCGCGGGCGACGGCGGCCTACTCCTTCGGCCGACGCCTCCTAAGGGTACGCACCACTGGCCACGCGACGACGAGGGCAACCACGGCGCCCGCGGCCAAGATTCCCGCAACGAGCAAGGTGTCTCCTTCAAGGACGGACGGGGAGGGGGGGAGAGTCGTGACGGGTTCGCGGTAAACAACCAGGACGGACACGTTCGCGAAGGCGGAATAGTAGCTCGGCTTCCTCGCGTCGAACGATATGCGGAACCCCTGAGTCGCGCGGAGGTCGGATGGCGGGGTGAACAGCAGCGACGCCATGTCCGCAGCAGTGCCATTCACTCGGTCGAGGGTCCCGTTCGCGGGGCTAACTGTGGCACGTACAACCGCATCTGTCATTGGAACGTCGTTGTTGTCTCGGACCTCCATCCGGATCGGGAGGGACGCGTCGGGGACGCCAATGTCGCCCGCCGGCAGGGAAACCCGGAAGCTCAGGAACCGCGCATCGCCCGGGAACACCGTGAGGACGAACCCGCGCTGGACCGGCGACATCGCATCCGGGTGGCTCGCGGTGACTTCGATCACGATATCCCTTGCGGCCCCGAGGACGAGCGGGGCACGATACGCGACGGAAACCGTCCCCGCCGAGCCCGTCGTGGCCGTGATGTTCCTTGCGCCGGTCTCGACGAACTCGCCACCATCCCCGGGAAGGATTCGGAACGTGACAACAGCGCCCGCGAGGGCCCTGCCGTCAAGATATTTCACGACAGCCTCGAACTGCTGCTGCCCCTCACTCGCCATCGCCGTGACGTACCGAAGGGTAATGGCAATCGGCGAGGGTATCGTGAAAGGCTTCACCCCAATCCACGACCAGAAGTTCCAAAGGGTATCGGCGACCCGAGTCCAGTTCACGAAGCGGTCCTGGCGCGTTCCCTGGATGACCGTTCGGAAGACGAGAGGTTCCACGGGGCGGTCGCTCATGAGGGTGCCCTGCGCCCATTTCATGAGGTCACGGCGCTGAGACACGTTCATCTCCGTGCCGGCCCGCTCAATCGTGGAATCAAACTCTGAATCGCAATAGCCAACATAGTTCTGTCCGGGCCCGCCGAGCGGTCCGTTGATGTTCTCACAGTCGTAGAACGAATACAAGAACTCGGGGTCCGGGTCCCGGATTATCCAGGTCGAGAGGAACATGTCGAACTCACCTTCGGAGATTGGGTTGGGCCATATTGCGGTCATCGTCCTGGGGACGACGTTGAGGCCGATCGAGCGCGCTTCAGGAATGACGAGAGAGACAATCGACGCGACATCCGGGTCGTACTGACGTGGTGGTACCAGGAATTCGATTGGTCGGGTCCCGATGCCTGGGAGGCTTCGACATCCTGTCCCGTTTGCCGAACACGGTCCTGGCGGGTCCGCCCACCCGGCGCCGTCGAGAATCCTCTCCGCCTCCACGGGATCGTATGAGAGCCGCGGCAATGATTCGTTGTACCAGAGGAGGTTCCCCGGGTACACGGGACCGTCCGCGGGCACGCCGAAGTTCCCATACCACACACGAACGATTGTCTGTTTGTCAACGAGATGACCGAAGGCGAGCCGGAACGGGAGTCCGACATCGTCCGCGGTACTGTCGCGCGGCGGGAAGGTCGAGTAGCCGAAGGGCACTCGACGCATGTTGTACCCGATATAGGAGAAACCGAGGTCGGGGGAGGGCCAGAGACGGACTTCGGGGTAGCTCAATAGGTCGGGGAAGTACTCTGCCGCGATTGCGGCGTGAAGGTATTGGATCTCTCCGTTCGCGAGGGCAAGTACGCCGAGTTGCTCGGTGCGGTACACCTTGAACACGATTGTCTCCACAAATGGCAGGTGTACGATCGAGGTCACTCGGGCGTCGTACACGATTGCGGGGTCCGAGGCCTCGCCCCCGACGAAGTACGAGTCGTACCGGTCGAGTTGGAGATAGGCGCCCCGGACCCATCTCGTGAACCGGAACGACCCGGAACCGACGACATCGGAGTCCGAGGGCTCCCATTGAAGCGCGGCGACATAGTCGAAGGGTTTGTACGCGGTCTCATTGAAAGGCACGATGTGGCCGGCCCGTGGGTCGCCTTCGGGATACACGAGCCGACCCCAGTCCGGATGGCGCCCACCTCCCGTCACCTCCCAGAGGTGACGAGGGAGGATGATGATCTGTCCGAGCGCGACTTCGTAGAACCGCGGGTACGGCGTCTGGAGACGGAACCGCACCGCGCTGCGGAGCCCCGGATTCCCCGCTAAGGAATTTTCTCCGGCCCAGGACTTCGCCGTGAAGTCTACGTCCACGTCGTTCGCCGTCGTGTTGAACAGCGACGACCGGAGCTGCGAAGGCCACCAGCCGAGGGAAAAGACCCGGAACGAAAACATGAGGTCCATCCCGTCCATTTGCACACCGTCGTGCCACCGGACGCCGTTGAAGTCCAGATACACGGTCACGTCCGTCGCGTTCGTCCCCGGCCTCTTTTCGAAGATCCCATACTCGGTCGACTCAAAGACCCCGTTGCCGTTCGCGTCGACGCCCTTGGCGATGTAGGGCAGGAGCGTCGATGTCGAGGCGTCCTTGATCACGAGGCTGGAGTAGACGGGTTCAAAAACACCCCTGGTCGACTCGTCGGCGTAATACGGGCCCAGGGGCAGACGCAGGATGTTGCGGGAGGTGATCTCGTCCCGATTCCCGACGGTCAGTACGATCGGGGGATTCCCCGCGCTTCCCGAGGGTGCGATGCCTACAAGCCCAGCGAGTAGGAGTACCCCGACCGCGAGCACGACGGCAACTCGCATAGCCCTCCGCGACGGAATCGGGGTAGCGCGGATACACCGACCTGTACGCGGATTTGTAGAGGGGCAGGCCGCCCCGAGCCATGAAACAGCGACCCGACCCCCGGGCGATGGAGGCCCCTCTCTGTCGGCCGGTTCGCGGCTGGCACCAGCCCTCATCGTCGTGACCGCCTTCGTATGGCCCACGCGATGGCCACCGTGGCAAGGGCCGCGCTCGCACCAACGACCGCAATGATGGGCAGGAAAGCGTCCGGCGAGGATGGCGGGGGAGCGGGACCTGCCGTTTCGGGGACGACGAGGATGGAGACGATGGCCCTGGTCGGGGGGTAGCCGGGTTTTTCCGCATCGAAGGAAACTTGGTAGTCCGTATCTGCCGTGACCGCACCGGGGGGAACGAAAAGCACGTTCCTCATCCGGTCGGAACGCCCGCTGATCGGTTCGAGGGTCCCGCCCGCGGGCACGACCCCGCCGGTGATGTGGGCATCGCCGACGAGGTCTCCGAACTCGTCTCGGAGTTCCACACGAACCGGGAGAGGCGCCCCTGCAATCGTCAGATCTCCGCCAGGGAGGGAGACACGGAGGCTCAAGAACGCGGTGCCCGGTGGAACAACGAGTAACAGGAAGGAGGACGTCGCAGTGCTCCCCGAAGACGCGTCATGCGCGCTCACAAGGAAGTGGACGTACCGCTCCCATGCGACGACCGGGGCCTCGTACCGGACGTCGAGGTCGCCGTTGTTGCCGGTGGGTCCAGTTATTTCCCCTCCAGCTCCTCCGATGAATTGTCCGCCGTCACCCTCGTTGATGCGGATGGTCACGATGACTCCTTGGACCGGCGCTCCCGTCTTGTTGCGGGCGACGACCGTGATTACCGTGATGGCCCCGCTGCCCACGACCCCGGGATTGTCAATTTCGATTCGCAAGGGGGGTCGCGGGGCGACGAGCGAGCGCGCGCCGATCCACGACCAGAAGTTCCAGAGGCCGCGGTACCCCTCGGTCCAGTTAGAGAACCGGTTTTGGGTCGCCTCGATTAGGGTCGCGGAGTACAGCGGCTCCACGGGGCGATCGTCCATGGCGAGGCCCTGGGCCTGTCTCACGAACCGCTGTCTCTCTGAGGGGTCGCCCGCGCGGCGGGCCCGCTCGACGACATCGTCGAAGACAGGGTCTCGGTAGCCCGCGTCGTTTGCCTTCCCCGTGCTGTGGAGGAGCGCGAACAGGTAGTCGGGGTCCGTCCCATCGATTCCGGCCCTGAGAATCGCGAGGTCGAAGCTCCCCCTCCGGAACTCGGCCCACGGATCGACGGGATCGAAAAGAGGCCGCCCCGGCCGAACGTTCAGCCCAACGGAGCGTGCCGCGGTGACAATCAGCCTCTCGGCGGAAGCTCGCACCGGGTCCACATCGGCGGTTGTCGTCAGGATTTCGACAGGCTGTGTCCCGACCATGGGAAGGCTCCGGCAGCCCGTACCGTCCTCCAGGCAGGCGCCCCCGGGGTCCGGCCACCCTGCGCTGTCCAAGATCTGCACCGCCCGCGCGGGGTCATAAGGAATCCGGTTGAGCGAGGCGTTGTACCAGAACGTGGTCGCCGGGCTCACGACGCTGTCCATGGCGACCCCATAGCCCTGAAGCAGGATCCGAACAATCGCATCTCGGTCGACGAGGTGCGAGAGGGCGGCTCGAAGGGGGCGTCCGGCGTCCGCAGCGTCTCCCCCCTGCGTGTTATTGTATCCGAGCCAAGGTCGCCGCATGTTGTACGCTAAGAAGACAAGTCCGCGGTCGCCGGCGGCCCATACGCGGACACCTGGCGCATCTTTCTGGATGAGAATGGTCGCTTCCACAGGGAAGCTACCGCGGACAAGGTCGATCTCGCCCGCCTCGATAGCCGCAACGCGCCCCAGCTGCGTCCTGTACGGGAGGAACTCCACCCCCTCGAAGGAGGGCCGGTGGAGGATTGCCGCTATGCGAGGGTCGTACACGACCGCAGCGTTGTCCGGATCCGCGCCGACGAAGTACGTCGGGTTCCGATCGATGCGGGCGTGAATTCCTGCGACCCACGTCGAGAAGCAGAACGGCCCAGAGCCGATCACGTCGGCGTCCCTGGGTTGCCAACCTGTCGCCGCAGCGAGGTCGAATGGAGAGTACAGGGTCTCGGTCACGGGAATCCCTTGCCCCGCCCGCGGATCGCCCTCGGGAAAGACGGCGCGGCCAAAGTCCCCGTGACGCATGCCGCCGGTCTCCTCCCACACATGGCGGGGTAGGAGCCAGAGGTCGGCGAGGGTGATTTCGAAAAAGGGCTGATAGGGCACCTGGAGGCGGAACCGCACCGCGACGCGGAGTCCAGGGTCGCCTAGCAGACCCGCCTCGCCCGCCCACGATTTTGGCGTCAAACTGACTGCGAGCCATCGGTCGTGTGTGAAGTTGGACGCAGGGCCCCCGCCGCGGTCCATCAGGGGACGGACGTACGCCTCGAAATCCGGGCGCATCGCCTCGATTTGCAGGGAGAACAGGAGATCCATCACGGTCATCTGGATGCCATCATGCCACCGGACCCCGTTGAAATCGAAGTAGACGATGATGTCCGATGCGTTTGTCACGGGCAGCATTCCGAACGCTCCGTACTCCCCAGGATCGAAGGTGCCGTTGCCGTTCGCGTCGATGCCTTTCGCGATGTACGGCTCGAGCTCCCGGGTGGCGAAGTGGCGCAAGAGCGGGTGCGAGTAAATCGGCTGGAGGATGCCCGCTCCCCAGTCGTCCGCGTCTCCGAACCAATGCAGGGACGTCCCGAGCGGGTTGCGGGAGCGCAACTCGCCAAGGTCTCCGATACGTACCACGAGGGACTCGTCCTGCCCGCGGGAGGGGAGCGGCATCGATAGCGCGCTCAGCAGTAGAAGCACAGACACGGCGAGAATCGAGGCGACCCGCATGGCCCCTCCGGGCGGGCGACGGGCTTCCCTGGAGATACGCTGATTGGTACGCTCTTTGTGGCCGTTTCAGAGGGTGGCTTTATCGAACGCCTCAGGCTTCTGCTCTTCAATACCTGCCCCATTTGGGGCCAGTGCCCCTAGGGAACCCGGGTGAGCCCGAGGACCTCAATGTCCCGGTCGAAGGAGAATGCCGCGTCGATGGATTCCCGCTCCATTAGCACCTTCGTCGTGCAGTCCGTGTAGGACACTCGCGAGGACGCGTGGCGAGAGAAGACGGTGTCCGCCGCGGACTCCACCTCATCGGTGACGCGAAGAACTCGGAGGTTTGGCGAGGTCCGCATCCGCCCGAGCGTCTCCACCGCGACCCGTGGACCCGCCTCGTAGAGGAGGAACGTGACCGTCTCGTCGATCACGTAGTTCGAAGTGTAGAGACGCCAATATGGGACGTCCCCGCGGGAGATTGCCGTGAACAGGTCCACCGCACGCAAGTGATACGGGTCCTCCCTGCGGGCCCGCGCGATGAACGCCCCGGAATCGAGAAACAATTTCACCGTTTCCGCCGCCGGTAGATGACCTCGTTCACCTTCGACGCGTCCTTCTTCACAGGCCCAGGGAAGCCCCATGACGGATCGAACAGCGGGTCCCAGGAGAGGTTTCCCTCCTGAGCCGCCCAAGACCGTAGGGCCTCGCGCGTGGCCTCTTTGAGGGTCAGGCCCTTGGACTTCGCGGTCTTGACGACGAATTCGTACAAGGCCGGATCGACGTCTGTTTGCACGACCCTCTTGGCAGCTGCCACGTGAATGTAAATATAGAATGGAATATTTGGATGTTTCTAGTGCATGTAGTTTTCAGTGGCGAGGCTACAGTGTTGCCTTGTCGAACATCTCCGGCTTCCCCGCCAACGGGCGGGTCGCGTCAATCCCGAGCTTAGCGGTGACGCCATCGTTTCCGCTCGGGTCAATCGACGACCCGCGCACCCCGTGGAGAACCACGAGGCCTCGGTCGGCCTGGAACCTGGTCGCAATCGCCCACTCCACGTCCCGGTCATCGAAGATATCGATGTCCTCGTCGACGATGATCACTTGCTTCATCGACGTGTGCGCACCGAACGCGGCCATGATCGCGTTCTTCCCGTCCCCGGAGTGTTGCTTTCGAATCGAGACGACCCCGTGGAGCCATGCACACCCGCCCTCCGTGAGGCGGACGGCCTTCACCCTCGGCACCGCGCGGGACACCGCCTGTTGGATGATCGGCTCCCGTGGCATCCCCATGAACATGAAGTGCTCATCGAGCCCGCCCACGATGATGTGGAAGATCGGGTCATCGCGGTGGTACACGCGGTCCACGACGAGGACGGGCTCCTGCCGAACGCGGTCATACGTCCGGACCGCGTCGACGAAGGGCCCCTCGGCGTGACGTTCGTTGGTCAGCCGGCCTTCGAGCACATACTCCGCATCCGTCGGGACCGTGAGTCCGCTCTTGATCTTCACCGCGCTGACACCGGCGCCGAGCGTGCGGTGCTTGAGGGCGGACGCGATCCGCATCTCGTCCACCCCGTACTCGACGGAGGTCCCGCCGCCGATGAGGCTCCAGGGGTCCAGGCCGATGCACACGGCGACCTTCAGCTCCTGACCCGCCCTCAGGGCCTCCTGGTACATGTGGTTCAGATGCCGGGGCACGATCCGGCACGCGCCGCGAGCGGCATCCAGGATCAGGATTCGATGGAACGACAGGTTCCTCTTCCCCTCCCACTCCGCGACCCATACCCCCGCCGTGATGTAGCGGCCCGCGTCCTTCGGGAACAACTTCGGGACGGGAGAGTCGACGAGATCGACGTCCGTGGATTGATTCTTCAGAAACCCGGCCGTCCCTTGGACCTCGAAGTCGACCGGATGTGACATTGCCTCCATGAGGTGACCGATGAGCGCATCGCGCGTCGTGTTCATCGCCGTCGCGACGCGGTCGCGGGTGGACCATAGGTTCCCCACCGCCTCGTGTCCGTCAAGGTCCGTGAAATGGACCGGCTGTCGGGGGTGCTTCACGAGGATCCTCGTACACTCCAGCTCCCGGCTCGTGCGATCCTTCACAGTCACGACGTCCTCTGAGAACTTCTCGAGCCAGGGTCGGATGGCCACAGCAATCCCCGCGCGGCGAATCGTTGTCGGGCTTTAGCGGTTGCGGCGGACCCGTGCGCGCAATTCGAGGGCCCGCGTGCATTCTCTCCAGAGACAACGTAAATAGGAGGGCCCACCATCCGGCGCGCGATGGTTCGGGACATCGCGAGGAAATACGCGCTCCAGAACGCGGTCCTCCATGGCGGGAGGGCCGACGCGAAGGCCGTGACGGGGAAGATCCTCGCGGAACAGCCTGCCCTCCGGTCGACGGCCCGGGAGATCATGGGAGAAGTCGAGGCGGTCGTCCGTGAGGTGAACGCCCTCAGCGCCGAGGCCCAACGGGCGGAGCTCGAGGCCCTCGCTCCCGAGCTCCTAGTGCGGAAGCCGGAGGCCGGGCCCGCGGAACTCCCGCCGCTCGCGGGCGCGGAGGAGGGGAAGGTTGTCGTCCGCCTCGCGCCGTACCCGAGCGGCCCCCTCCACATCGGGAACGCCCGGGCGTTCCTCCTGAACGATGAGTACGCGAAGAGGTACCGCGGGAAGCTCATCCTGGCCTTCGACGACACGATCGGGTCCGAGGAGAAACCGATCCTCCCAGAGGCGTACGACCAAGTCCGGGAGGGCCTCGAGTGGGCGGGGATCACGATTCACGACGTCGTATACAAGAGCGACCGGATTCCCCTCCACTACGAATGGGGGGAAACCCTGATCGGGACGGGCCGGACGTTCGTATGCGAGTGCACGGCGGAACGACTGCAGGCCCTCCGGAAGGAGATGAAGGCGTGCGAGCACCGCTCGCAGGAGGTCGACGAGACGCTCGCGATGTGGCGCGCGATGCTCGACGGTCAGTACCATGAAGGCGAAGCGGTGCTGCGTCTGAAGACGGACATCGCGCACCCGAACCCCGCGTTCCGCGACCGCGTCCTCTTCCGGATTGCCGAACGCGAGCACCCGCGGGTCGGCACGAAGTATCGCGTGTGGCCCCTCCTGGAGTTCTCGTGGGCTGTGGACGACCATCTCCTCGGGATTACGCACGTGATTCGAGGGAAGGACCTCGTGATTGAGGACATGATGGAGTCGGCGATCTGGGACGCCCTCGGGATTGCAAGGCGCCCGCAGTTCGTCCACTTCGGGATGCTTCGATTCAAGGACCTCGAGCTGTCGAAGTCCGGGATCCGCCGCGAGGTGGAGGAGGGCCGCCTGAGCGGGTACGACGACCCGCGGACGTGGTCCCTCCAGAGCCTGCGACGGCGGGGCCTCCGGCCCGCGGCGCTGCGGGCGTTCGTCCTGTCCTTCGGGCTCAGCCTCACGGACGTCGAGGTGCCCGCGGAGTCGCTGTACGCCGAGAACCGGAGGCTCGTGGACAAGGACGCGAACCGCTACTTCTTCGTCCCCGACCCCGTGGCGGTGGAGATCTCTGGACTCCCGGTGACGGGCCCGCTGAAGGTCCCCCTCCATCCCGACTTCCCGGGTCGGGGGGAACGCACGATACCGATTGCCGCGAAGGTCCACGTGACCCGCGAGGATTTCGAGAAGCTGCGCGGGATGGACGTCCGGTTGAAGGACTTCTGCAACGTCCGCCTCGACCACAAGGCGCAATTCCTCTCGATGGAGAACCGGGACATCCCGAAGATCCAGTGGGTCACGCACGGCGTGAACGCGCACGTCGTGATGCCAGACGGGTCAGAGGCGCGGGGTATGGCTGAGCCCGCGGCTGCGGCGCTGAAGGCGGACGACTTCATTCAGTTCGAACGGTTCGGCTTTTCTCGGATCGACCGCGTAAGCAAAGCGGAGGTCCGCGCGTACTTCGCCCATCGTTAGACGTTGTATGTCTATTGTGTAAATCTTGCACGGAATCCATACTTTCTTAAATATTTAGTATGTCATTGGAATAACCCATGCTCGAAGACATACTTCAGGGCCTGAGGGCTGAGCTCCTGACAAGCGGCCCGCTGGACACGATTCCGGACCCCGTGTGGAAGAGGACGAGTGCCCTCAACACCTGGGGCACGAATGCAATCGAGGGCAATACGCTCACATGGTCTGACGTGGAGAAGCTGCTCCTCCAGCAACGAGGAGTTTCGAATCGGCCCGTCCCCGATATCCTCGAAACGATTCACCACGACGCCGCATTCCGCGGCCTCCTGCAGCGACGGGCGGCACCTGTTCGCATGGCGACCGCGACTGGCCTGCACGAAGCCGTGTTCCATGGAATCAAGCCGGACGCGGGGCAGTGGCGGCGGGTGAACGTCCGGATTGCGGGAGTGAGGCATGTCCCGCCCCGCATGGAGAAGGTGATCCCGCAGATGTCCGCGTGGGAGGAGGCGTACGCGAAGCGGGACGTCGCGGGCGAGGGCGTGTTCCCGCTAGCCGCATGGATGCATTTCGAGTTCGAGTCGATCCACCCCTTCAGCGATGGGAACGGCCGGGTCGGGCGGCTCCTCCTGAACCTGCACTTCCTGAAGCACAACTGGCCACCCGTGCATGTCCTCCCGCCGGACCGGCTCCGGTACCTCCGCGGCCTCGATCGTGCGCACTCGGAGGGACTCGCGGACCTCGAGTCCTTCCTGCGGGAGGCGATGGCCCGCTCGCTCCTCGACCTCTTGGATCAGGTGGGAACACGGGAAGACGAACTCAAGCCGCTGAAGGCGTTGGCCACGCGAGGTTCGTACTCCGCGAAGTACCTCTCGCTTCGCGCGGGGCAAGGCGTGCTCCCCGCCCTCAAGATCGGCGGGGACTGGCGAACGAGTCCGCGGGCCCACCGGTTGTACTCCGAGCTCGTTGGACGAACGCGGGCCCCCTGAGGTTCCGGGCGCTCAAGCTTTTCTACCGCCTTCCCCTTGTGCGGGGCGATGAAGCCCGTTGCCTCCCGCGTGAAGGCGATTCAACCCTCTCCGACCGTGCGATTGGGAACCCTCGCGAAGGAGCTCCAGGCGAAGGGCGAGCGGGTGGAGAACCTCAGCATCGGTGAGCCGGACTTCCCGACGCCCGCGCACATCATCGAGGCGGCGAAGCGGGCCCTCGACGACGTGCCGATGACGAAGTACGTCAGCTCCCTCGGGCTGCGGGAGCTTCGGGAGGCGATCGCGGAGAAATCGCAGCGGGAGAACGGGATCCCCGCGACCGCGGACAACGTCCTCGTGGCGCCGACGAAGCACTGCTTATTCCTGGCGATCATGGCCCTCGTGGAACCGGGGGACGAGGTCCTCATGCCGGACCCGGGATGGGTGAGCTACGACCCGATGACCCGCCTCGCCGGCGGACGGCCCGTCCCCGTTCCCGCAGCGGACGAAGCCGGGTTCCTGATGACCCCCGACGCGATCGAGGAGGCGATCACCCCGAGGACGAAAGCGGTCCTCGTGAACAGCCCGTCGAACCCCGCGGGGGTCGTCTTCTCGGAAGACGTCTTCCGGGGGATCGCTGACGCGTGCAGGGACCATGACCTCTTCCTGATCTCCGACGAGATCTATGAGAAGATCATCTACGAGGGCCGCCACATCTCCCCGGCATCCCTCGACGGGATGTTCGATCGCACGATCACGGTGCACGGGTTCTCGAAGACGTATGCGATGACGGGCTGGCGGGTCGGATGGCTCGCCGCGGAGAAGTCCCTCCTGAAGGAAATCGTGAAGGTCCAGGAGCAGACGATCACGTGCGTCCCCGGCTTCGTGCAGCGGGCCGCGAGGGCGGCCCTCACGGGACCGACGGCCCCCGTCGAGAAGATGGTCGCAGAGTTTCGGGCTCGGCGGGACATCGCCTCGGAGGAGCTCTCGCGGGTTCCCCAGCTCCAGGCGTTCCGGCCGGGGGGAGCGTTCTACTTCTTTCCGCGGTACGACGGCGGGACTCCGGCCCACGAGGTGAGCGAGCGTCTTCTGAAGGAGGGACACGTCGCCGTCACCCCTGGGAGCGCCTTCGGGCAGCTCGGCGAAGGTCATCTCCGAATCTCGTACGCTGCCTCGCGGGAGACGATTCGGCGGGGGATTCGGAACATCGGAGCGGTTCTCGGGAAGCGCTCTGCGCGCTAGGAATCCCGACCACGCTGAGGATGGAGTCGGCCGTCTACTGGACCATCTGGGTCTCGCCGCAGTTCGGGCACATCACTTCGATCGGCCGCTTGCTCGTCGTGATCTCGATCGGGGCGCCGCACGCCTTGCACGTCACGCTCATCGGAGCGGGTCCCGGCATCGCCGTCGCGGGGGGCGGGGGCCGCGAGATCGGGAGGGCCTTCTCCGAAGGCGCCCGCGGGGCCATCCCCGGCAGCATCCGCCGCCACATCAGGATGATCATGATGAACGCGAGGATGACGAACAGTCCCAGGACGACGACGATCGCGGGAACGCCGGCGACATCCGTCCACAGAGGGTTCACCTGTCCGATCGTGACCCCCTCGACGGCGAAGGCACCCGTCGCGCCCTCCTGGACGGTGATGAAGACCTGGCCGGTGTTCGCCCCCGCCGGGATCGTATACGTGAGGTCGCCGCGATCCGATGTAGTTTGCACGGTCTTCGTCGGGGCACCCGGCATCCCAATCAGGAACACGAAACTCGAGGGCAACCGCGTCCTGCCGCGTGGCGTCAGTTGGTACGTGATCCGCATCGTCTCGCCGGGGTTGTAGGAAGCCCGGTC
>VBML01000131.1 GCA_005878915.1 Methanobacteriota archaeon | reverse complement strand
CAACGCTCGCACGAGGATGGTCGTGGGGCACGATTACTCGGTCCAGGATGGCGACGTGATCAAGATCGTGGCAAGGGCATGACGGACTCCTGGGATATTCGCATACTGACGGCGTCGTACCGCCGAGAGGGCCCCCAGGAGGAGCCCGTGATCGAACTCTTCGGCCGGACCCGCCACGGTGAATCGATTGTCGCCGAGTACCGCGGATTCAAGCCGTATTTCTACGCGGTGCGTCCGTCGCAGGTCCTCCTGAACTACCTGCAGCGGGACTCCGAGGTCCTCAAGCTGGAGACCGTCGAGCTGGAGGTCCAAGGGCGGAAGACCCCGTGCGCGAAGGTCACCCTCCAGCACCCGTGGAAGACCCCCGAATACCGGGAGCGAGCGCGGAAGCACGGGTCCGAGGTCATGGCCGCGGATATCCCGTTCGCGCATCGGTTCATGTACGATCTCGACCTCGCGGCGTGCGTCCGCGTGCACGGCACTCCGACGACGGGCAAGTACACGACGGAGCTTGTCGTGAAAGCCGAGCGGTTCGAACCCTGCGAACCGTTCAACCCCCCGCTGCGGGTCGTATCATTCGATATCGAGAACACGATCGCGGACCCCACGATCCTCTGCCTGGGCCTCGCGTGGCGGGAGGGCGGTGCGCTCAAGACAGACATTCTCACAGGGAGCGAGAAGGAGATCATCCGGCAGTTCATTGAATTCATCTCCAAGGCGGACCCCGACGTGATCACCGGGTACAACATCGACGGATACGACCTGCCGATCCTGGAGCAGCGGGCGAAGGCCCATGGCATCATGTCCCTCGCGCTCTCCCGCGACGGCCAGGGAATCAGCAACATCGGCGAGCGCTTCTGGCGGGCGCACGGGCGGATCATCGCCGACGCGTGGTGGGCGGTGAAGCTCGAGCTCCACCCGAAACAGGAGACGCTCGACGCAATCGGCAAGTGGCTCCTGGGCGAGGGGAAGCAGGACGTGGACCGCGTCCACATGGACGACGAGTGGGCGCGGAATCGGGAGAAGGTCCTCGAGTATTGCAAGAAGGATGCCGAGCTCGCCCTGCGGGTACTGGAGAAGGTCGCCCGCCTTGACAAGGCGATGGACCTTGCCATCGTATCGAAGCTCCCCGTGGACGACACGTTCAATAGCCGCACATCGACGATGATCGACTCGATCCTCATCCGAGCCGCGGACCGGGAGGGCGTCGCGGTCCCGATGACCCGCACGGGCTCGGGCGGGAAGTCCATCGAGGGCGGGTACGTCCACAGCCTGGAGCCAGGCCTCTACGAATGGGTCATCGCTCTGGACTTCTCATCGATGTATCCATCGATTATTATAGAAAAGAACATATGCTTCACGACTCTCAGCGAGTCGGGGACGATCGAGAGCCCCATCGGCGTTCGATTCCTGAACGCACAGCAGCGGGCCGGCCTCCTCCCGCGAATCTTGGGGGACCTCATGGTCCAGCGGCGGGAGGTGAAGGCGAAGATGAAGGCGGAAGCAGACCCGGAGAAGCGCGAGTACTACCGCCGCCTGCAGGACGCGGTGAAGATCTTGATGAACGCGTTCTACGGCGTCCTCGCATCATCCTTCTACCGCTTCACGAACCCGCAGATCGGTGCGAGCATCACCGCGTTCGCGCGGGAGAACATCAAGTCCGTGATCTCCCAGCTGGAGGCGGACGGCGTTCGTGTGATCTATAGCGATACGGACTCGATTTTCCTCGAATCCCCGCGCAAGGACAAGGAGGGCAGTGTCGAGTTCGGTCGGAAGGTCGCCGAGCGGTTCACCACGACGAACGTCAACATGGAGCTCGAGCGGGTCTTCCGGACGTTCTTCAGCCACGGGAAGAAGAAGCGATACGCGGCGAAGACCGCGTGGCCCGTGGCAGACGAACTGATCGTACGCGGGTATGAGATCCGACGCACGGACGCATTCGACCTCCAGAGCGAGGCCCAGAAACGCGTCTTCGATCGCGTCCTCGAGAACGACATCGAGGGGGCGGTGCGCCTCGCGAAGGAGATCGTCAACGAGATCAAGGCGGGCCATCTCCCGCCAGACATGGTCCCCGATGAGGGCGACCCCCTGGAGCCCCTCGTGATCTCCCGTACCGTCGCGCAGGATAGCAAGTACGTGAATCCGGACTCGATGTCCAACGTCCTGGCGGCGCGAAAGCTGAAGGAGCTGGGATACGAGGTCGTGCCGGGGATGAAGGTCTCGTGGATTGTCGTCGACGCGCGGAAGTCCCCGATGCACGTCGAGCCATGGATGTCCGGTCGCGTTTTCGAATTCAAAGCGGATTGGGAGTACTATGCGCGGCGCGTCGCCCAGACCCTCGCGTACGTGACGGAGGTGTACGGCTGGGACGAGAAGGCCCTCCTGATGGGCACGGTCCAGGCGGACCTGTTCCACGAGGGGTTTGAAGGCGAGGACAAGCCGAAAAAGATCGAGCTTCAGAAGACGAAGAAGGAACTCACCCTGGAGGACTTCTTCTGATGTCGGTGCACGACGCCGCGTGTCGGTACTGCGGGTGGGAGGGGCCCGACCCCGCGAGGGATGCCCACGGATCGATCTTCTGCCCGAAGTGCGGCCGACCCGCGGACTACAAGATCGTAATCGAGGAGCTGAAGAGACAGGGGCTTTGGCGGGAGTAATCCGCGGAGCCCTTGAGTAGTCCATCGGCCATCCGCGGCCGGTGGCCCGCCCCCGAACCGATGTCCTCGCCGTCGGAGATGCGATCCTCGATGTGGTGACGCCTCCGCTGCCCTCGAGAGGATCGGGGGACCAGCAGTCACAGGTTCCGGTTCTTCGTCACCTCCCCGGAGGAAACGCGACGAACTTCGCCCTCGCGTTCGCCGCCCTCGGTGGCCGTTCGAGGTTCGTCGGCGCGATCGGGCGAGACTGGGCGGGCGGTGTCCTTCGCGCGGCGTACCGAAAAGGGCGGGTGGACGCCCGTCTCCGAACATCGTCGTCGAGGGCGACCGGCATGACGATGGCGGTGACGTTCATGGACGCCACGCGCCACCTCATCACCGCCGCGGGAGCGAACGTCGACCTCCGGCCATCCGATGTCCCCGATTCATGGGTCGTGGGCGCGCGTCACCTCCACCGCGCGGGGTACTGGTGGACCTCACGGCTCATCGGGGCGTCAACCGTCACGCTCCTTGCGAAGGCGCGCAGGGCGGGGGTCGTCACGTCCCTCGACATCGCAACGGACCCGGAGGGTTGGCCCGCACACCGCAGGAAGGCCGCGCTCTCGGCTCTCCGACACACATCGATTTTCTTTGGGAATGAGGACGAGGTCCGAAACCTTTCCGGACTCTCTTCCGTCGAGGCGGGTGCGGCCGCGCTCCTGGAGGAAGGGGCCGAAGAGGTTGTCATCCATCGGGGGGGACGCGGTTCGACCGCCTTCACCCGCGCTTCGGTCTGGAGCGCTAGGGCGTTCCCTGTGGCTTCCGCGAACCCCACGGGGTCTGGAGACATCTTCAACGCTGCGTACGTGCGCGCCTCGATGGCGAGGCGGGACGCGAAGGCCTGCCTCCGGTTCGCGAACGCGGCCGCGGCGTGGCACCTGGAGAACCTAGAGAGGCCCTACCCTACCCGGAGCGATCTCCGAAACCGCTTCGGGATCTCCCTGTCGAGTTGATTCATTCACCGTTTGTCGCCCGGCGGGTCGTCCGCCGCGGGGTTCGCCGGGGCGGGCTTCGAGAACGCTCGGTGGACGCCCGCGGTGACCCATTTCGACGTGGAAAACCAGATTCCGGCGAGCGTCATCCCCGCGCCTGCCAGGACGAGTGCATCAAGCACTTCGTTGCCCGCGACGTACCCGAGGGAGACCGCGACGATCGGGATTACGAAGGCGATGTACGAGAGG
>VBML01000130.1 GCA_005878915.1 Methanobacteriota archaeon | reverse complement strand
AACACCTTCGCCTGCGAGCCCTTCACGAGCTCCTGCAGCTCATCCGGGGTGCGATGGGCGGAGGACACGATCATCTCGTGGGGGACCCCGAACTCCTTCAGGATCGCCTGGGCCTTCTTGCCGACCTCGGCGTCCGTCTTGCTGCCCAGGACGATGAGCACATCGGGCGGCATCGGTAGACAAAGGGAGGGCCGGGATAAAGCCTTCCCGGTGCGGCGCCCGTCTGAGGGGCCTCAGCTCTTCATGATCGCGAGGAGGAACAGGCCGATCGCGGCGATCGCGCCGATGATCGCGGCGACGAGGACGAGGATCGTCTCGAGGACGACGTCCCACAGGACGAACCTCCCGAACGTGTCGAGGGGCCCCGCGGCGACGACCCAGACCACGCCGACCACGACGCCCCCGGCGAGGAGCCCGCCGCCGATCTTCCGGCTCTTGCCGCTCCCGAAGTACGCCGTGAACGCCCCGGTGATGACCAGGAACAACGAGAACGTCAGCAGCAGGATGGTCACGAACGTGATCGCGCCTGTCGGACCGAAAATGTCGATCGGCATGTGGTACCTCCTCAGAACTTGATGCCGGTGAGCGTCTTCGTGTCGATGACCCCGGGGATGGACCGGATCTTGTCCACGACGACCTGCCCCAGGATGTTGAAGTCCTCCGCCTCGATCTTCGCGATGAGGTCGTACTCGCCGAACAGGGGATGGAGCTCAACGATTTCCTTCACCTTCAGGAGTTCGTTGTACACTTCGTGCTCCTTGGCGGGGGCGGTGCTGATGAGGACAAAGCCGATGGCCATCTCCAACCCCTATGGGGCGGGCGAACCGCGGGGAACCTTATAAAGGCTTCCGCATGGAGTCGAACCGACGAATTCACGGGCCGCGTTCTCCCTTAGAACGAGGCATGGCGGGAGGCTCGCGCGACGGCCTGGTCCCACGTCGGAATGTTCGTCTGAGTGCCCCGCCGCTCGATCACGAACCCCGACACCGCGGACCCGAGGAGTCCGCAGTGCCGCAGGTCGAGGCCCCGAGAGAGGCCCGCGTAGAACCCCGCGCGGTACGCATCGCCGGCACCGGTGACATCCACGACGCGTCGTGAAGAGATCGCCGGTATGTCGACCTTCCCCTCCGCGGACAGAATCGTGCTCCCCTTGTCGCCGCGGGTCATCACGACGATGTCCGCCCACTCCAGGAGATCCGCGGGCCGCTTCCGGTTGACGAAGCCGAGGGCGCGTTTCATCTCCGCCTGGTTCCCGAAGAAGATCTCCGCGCGTCGAAGCAGGGAACGGAACGTCGCGGGCGTGTAGACGTAGTGGATCTCCTGGGACGGATCGAACGCGACCCGTTTCCCCAGCCTCGCCGCCATCGCCGCGATTTTCGCATAGTACTCCGGACGTCCCGTCCCGAGGTGGATGATTTCGGACGTCTCCACCGTGTGCGACAGGACTTCGTACTTCGCGGCGGACTTCATCGGACCCTGGTCCACGATGGCGACCTGGTTTCCCCGCCGGTCCGTGAAGATCCACGCCGTGGGGGTCGAGGTGCCAGGGACGACGCAAAGGTCCGTGAGGTCGACCCCGTCCGCGGCGAGAGCATCCCGGTATTCCGGAGGGAAGTCCTCGCCCACGAAACTGGCGAGGGCGGTGGGCACGCCGAGCCGGGCTGCGATCCGCGCGATGTTCCCACCGGTCCCGCCGAAGAACCTCTGCCGGTCGATGATCTGCACCGACGTGTTCGGCTCCGGGAGGCTCTCGAGGTTCGCGATGTAATCGAGGATCACGTGCCCGAAGACCCCGAGGAAGTTCGCCATCGCCGCCCCTCATTTCTCCGCGAGCGTGCCGCCGGAATTCCGTGTGGCGCCCTTCAAGCGGGCCATGGCTGGAGCCTCAGGTGCCCTCGAGCCACGTCTCTCCATAGCGGCGTTGCTCGGGCGTGAGGGTGTCGATCGAGACACTCATCGTCTCGAGCTTGAGCCGGGCGACGCGATCGTCGATCTCCTCGGGCACCGCGACGACCCGCTTCCCGAGCGACTCCGCCTGGCGCGCGAGGAAGTCGGCGGACAGCGCCTGGATCGAGAAGCTCATGTCCATGATCTCCGCCGGATGGCCCTGGCCCGCCGCGAGGTTCACCAGTCGGCCTTCCGCGAGGAGGTACACCTTCTTCCCGCCCTTCATTGCGTACTCGTCCACGAACTCCCGCACCCGCCGCTTCTTTCCGAGGCGCTCCAGGTCGACCTTGCTGATCTCATTGTCGAAGTGGCCCGCGTTCGCGAGGACGCAGCCGTCCTTGATCGCCCTCAGATGATCCTCCCGCACGACGTCCTTCATCCCCGTCGCGCTCACAATGAAATCCGCGACCGTGACCGCTTCCGCCATCGGCATCACGCGGAATCCGTCCATCGTGGCTTCAATCGCTTTCACGGGGTCGATCTCCGTCACGACGACGTTCGCCCCGAGTCCATGGGCCCGGGACGCGATCCCCCGCCCGCACCACCCATACCCTGCCACGACGAACGTCTTCCCCGCGACGAGGAGGTTCGTCGCGGTCAGGATCCCATCCATCGTCGACTGGCCGGTCCCATAGCGGTTGTCGAAGAGATGCTTCATCTTCGCGTCGTTCACGTCAACAACGGGGAACGCAAGCTTCCCCTCTTTCTCCATCGCGCGCAGGCGGACGATCCCGGTCGTCGTCTCTTCGTTCCCACCGCGGACCGACCGCAGGAGATCCGTGCGCTTTGTATGGAGCAGATGGATGAGGTCCGCGCCGTCGTCGATCACAAGGTCCGGTTCGAGATCCAGAATGCGGTTCAGGTTCTCGTAGTACTGGTCCGTCGTCTCCCATTTCTTTGCGTGGGTCTCCAGGCCGAACCTCTCGTTCAGGGCGGCAGCGACGGAGTCGTCGGTGGATTGTGGGTTGCACGACGCGAGGCGGACCTTCGCGCCCGCCTCCTTCAGGGTCAGGGCCAGGACGCCCGTCTTGGCCTCCGTGTGGAGGGCCATTCCAATTTTCACGCCCTTCAGGGCCCCGGACTCCACGAGCCCCTTGCGGACCACCGCGAGCACGGGCATGTGGGCGCGCGCCCACTCCAGACGCAGGACACCGCGATTCACGAGCTCGGACACGCCGCGCCGATGGCCCCGAGCGGGTAAGGCCTTTTCGGTGAACCTATCGCGCCCGTGATTTACGGGGAGTCACTCGTACCAAATCTCCAGTCGGTACCCATCCGGATCGGACGCGAAGATATACGGCTCTCCCGGGACGAACTCGCCCCGCTCGAGGACCTTGCCCCCCGCGTTTTCGACGGCGGTCGCCGCGGCCTTGATGTCTTTCGCGTTGACCAGCCGAAAGCCGAAATGGGTCACTCCTCCCATCGACCCCACTTTCGACCGACTCTCTTCGAACGCGAT
>VBML01000168.1 GCA_005878915.1 Methanobacteriota archaeon | reverse complement strand
GAGAACGCTCGGTGGACGCCCGCGGTGACCCATTTCGACGTGGAAAACCAGATTCCGGCGAGCGTCATCCCCGCGCCTGCCAGGACGAGTGCATCAAGCACTTCGTTGCCCGCGACGTACCCGAGGGAGACCGCGACGATCGGGATTACGAAGGCGATGTACGAGAGGGAGGTCACCTCGATTCGCTTCAAAAGCCACAGATACGTCACGAACGTCACCACGGAACCCGCGAAGGCGAGGTACAGGATCGCACCGCCGCCGGCGGGCCACGACGGGGCCGCCCACCGTTCGCCCGCGACGAGGGAGACGACCGCGAGTCCGATCGCTCCAGTCCCCATCGCGACCCCGTTGAAACTGACGGGGTCCGCGTCGTGGCCCCACCGCTTCACGGCGACGTTCGCGACGGCCGCGCACGTTGCCGCGAGCACAATCGCCAGCATCGGAACAGCGAGGCCAGAGGCAGTGACGAGCTGACCGCGGAAGATTACGAGGACCCCGCCGAACCCGAGGGCAATCCCCGCGAGTTTCTGGACCGAGAGCCGCTCCTCGCGGAGGAGGACATGAGCCGCGATCGCGGTCTGGAACGGGAACGTGGCGAAGAGGACGGCGGACAGGCCGCTCGCGACACCATTGCCCTCTCCCCAGTAGATGAGACCGTAATCCACAGTGAACAGGAGGACGCCGTAGAAGACGACCAGGGCCCACTCGACACGGCCGCGGGGGAGCCGCGACCGGAGGACGGCGGACAGGACGAGGAGGGTCACAGCGGCGACGACGAACCGGAGGGACGCGGACAGGAACGGGGGCGCCCCTTCGAGTCCGATCTTGATTGCCAGCCAAGTGGAGCCCCAAATCACGCAGAGCATCCCAAGCGCGGCGCCGTAGGTGAGCCGGGGGGTCACGCCGCGGCTACGCGGCTCGCGGCTAAAGCTTTGCACCCGTCGCACGCGGGTCGAGTACTTTCACCGCGTTCACGAGAGATGTGTCGAGCACTTTCACTCTTCTCCCGTG
Organism: Methanobacteriota archaeon; assembly: GCA_005878915.1. Lineage (GTDB taxonomy): Archaea > Thermoplasmatota > Thermoplasmata > RBG-16-68-12 > RBG-16-68-12 > EA-19. Next base: position 24,374 of record VBML01000168.1, on the reverse strand, counting down.
AACGCATCCAAGTATGGCGCGGGTCTCGGGCTCTCCCACATGGGTGCCGTCGCGCTCTCCAAGAGCGACCTGTATCTGAGCCTGAAGGGATGGGATGCCCTCCGCGACTTCGACCTCGAGGCGACGACGCTCTGGGATTTCCCCGCCCAGAGCCCCGGGTCCGTGGAGTTTGGTGACCACCATTTCAACGGGGTCACCCCAGCAGGAATCGTGACGAACCTCGTGCGGCGGTACACGCGTCCTGGGGACCTTGTCGTGGACGCGCTAGCCGGATCCGGAACAACGCTTGACGTCGCTCGGTCCCTCGGGCGGCGGGTCCTCGCGTTCGACCTCGCGCCCCGCCGTCCCGACATTATTCGAAATGACGCGCGACGCTTGCCGCTTCCGGACGACTCCGTCGACCTCCACTTCGCGGACCCGCCCTACTCGGACAACATCCTGTACAGTGACGACCCAGCTTGTCTGGGGCGCGCTGGATGCCGCGAGGATTCGTTCCTCGAATCCCTCGAAGCCGTCGCCCGCGAGATCCATCGTACTCTGAAGCCGCGTCACGTCCTCGGTTGGCTGATCAGCGACGAATACCGGCGGGGTCGGTTCACACCGCTCGGCTTCCAGACATTCGAGATGCTCGCGAAGTATTTCGCGCCCATGGACGTGGTCTCCGTTGTGCGGCGCCACGACCGATCCGCAAACCCGATGTGGGAGCACCGCGCGCGAAGGTACGGGTTCTACCTTCGGGGCTTCAAGTACCTCTTCATCCTGCGAAAGCCGGATTCACGCGTCGCCGAAGGGGTGTTCGAGTGAGCGTGTGGAAGGGGGCGGGTCGCGAACCTCGGTCTCTGATTCTGGCGTGGCATGCGGAACTGCAGAAAGTTGCGGCACGTCGGTCCGACCGCGTGGAGATGCGGACGAATCGGTATTGGATCGCATTCCGGAGTCAGACGCAGCGTCGGGCGTTCGCGGAAATCAGACCGAGCCGCCGCCGGGTGGAGGTGTTCATCCTCCCGGAGCGGAGGAATCTCTCGGACCCCGCGGGCATCGCGCGCTCCGCGCCGCGGACCCAGGGGTGGAACTGGTTTCGTACGAAGTTCCACGTCGTCGGAAACGGCCACACGAAAGCGGCCCTTTCCCTCATCCGACAGAGCTACGAGAGTCCGAGTCGCGCGACGCACCGCGGGCGCCGAAGCCGAAGCGGCGGTGCGCATCAGTCGCGGTTAGCCGTGAACTAGGCTCTTGTGAGGCGGACGGTGGACGAGAATGAGTGGAAAACGCTTAAAGAGGCATACGAAGATTTCGCAGTCGATGTCGCAAGAACCGTTGACGCGCTCCTCATTCGGGCGGGCGTTGTTCTCGATGTTGCAGAGAGACTTGCCCCCGAACGAGTACGAGAGTTTCGTGAGGCGTTGGAATTCGCGGCAGACGTCGACGACCGATTCGCCGCCTTCGAGCGCCGCATGAACGCGTTTCGACCCGCGTCCCAAGGCGGGTAGTCGCGCCTAGCTCAGAGCCACCAGGATTGCAATAGCGCCGAGCCCGACGACGGATCCCCAAAACAAGAGCGTCCCGCGGGCCGCCGATCGGATTGAGAGATAGGGGTCCATCGGATCATGCGCCTGGTTTGATCTACTGCGGGTTTTTTCGTTCAACGCTTTCCTGTGGCGGGCGACGCTTTGGATCCCGTTCGATGTGAACGTGACGGCAAACGGCCAAAGCAAACCGGCGAGGACGACCACTCCGAGGATTGGGTTACCGAGCGGCTCGGTCCCGAATCGGGACGGAAGCGTGAGGAGGCCCGCCACGGAGGTGGCGACGATTGCAACGGGCAACGTGATCCAGAACCGCCGGCGGTCCTTTCGCCACAGGGCCTCCACCCATGGCGGATTGTCCTTCCTGAAATCGACCTCCATGTACCCCTCGAGCTCCCGCTCCAGACGGATTTGGCGTCCGTGGGCCTTCGCGGTCAACAGCAGGAGCGCGATTCCAAGACCGAGCTCGATCCAGAAGAGTCCTTGGACCCCCATAGCGCTCCCCTGACGGCGAGGGCTTCGATATCGCTTTCCGTTTACACGCGATGAACGGGTTACGCGCCCTGCCAAAACGCTTTATAGGCCAGCCATCTTCGACCCGGCTACCGTCCGCAAGGGCGGCGACCCTGGTCGGGAGATGTACCTCCGGGCGAATCCAAAAATCCAGGGGTAATCACCATGGCGGACGAGAAGCCGGCGCAACCCGTGTCCATCACGGGAGAGGAAGCGGAGAAAGCCCCGCGAAGGCCGCGGAACCTGTATGGCTACGTGCGGCAGGCGTGGAAGATCCCCTCGAAGAGCTACGTGAAGGAGCTCGCGTGGTCCCGCCAGATCGCGTGGCGGCGTGGGCCCTCGTTCGTCCGCATCGAGCATCCCACCCGCATCGACCGCGCGCGGGAGCTGGGATATCGCGCGAAGCCCGGGTACGTCGTCGTGCGGGCGCGCGTCCGGCGCGGCGGCCGGCGGAAGCCCTGGCCGATGGGCGGGCGCCACCCGAAGCGCCGCGGGATGAACAAGATCACGATGGGGAAGTCGATCCAGCGGATGGCGGAGGAGCGGGTCTCGAAGCGCCACCCGAACATGGAGGTCCTGAACTCGTACTGGGTCGGCGAGGACGGCGGCCACAAGTACTACGAGGTGATCCTCGTGGACCCGCAGCACCCCTCAATCCGGAGCGACCCGAAGATCAACTGGATCACGGAGCCCCAGCACCGCGGTCGCGCGTTCCGCGGGCTCACGAGCGCGGGGCGAAAGGGCCGCGGACTGATGTACAAGGGGAAGGGCGCAGAGAAGGTGCGGCCCAGCATCGGGGCGCACGATCGGAAAGGCAAGTAGGCGACATGGTGTGTCGCGCGTTCCACCGCACCGCGGTCGAACCACCCCGATCGCGTTCAGGATGCCTTAATATCGACAACTCTCATCCGCCCGCCAGTTGACCTCAGCGCCCAATCTCGAAGGATTCTGGGCCTTCGTGGGTCGTGTCGATCGCAAGCGATGAGGTGGTTCTGTGGAGATTCGAAAGAGTGCAACGGTGGCGGCATCGGCAATTCTGTTGGCGGTGGTGATGGGCCTGAGCGCCGGGACTGCCTTGGCGCGTCCCGAACGGCTCGGGATACCCGGCGGTGAAAACGCGGGGCTGTTACCCCTCTCCCTCGCGACGCAGGACACCGACGGGGACGGGCTCAGCGACGCGGACGAAATGTTCCTCTACGGGACGAACCCCGCGGCTGCGGACACCGACGGCGACGGGCTCGACGACCGGGAGGAGGTCACGCCGCGCGCAGACAGGCACGTGACGAACGCTCGCGCGGCGGACAGCGACGGGGACGGGTTGTCGGACCGGGAGGAGTGGGTCGCGGGCAGCCATCCCTGGGTCCGGGACACGGACCGCGACGGGATCCGCGACGGGGCCGAGGCGGGCTACGGCACGAACCCTGTGACCCGGGATTTCGATCGCGACGGCGTCCCCGACGGGTTGGACACGCCCATCACCGTCGCCTTCTCGGATGACATGGAGGCCGGTGATGCGAGCTGGGCCGAGACTGGGTTGTGGCACCAGGTCACGGAACCGCCGGGACGCGCCAGCAGCCCGACGCACAGTTGGTGGTACGGCCAGGACGCGACAGGGGACTATGACACGGGCGATCGCAACGCGGGGTCGCTTCGGATGGTCGACGCGGTGGTCCTCCCCGACATCCGACCGAGGCTCACGTTCTCGGAGTGGCACGACACGGAGGACGTCGGTTTCGATCTCGACGTGCGGCTCGTCGAGGTCGAGACGGGCGGAGTGTGGGTGACGGTCGCGCAGCTTGGGTTCGACCCGATGGGCACGTGGAACTACAACACGATCGACCTGGACGCGTACGCGGGCCAGGCGGTCCGCGTCGGTTTCTCGTTCGACACGATCGACGAATTCGCGAACGACTACGAGGGGTGGTATGTCGACGATGTCGTCCTGGGGAGCGGGACGTTCGGCTCAGACCCAGACCCCGCGGACACGGACGGGGACGGGCTGAGCGACGGGTTCGAGGTGCTCGTATCCGGGACAGACCCCGTGCTCGTGGACACGGACGGGGACGGGCTCTCGGACGGCCTCGAGGTGCGTACTGTGTTCTCGGACCCCCTGTCCACGGACACAGACGGCGACGGACTGACGGACGCGGCGGAGCGGACGATCTGGGGCACGGACCCGCGCCTGTTCTCCACGGACATGGACGGGATTTCGGATGGTGCGGAGGTCGTGGCGGGGAGCGACGGGTTCATCACGGATCCGCTCAACCCGGACACGGACGGGGACGCGCTCTTTGACTCCTCTGAAATTTTCTTCTTCGGGACCGACCCCACCGTGCCGGACACGGACGCCGGCGGGCGGGCCGACGGCGTCGAGGTGTGGAACTTTTTCGACCCGTCCTCCCCCGTGGACGACGGGGACCCCCTCCCGGGAGGGGACCCGGACGGCGACCTGCTAGGGACGGGCCCCGAGGCGGGGACATGGGGGACCCCACCCGGCGAGGCGAACATTGACGGGGACGCGTTCCCGATTTCGGGGGCGCCGTTCACGGATTTGTACGAACTCGGATACCTGATGTTCCCATTCGGGGCCGGAGGAGCGTGGGCCACCGCCGACGTCGACTCCGATACGATCATGGATCCCGAGGAGCTGTTCTCGGGCGGTGACGGCGTCTTCACGGACCCCACCGTTTTCGACACGGACGGGGACGGAATCTCGGACGCGGCCGAACTCAACCCTGTCGCGTTCGGATCGTTGTGGACCTCGCACCCCCGATACGACGACACGGACCGCGACGGCGTGGGAGACGGCTTCGAGGAGTTCGGCCTCGGAACCGCCCCGAAGCTGATGGACACCGATCGGGACCTGTGGATTGACTCCGCCGACCCCTCGCCCAAGATTCTGGACCTGGATTTCGACGGCCTCCTCGACGGCATGGAGTTCCTGTTGGGGACCAGCCCGTTCGCGACGGACAGCGACGGTGACGGGTTGTCGGACGGGCGGGAGCTGAACGAGTTCTTCACGGACCCGCTTCTGTTCGACACGGACGGGGATGGGCTCGGCGACGAGTCCGAGCTCTCGTCTACGTTCACGGACCCGCTCGTCCCCGATTCGGACGGGGACACGCTGTCGGACTCGTTTGAGCTGTTTGTCCTCTCCACGAATCCGTGGTCGATAGACACGGACCTTGACGGCCTGTCCGACTCGGCGGAGATTACCGCCATGGTACCCACGAACCCGAGGGTCTGGTCGACGGATCTAGACGGGCTTTCGGATGGGAACGAGGTCAACCTGCTCGGGACGAACCCGGTGCGCGTGGACACGGACCTAGACGGTATCTGGGACGGGGCGGAGGTGTGGAACGGACTCAACCCGCTCACCCCGAACCCGCCGTTCCCCGACGCGGACCGGGACGGGCTCAGCGACGCGAACGAGGCCGTGTGGCGGACGAACCCAAGGAATTCGGACACGGATAACGACGAGATGGGTGACGGCTTCGAGGTGTACAACGACTGGCAACTGCTCACCCCAGGTGTTCAGCGGACGGATCCTGTCTCGCGCGACTCGGATCGCGATTGGCTGCCGGACGCGATGGAGGGGTCGCCTACGGTCAGTAACCCCACGATCGTCGACACAGACGGCGACGGCCTCAGCGACGCCATCGAACGATGGGAGACCGGGACGGACGTCTCGGACCCGGACACCGACAAGGACGGGCTGAGCGACTTCGAGGAATTCACCTTGGGGACCGACGGGTACGCGACGAACCCATTCAACCCGGACACCGACGGCGACGGGCTGACGGACGTTCAGGAGCGTGCGATGCGAACGAATCCCGTGAACCCCGACACAGACTTCGATTCCTTTTTCGTGTTGACCGACGGCGCGGAGGTGTACCTGACGTTCACGAGCCCGACGAACCAGGACACGGACGGGGACACACTCTTGGATACGCTAGAGTCGTTCGGCGCGTTCTTCCTGCCCGGTGGTTTTGTACCGGACCCGCTCCTCGCGGACACGGACGGCGGAGGGGCGAACGACTTCCACGAACTCATGCTCCTGGTTGCCCCGGGCTTCTGGCCTGTAGGGGGATACCCCGCGAACATGATCGATCCTGCGGACGACGCGTTCATCCTTGCCAACCTGCCCGACGCGGACGGAGACGGTCTGCCGAACGTCATCGAAGACCTGAACGGGAACGGGGCGTACGACGCCGGGGTCGGGGACGGGATTGACGACGACGGGGACACGCGCGTTGACGAGGAGGTCTGGGACAACGTCGACAACGATGGCGACGGGTTGATCGATGAGGATCCGCAGGAGCTCCGGGTCGACGACGCGGACGGAGACGGCGACGGATACGGAGACGCCGCAGACCTTTTCTGGGGCTCCACAGGCTTTTTCGGTACCACAAGCCCGTGGGCTCCCGACAGCGACGGGGACGGCTTATCGGACGGTACGGAGTACGGGACGGATTTCACCTTCCCTGGCATCGCGGACAGCGACGGGGATGGGCTGAGCGACTCCGAGGAACTCACTGTGTTCAGGACGCAGCCGAGGATTGCGGACACGGACATGGACGCCCTGTCCGACGGACTCGAACCCGCCGTTGGGACGAACCCTACGGTCGCGGATACGGACATGGACGGCCTGACCGATCCCATGGAGCTCAGCTTCACTGATCCACTCCTCGCAGACACGGACGCGGACGGTCTCGTGGACGGCGAGGAGACCAACGGGTACAGCACGAACCCCACCAACCCGGACACAGATGGCGGCGGAATCCTGGATGGCGCGGAGCTCGGACTCCGGCCCCCGCTCGATCCGATAAGTGCGGCGGACGACGTCGCGGACATGGACGCGGACGGGCTGAGCAACGCGTTCGAGGTCAACGTCATCGGGACGGACATCTACGACGCGGACACGGACGACGACGGGTTGTCCGACGGACAAGAGGCCCTTGTCCACGGGACGAACCCGACCGTGGCAGACACCGACGCGGACGGCTTGAGCGACTTCACGGAGGTCGTGACCGTCGGCACAAACCCCCGCGTCGCGGACACCGACCGTGACGGGGTGACGGACGGGGTCGAGGTGGACACCCTCGGCACGAACCCGCTTTCGCCGGATACCGACGACGACGGCCTGACGGATGGCAAGGAAGTCATCCTCGGGACGGACCCGCTCTCACGTGACACGGATGCCGATGGGCTCTCCGACGGCGACGAAAGCGTCCTCGGCACCGACCCGCTGGACGCGGACACGGACGGCGACGGCCTGGCGGATGGCGACGAAGTTAGCACCGTGGGCTCGAGCCCATTCGACACGGATTCAGACGACGACGGCCTTTCGGACGGTACCGAGGTGAACTCACTTGGCACAAACCCTCTCGACCGCGATACCGATGGCGACGGCCTGACGGATGGTGCGGAAGTCACCCTAGGGACAGACCCTATCTCACGTGACACGGATGCCGATGGACTCTCCGACGGCGACGAAAGCGTCCTCGGCACCGACCCGCTCAACTCCGATACGGACGGCGACGGCCTGTCGGATGGGAGGGAAGCTAACACCGTGGGCACGAGCCCACTCGACACAGACTCGGACGACGACGGGCTCTCGGACGGTACCGAGGTGATCACGACGAACACGGACCCGCTGAACCCCGACACCGACGGGGACGGGATCAGCGACGCGACCGAGGGCGTGGATGGCTCGAACCCGAGGGACACGGACTCCGACGACGACGGGTTGAGCGACGGGCGGGAGAAGGCGATGGGCTCCGACGCGCTCGACGCGGACTCGGACAACGACGGGTTGTCCGATGGCGAGGAGGTCCTAACGCACGGGACGGACCCGTTGGACGCGGACACCGACGCGGACGGGCTCTCCGATTTCACGGAGGTTACGGGTGAAGGAACGGATCCCTTGGTTGCAGACACGGACGGAGACGGTCTCCTTGACGGGAACGAGGTGATCACGCTCGGCACGAACCCGCTTTCCCCGGACACGGATGGGGACGGATTCACGGACGGATCGGAGGTCGCCGCGGGGACGGACCCGTTGTCGGCGGACACCGACGGCGACGGCCTGTCCGATGCCCAGGAGATCGTGATGGGCACGAACCCCCGCGCGGCGGACACGGACGGCGACGGGTTAAGCGACGGTCGCGAGGCGAACGTTCTCAGGACCGACCCGCTCGACACCGACTCGGACAACGACGGTCGTCTGGACGGTGTGGAAGTTACGGCGGGCACGAATCCCTTGTCCACGGACACCGACGCGGACGGAGTCAGCGACGCGGTCGAGGCCGTTGACGGGACAAACCCCCGCGACGCGGACTCCGATGACGACCATCTCACGGACGGGGAGGAGAAGGCGGTCGGGTCGGACCCGGTCGTCGCGGACACCGACGGCGAGGGGCTGCGCGACGGGGACGAGGTTTCCGTGTACGGGACGAACCCCTTGGTCGCCGATACGGACGGAGACGGCCTCGAGGACGACGTCGAAGCGTTGACGGCGGGCACAGACCCGCGGGTCGCCGACACCGACGGGGACGGGCTGTCGGACGGACAGGAGGTCAACACGACCCTCACGGACCCGTTGGCGGCGGACACGGACAGCGACGGCCTCGGGGATAAGACAGAGCGCGACGCGGGCACGAATCCCAAGATGGTCGACACGGATGGGGATGGGCTCGGCGATGCCGCCGAGGTGGACCGCCAGACGGATCCCCTGAAAGCGGACACGGATGGCGGGGGCGTGAGCGACGGCGTGGAGGTCGCGGTCGGCACCGATCCGCTTCGGGCAACCGACGACGCGGATCCCGTGAGCTTCCGGTCCCTGTCCACGCTGCTGCTCTTCATCCTCATGATCCTCGGAGTGATCACCGTGGTCCTGCAAGCCGTATCCCTGACACGGAGGAAGCGGGTTCGGCAGGAACGACCCCCGGAAGTGGAGATGCCACCTCCGCCGACCTCAGAGTAGGCGTTCGAGCAAACGGTGGGATTACGGACCTCGCTCTGCGGTTTAGCGACGGCTCTCGCACCGCGGGCCGCGAACACGTCGAAACAGGGCTCACGCGGACCGGACTCGGTCTGCAAGCTCCCGCAGGCGGGCATCGTCGAGCCCGATCGTGGGATGAAACAACGGCACATCGAGGGACGATTTCTCCCGCTCAACTTCGTTGATCCGCGAACCCACGAACAGGGCCTCCGACCGTGAAACCCGCACGAGATCTTGGACGTCGATGCCTGCCTCCCAGGCGAGGACCTTGAGGTGGACGTCCCACCGCCGCAACGGTTCGTGGGCCCGGGAGTCATCGGGGGTGGCGACGGTCACGCGGCACCCGCGCTTCATCGCGAGCCATGCGGCGACCATGCCCGCCTCAGAGTCCACGAGGGCGAGGCCACGGCCCTGGCTCCCCAGGGGGAGGCCGCCCGGCCCGTACACGATGTCCGTGAAGACGAACGCGCGGTTCTCTCGAACCTCAACGTGGATCTCCGTATCCGGTGAATCAAGATCCACCCTGGCCTTGGGAAACGCCTCTTGGATCTGACGGCCGAGACCCTTCGCGAGGTCCTGGCTCGTGTACGGATGGGTCCCGGACCGCCGCGGACGAATTGCGAAGCTCCCGCCGTCGGGGACTCGTTCGCGGGCGAGGCGGATGGCGATCTCCGCGATGTCCTTTGGATCGCTCGAGGTCTCCTGTGCGGTGCTGAAGGACACGATGCCGAAGACGCGTTTCAGGGCCGCGGACGCCGCAGGAACGTCGTCCACGTCCACGTAGATTCGACCGTGGTCCGCGCGAGTCAGGCACTCGATCCCCTCCGCGGCGAAGAGGTCCTGGATGTTCGCGACGAGCCGGTCCCGGAGTTGGCGGCGGACGAAGCGGCTCTTCAGCGCGAGTTCTCCGAAGCGGACAAGGAGGACCATCGTTCTAGGGAACCGACGGCCCGCGATAAAGGTCGCGCGAGCGTTTATCTGAGGGGGGCGAATCCGCAGCCCCGTGGACGTCGTCGTCCTCGTTCTCCAAGGACTCCTCGTGTTCGCGGTCGCGTTCATCTACGCGAACCTGGGGCTGGGGGGAGGACTTCTCTTCGTGCCCATCCTCTTGTCCTCGGGAGTCACGAGGAGCGACGTGGCGGTGCCAATCTCCCTCACGCTTACGATTGCAACCGCGAGCGCTTCGATGATCAACCATCACAGGAAGGGCCTCGTTGACTTCCGGCTCGGGGGCACCCTCGTGGGGGGTGCGCTGGTCGGTGCGATCATCGGGACCCTCTTCACCCTGACGTTCCTCCTGGACGAGAGGCTCTTCAAAGCGTTCTTCACCGTCGTGCTCCTCGCGTTCGGGTCCTACATGGTCTTTGATTGGGTCCGCAACACGAGGAATGTGGATGTGGACGATGACTCGAAGATGACGCCCCCTCGGAGGGCGGGCGTGAACGCCGCCACGGTTGCGTCCGGCTTTCTCTCCGGTAGCATGGGGATCGGGGGTGGGCTGCTGAACGTCCCGCTTTTGGTCTACGGCCTCGGTCGGAAGACGCGGAAGGCGATCGGCACGTCGTCCCTCCTGATCATCCCAACCGCCGCGGTGGGTTTCGGAGCGTACCTCGCGGCCCTCGCCGTCGGCCCGAGCGGGTTCGCTTGGCCCGGGGAGTTCCTTCTCATCCCGATTCTCTTTCCCATCGTCTTCATTGGTGCCTTCGTTGGGTCCCGATGGGGCCTCCGGGCCCTCCGCACCCGCCCTGTGGCGATGCTCTTCATTCTCCTGGTGTTCATCGCGGCGGCGAAGCTCGTGTACGACCTCGTCGCGTGATCCGCCAAAAACGTTCATATCCGAGGCGCGTGTGCGCCGTCCCTTGCGGGATGGGATGGGTCGCCCCTCGTCGAATGGCCAGAAGTGGTTCTACGCGTACCTGCCGAACGGGATGGCGGGCGGGGCGACGTCGCCCTTGATCCCACTGTTCACGCGGATCCTCGGAGGGTCCGTCGCCGACGTCGGGGCCGTGGCCGCCGCATCGAGCATCGCGTCCGTCCCGGCCTTCATCGGATGGGGGAACTGGTCGGACCGACTCCACCGCCGCAAGGCGTTCGTCCTGATTGGCTTCCTCGGGACGGCCGCCTCGCTCTTCCTGATGGGCCTGAGCCGCGACGTGCCCGATTTCTACCTGGCGAACCTCCTGGCGGGCGTCCTGGGAGCGGCGAGCGCCCCCGTGGGGACGGTACTGATCCTGGAGACGACGAAGAGGGAAGGGTGGGCCTCCCGGATCGCCGTCTTCTCCCGTATCGGTGGCATCGGGTGGATCACGGGCCTTCTCCTCGGGGTCGCCTGGCTCCAAATCTCCCCGCTCACGGAGTCTGCGGGGATGCGGGCGCTCTTCGTCATCGGCGCCGCCCTCGCCCTTCTCTCGGGCCTCCTCGCGTGGCGGTGGATTGAGGATCCGGCTGATACAATCGAGCGCAAGCAGATTGATCTCGTCGACGTCCATTGGCGGGTGGAACGCACCCGATTCCTCCCGATGCGGCTCCTCCATCTCCTAGACCTCCGAAACCACTTCGGCCACTCGCACAGGTACTCCTCCGCGCTTCGCCGGTACCTCGTGACGGTGCTTCTCCTCTTCTCGGGGTTCACCGCGTTCTATGCAATCTTCCCCGTCTTCCTGCACGACATCGCCAGACTCTCTACGCCGGAGATCTTCGCAGTCTTCGTCGCGAGCCAGGTGACCTCCGCGTTCGCGTACGGGCGCGTCGGAGGGTGGATCCGCTCGACGGGGGGACGACGCATCCAGCTGTATGCGTCCGCGGGAAGGGCGGTGTTGTTCCCGGTGTTCCTCCTCGTCCCGCTGCTCCCCGGAGGGCCCGTCACGATGTTTGTGCTGATTCTCGTCGTGCACGGCCTCGTCGGCCTCTGTTGGGCGGCGATCAACGTGGCGGGCTCGACGATCGTCTCCGAGCTCGCGCCGTCGGGAGAGCGGTCAGGCGTCCTCGGCGCGTTCAACGCTGTCCAAGGGTTCGGGGCCATCCTCGGCCCGTTGGCGGGCGGCTTCATCGCGCATTTCCTCGGATTCACGGCGGGGCTCCTCGCCTCGTCGGTCTTCATTGCCGCAGGCGTCGTCGCGCTCGTGGGCTCTCGCTGACTTTCTCGATGTGGAACTCGGCTCGCCATCCTTATCTAGGAAGTGCCGGTTGAGCGGCCGCATTGCTCGGCCGCCTAGTGACCCGCCGAGGCCACACCCACGCGTATCTCCGAGTCCTATACCTCTCGAATTTCATCCTCCGGCTTGCGTTCGGGTTCATCCTCCTGACGCTCCCGTTCTATGTGAGCCCGGTGCAGTTCGGGGGCAACGTGCTCCTGCAGGTCGCGATCATCGCGGTGCCATACCCGTTCGCAGAGATGCTCACCGCGAACTGGTTTGGGTCGATCTCCGATAAGCTCGGCCGGAAGAAAGTGATCGTGAGCGGCTCGACGTGGGCGATGCTGATGGTCCTGTTATATCCGTTCACGCAGGACACCTTCGGACTCGCCGCGATTCACGGACTGCATGGCATCGGAGCCGCGGCGACGGTCGCGCCTTCGATAGCGATGATCGCGGACTACGCGGATCCGAAGGACCGCGGGCGCCAGATGGGTTTCTACGACTACTCAACGTTCGCCGGTTACATCGTCGGCGCCGTCCTCGCGGGGGTCCTGATTGGCTCCTTGGAGCAGCTCGGCTACAGCCAGGTCCAGGCCGTTCGTTTGACGTTCTACCCGGTCGCCCTGTTCCTCGGTCTCTCCGCCATCGTCCTCCAATTGTACGTGCGGACGGAGCGCGCCCGGGCGGGGAAGGCGAAGCTGTTCGACTTCCGGGACTTGCGGGACGTCCTCAAGATCCGCGAGATCGGGGTGCTTCTCCCGGTCTGGCTGATTATCTCCACGATTCTCGGGATTGCATTGACGTATCTCCCCCGCGTCCTCTTCGAGGCGAAAATCACCCCGCTGAACATCGCCCTGCTGTTCGGTGGCGTCGGCCTAACGCTCCTGTTGCTCCAACCCCTCTGGGGGAAGGTCTCTGACATCGTCGGGCGGGTGCCCGTCATGTTCTACGGGATCCTGAGTATCCTTGGGGTGATTACGATGGCGGCCCTGTTCTGGGGCCAGATCATCGCCCCCGTTCCGATTCTCGACAAGATCGTGTACGTCGCCCCGGTCGGGATATTCGCTCTCGGGTCTGGCGCCTTCGTCCCTTCCGCTCTCGCGTTGATGGCGGACACGGCACCGGAGACGAAGTACGGAGCGACGATGGGCCTATATTCGTTCGCCCTCGGGTTTGGGTTCTTCGTCGCGGAGCTGAGCGGACTCGTCATCATCGCCACGTACGCGTACTCGACAACGCAGGCCCAGGAGGCCGTCGCCGCGTCGATCCAAGGCCTCTTCTACTTCTCTTCCGGCCTTATCGTCCTCGCCGTGCTCCTGATGATGCGATACTTCCTGCTCGGGCGGAAGAGGGGGCGGGAGGTGACCGCCGCGACGAGGCCGTTGAACGGCCGCCCGTGATCCCCAACCCTCGGAGGTAGTGCGGCGGCCAGGATTTGAACCTGGGAACTCCTGCGAGATCAGACCCTGAATCTGACGCCTTTGGCCAAGCTTGGCTACCGCCGCACGAGGTGCGCGCTCCATACGCGGGGTCTGCAAGAACGTTTCTATGGGCTCTGGACCGGCAGGCGATGGCGCCGGAGGTATTGCTGATCAGCCCTTCTTCATGATCTTGAGGAACCCGTTCGACTCGCAGACGTGGAGGTTCCTCTTCTGCAGGACGTCTGAGAACTCCTCCCAGCTGATGATTTCGATCCGGTTGTTCCGCCCCTTCGTGAACTGAATCGCTCCGTCCGTGCCCTTCACGCGGCCGGGCTTGAGGCCCGCCTTCCGGGCCTTCTCCCGTGCTGCCTCGACGCTGATCGGCTCCATCATCTGGGGAAGTCCCTCCTGGCACGCCTCTCGGGCGGATGGCCGCGAATTCGAGCGTCGGTATATAACGATTCGGAAGAACACGCGTCTTCCGTCGCAAGGAGTACCTTCGCCCTCCGATGGGGAAGGATTTTGAGAGCCCGGAGGGTTGACCCACCGTGCGGCTCTTCGGTTCCTCGGGGATTCGCGGGATCGCGAATGTCGATATCACTCCCGATCTGGCACAGGCCGTGGGCAGGGTCCTCGGGGACGCGTACGGGTCCACGATTGTCGGCCGCGATCCCCGCCTGTCTGGGGAGATGCTTGCCTTCGCCTTGATTTCCGGCGTCCTCGCTTCCGGCGCCGACGCCACGGATGCGGGAATGGTCAGCACCCCGACGCTCGCCCGTGGCGCGAAGGCGTACAAGTGCGGTGCGGTGATTACCGCCTCCCACAACCCGGCTCCCTACAACGGGATCAAACTGTGGAACCCGGACGGGGTTGCGTTCGATGAGGCGCAACAAGAAAAAATCGAAGCGGCGCTCGAGCGGAAATCCTCGGGTCACGCGCGATGGGATAAGGTCGGCACCCGCCACACGCGCTCGGACCTTGAGGAACTCCACAAGCAGGCGATTCTCTCCATCGTCGGCGATGCGAACCTCAAGGTCGTCGTGGACTGCGGCTCCGGGGCGACATCGACGATCACGCCCGCGGTCTTGCGGGAGATGGGCTGTAAGGTCACCGCCTTGAACGTCGAGCCTGACGGGCGGTTCCCTGCGCGGGACCCGGAGCCCACGGAGGAAAACCTCGAACTCCTCCGGAGGAGCGTCCGGGCCACGGAGTCCGATCTCGGAATCGCGCACGACGGGGACGGAGATCGGATGGTCGCGGTGGACGAGACCGGCGAGTTCGTCGGTGGGGACAAACTCCTTGCGGTGTTCGCGATGCGCGAGGTGAAAACGGCCGCCGTCGTCCCGGTGGATACGTCGATGGCGATCGACGAGATGCTCCCGAAGGCGAAAATCTACCGCACGCGGGTCGGCGACGTGTATGTGGCCCAGGAGGCCCGCCGCCGGAACGCGGACTTCGGGGGCGAACCTTCCGGGACCTGGATGTTCCCGCGGGTCACCCTCTGCCCCGATGGAGTCTACGCCGCCGCACACCTCGTGTCCCTTGTGAAGGAGACGCCCCTTTCGGAGCTTGTGGCCAAGGTCCCCCGCTATCCGATCTTGCGCGGCGCGGTCCCGTTCCCCCCAGCGGCGCGCGATGCGGTCTCGAGAACGATTGCGTCCGCGATAAAAGGCGTGGACGGGCGAGTCGAGACGATTGACGGGTGGCGGGTGAGCTTCGACGACGGTTGGTTCCTCGTGCGCCTCTCCGGGACGGAGCCCAAGATCCGCATCACCGCAGAGGCGCGCACGGAGGCGCGGGCGAAAGAGCTTTACGAAATCGCCCTATCGAAGGTCAAGGCGGCGGCATGAAGGCGTGGATTCTGAGCGCCGGGGAGGGCACCAGGATGCGCCCGCTCACCGCGAACCTCCCGAAGCCGCTCCTCCCCGTGGCGGGGAAGCCGTTCCTCGCGCACACGATCGAAGCGGTGCGAGATGCGGGGATCAAGGAGATGGCGATCCTCATCGGGTGGCAGGGCCGCCGCGTGAAGGAGTATTTCGGCCGCGGGGACGCGTTCGGCGTCAAGCTCGCGTATGAGGAGCAGATGGAGCGTCTCGGAACCGCGCACGCGGTGGGATTGGCCCGCGAGCACGTGAAGGGCGATTTCCTCAGCGTGAACGGGGATGTCGTGATCTCCGCGAAGGCCGTGAAAGGTCTCATCGAGTTTCACGGGAAGGTGAAGGCCCCCGTGATGGCGGTCGCGGAGGTCAAGGACGCCTCGGCTTTCGGCGTCGTCGATCTCGAGGGGGATCGGGTCGTCGGCCTCGTGGAAAAGCCGAAGGCCCCGACGTCGAAGCTGATCAACGCGGGTGTGTACGTCTTCCCGCTGGAGATTTTCGCGCTGATTGACAAGACCGCGAAGTCACCCCGCGGCGAGTACGAGGTCACGGATACGATTCGCCTCCTCATGGCCCAGGCGGATGTGTACGCGTACCGCCTCCCGGACACGTGGATCGACGTGGGCCGGCCGTGGGACCTCCTGGAGGCGAACGGGATTCTGATGCGCGGCCTCAAGGGCCGCGTCGACGGGGAGGTCGCCAAGGGCGCGACCCTCGCGGGCGAGGTCGTAGTCGAGGCGGACGCGAGGGTCCTCGACGGCGCGGTCGTCCACGGCCCGACGATCATCGGGAGGGAGTCCGAGGTCGGGCCGAATTGCTTCATCCGACCGGCGACCGTCCTCGGGCGGAGGTGCAAGGTGGGGAACGCGTGCGAGGTGAAGAACAGCATCCTGATGGACGGGACCCATGTCCCCCATCAGAACTACGTCGGGGATTCGATCCTAGGGGAGCGGTGCAACCTTGGCGCGGGGACGAAGGTGGCGAACCTCCGGCTCGATGAGGAGAGCGTGAAGGTCCCCTGGCGGGGGCAGATGATCGACACGGGCCTCCGGAAGCTCGGGGTGATCATGGGGGACGACGTGAAGACGGGGATCAACGCGTCGATTGACGTCGGGACGATTATCGGCGAGGAAACGTTCATCGGGCCCGGTGCGGTGGCGCGGGGGGTCATCGCGCCCCGAAGCCGGATCTACTGAGCGAGCCCATGCACGTCGTCCAAGCGTGCCCGTGGTTCCACCCCTACGTCGGTGGCGTCGAGACGCACGTCGCCACCCTGTCCGCCGAGCTCGTCCGCCGCGGGCACGAGGTGACCGTGGTCACGAGCCGCACCGGCCGCGACGTTTCGGAGCGGGAGGAGTGGGAGGGAATCCACATCCGACGCGCGAAAGCCCGTGCGGTCTGGATCCGCACGCCGATCGCCCCCGCCACGAAGGCCCTCCTCGCGTCCGTTTCTCCGGATATCGTACATGCGCACTCCCCCCCGCCCCTCACCTCGTACTACGCCGCGAAGGCAAGCGCGCGGCACTCGTTCCCGTTCGTCATCACGTACCACTGTGATGTCGAGGTGCCCTCCTTCTATGGCCCTCTTGTCGAATCGATCTACCGACACACTCTCGAGTACTCGACGATCCGACGCGCCGACCGCATCATCGTCACCACGGCGACATACGCGGCGACGAGCCGCGCGGTGTGGCCCTTCAACCCCGTGGTCATCCCGAACGCGGTGAACATGCGGCGGTATCGCCCCGAAAACGATGGCCGGCCCGCCCGGGCCCGCCACGGGATCCACGAAGGCGAGTCCCTTGTCCTCTTTGTCGGGCGGATGGTCGCGCACAAGGGCATCGAGAACCTGATTGAGGCAGCCCGGTCCGTTGCCTACGCGAAATTCCTGATCGTCGGGGGCGGGCCCGAGATCGGGGCCCTGCGCCGCCTCGCTGCCCGTCTCGGGGTGACGGACCGCGTGACCTTCACCGGCCGCGTCTCCAGGGATGACCTCCCCTCGTACTTCGCGGCGTGTGATGTCTTCGTGCTCCCCTCCGTCTCTCGCCTCGAGGCGTTCGGAATCGTCGCGCTCGAAGCGATGGCCTCGGGCAAGTCCGTCGTCGTGAGCGACATTCCCGGCGTGCGGGAGGTCATCACCGACGGGAAGGAAGGCCTCCTCGCGGACCCCGTGAATCCGGAGGACCTCGCGCTAAAGATCCGGACCCTCCTCGCGGACGATCGGAAGCGCAGGGAGATGGGGCGCGCCGGGCGGTTGACAGTGGAGAAAGCGTTTTCGATCGAGAGCGTCGCGGACCGAGTCGAGGCGGTGTATCGCGAGGTTTCCGCGAACCCCCGCCGTACTTAGGCGACCACGTCGAGGGAGACGGGCTGCCCCGCGTAATCCCACGCGCCCCACGTCGATTCGTCGTACGGATGACCCGTCACGATGTGGACGCCGCCAAATTTCGAAAATAGTCGGAGGTCCTCATGGGACGGATGGAAGACGCCGCTCGGGTGGCTGTGGACCGTACCAACGACGGTGAAGTCTGGCGGGATCTGGTGGAGTTGGAAGATTGCGTGGCGCCTCCCGCCCACGGTCCCCGGGATCAGAAGCAGTTCCGTGATCACGCCGTGTTCCGCCCGGAGGATCGCCCCGAACTCGTTCGGGTACGCATCCCTGGACGCGCCGAGGATCATCCGGAGGGTCTTTCGACGGATCGCGGTCGGGCGCTGGAACATCGGCATCGATCGTCAGGGCCTCGCGAGCTTCTGCTCGATTCGCTGGTAGAAATCATCGCGGAACCGGATGAACCTCGCGGGCCTGTCGCTCGCCGTGAACTCCAGAGTCTCCGTCCCTTTCAGCGGGACCTCCCGCTGTCCGTCGAGAACCAACAGGCACTCCTTCGGCTTTGTGAGACCGACGCGGACGCGCCCCTTCGGCGGGAAGACCAAGGGGCGGAAGTACGGCGCGAACGGCGCGATGGCGGAGACAATGATCGCGTCCATCCGGGGATCCACGATGGGCCCGCCCGCGGAGAGGGAGTACGACGTCGAGCCGGTCGGGGTCGCCACGATGATCCCGTCCGCCCGCACCCGCTGGACGAGCTGACCGTCGACCCGGATCTCGAAGGCGCGAATTTTCGAGACGCTAGCCGTGTGGACCACGGCTTCGTTCAGACAGTCCGGGAGCCGCCGGCCATCCACGGTGACGCGGATCCGCATTCGCTTCTCGACCCGGTAGTCTCCCGCGAGGACCTTCGGAAGGTATCGCTCAGCTTCGTCCGCCATCAGTTCTGCAAGGAATCCGAGGGACCCGCTGTTGATCCCGAGGAGGTCGCCCTCGCCAAGCTGGAACGCCCGGAGAATCGTACCGTCGCCGCCGACCGCGAGGAGCAGGTCGAACGTCGAGCCTTCGAACGGGCTCCCCTTCGCTTTCAGCGGGGATGCGATCTCCTCCTCGAGGACGACCTCGTGCCCCTTCCCAATCGACTTCACGATCTTTCGACACAGTTCGGCGGTCCCGGGGATCTTCGGGTTCGCAGTGATTCCGATCTTCACAGTAGCATCTCCAGGATCTGCTCGTCTCCGTAGGCGATCAGGTTCGTCCGAGGCCCGATGTCGAGCGGCATATCGAGGGGTCGGCCGGCAAGGTCCACGACGCCTCCGCCCGCCTCGCGCACGATCAGCACGCCCGCCGCGATGTCCATCGCCCGCAGCTCGTGCCCCGCTTCAGCACTGTGCATGTAATAAAGGTCCGCCGCCCCGCACGCGACGAGGCAGAGGTCGAGGGAGGCCGCCCCGAGGTTCCGGACGCGGCGGGCACGGCCCGCGACCTCGCTCGCTTTCGGGTGCGCCTTCTCTCCGAGGTACACATCGAAAACGGTGTCCCGTGGAGCGAACGGCTTCGTGACCCGGATGGGAATCGCGTCCCGGGTCGCCCCCTTCCCGCTCTCCGCATAGTACGTGATTCCGCTCACGAGATCCCGCACAAGACCAGCTCGGACCTCGACGAGGCGCTCGACCTTGCCTTGCGGCGCCCTCTTGCAGAGGGCTGCCGAGACCGCGTACGCGGGAATCCCGCGGATCGCGTTGTGGGTCCCGTCGACGGGGTCGAGGACGATCGTCCACTCCCCGCCGCGGTCCACGCGGCCCGCCTCTTCGCTAAGTACGCTGCGCCCCTCCGGCAGCGCCGTATCGAGGTATTCGAAGGCGGCTCGCTCCGCGATGGCGTCGATTCGGCGGGTGGGGGCCCCGTCCGCGCCCTTCCCGACGACGTCCGCGAGGTCTCCCGGCGCCCGGCGCAAGGCGTTCTGGACCGCGTCCGCGAGCCCATGGAGGAGATCCTTCACGTGCGCGCTTACGGGACGCCGGCTAAAGAGGTCTCCCACCCAGATGCCTCGGCGATTCCAAGAGAACGCTTATATAGAAGTCCTCACTTAGATTGCCGAACTCCAACCGACGGAGGAACCATCTATGATGCCAGCTGGAACACAAATTCTCGTGCTAAAGGAAGGGACGAAACGGGAGCGGGGCAAGGGGGCCCAATTCAACAACATCGCGGCAGCGAAAGCGGTTGCGGATGCGGTGCGGAGCACCCTCGGTCCGCGGGGAATGGACAAGATGCTCGTGGACTCCCTCGGGGACGTCGTGATCACGAACGACGGCGTCACGATCCTCAAGGAGATTGACATCGAGCACCCCGCCGCGAAGATGCTCGTCGAGGTGGCGAAGACCCAGGACGAGGAGGCCGGGGACGGCACGACGACCGCTGTGATCTTGGCAGGAGAGCTGCTCAAGAGGGCGGAGGACATGATTGACCAGAACATCCACCCGACAGTGATTGCGAGCGGGTATCGGCTCGCGAGCGAGAAGGCCCGCGAGGTTCTGGACAAGGTTGCGTCCAAGGTCTCCATAAAGGACACGGAAATCCTCCGCAAGGTCGCGATTACCGCAATGGCCTCGAAGTCTGCGAGCGGCCACCGGGACCATTTGGGAGATCTCGTCGTCCGAGCGGTGACGAAGGTCGCGGAGCAGCGTGCGGACGGCTCATACTACGTCGATGACGATGACATCCAGATCACGAAGAAACAGGGCGGGTCGATCGCGAACACCGACCTCGTCGAGGGGGTCATCGTCGACAAGGAGCGCGTGCATCCGGGGATGCCCGCCCAGGTCGAGAACGCGAAGATCGCACTGATCGATGTGGCGCTCGAGGTCAAGAAGACGGAGATCGACGCGAAGATCGAGATCACGGACCCGAGCCAGCTGCAGGCGTTCCTCTCGGAGGAGGAGAACATGCTCCGGCGGATGGTCGAGACCGTCAAGAAGTCGACCGCGACGGTCGTGTTCTGCCAGAAGGGCATCGACGACCTCGCCCAGCACTTCCTCTCGAAGGAGGGAATCTACGCCGTTCGCCGAGTGAAGAAGTCCGACATGGAGAAGCTCGCGAAGGCGACGGGCGGCAAGCTCGTCACGAAGCTGGACGAGCTCTCAAAGGACGACCTCGGCCACGCGAAGCTCGTGTTCGAAAAGAAGATCGGCGACGACGAAATGACGTTCGTCACGGGGTGCAAGGACCCCCGCGCGGTCTCAATCCTGATCCGGGGCGGAACGGAACACGTCGTGGACGAGGTCGAGCGGTCACTCGAGGACGCGACGAGCGTCGTTGCGTGCGCCGTCGAGGACGGGAAGGTCATCACGGGCGGGGGCGCCTCCGCGACGGAAATCGCCCTCGGCCTGCGCGACTACGCGTCCAGCGTCGGCGGCCGCGAGCAGATCGCGATCGAGGCGTTCGCGGACGCCGTCGAGATCATTGCGCGCACGCTCGCGGAGAACGCGGGCTTGGACCCGATCGACACCCTGATCGAGCTCCGCAAGGAGCACAAGAAGGGGAACAAGCACGCGGGCGTGAACGTCTTCACCGGCAAGGTCTCCGACATGCGGAAGGAGAGCGTCGTGGAGCCAATCCGCGTCGGTGCACAGGCGATCTCCTCGGCGACGGACGCCGCGGTGATGATCCTCCGGATCGATGACGTGATCGCCGCGCGGACCGGAGATGTCGGCAAGGGCGCCGGCGGACCGAAGGGCGGCGAGGACGGCGGCGGCGACAGCGAGGAGTTCTAGGCCCTCGCGCCCCGCCCGGGAGATCTCCATGGGAGACGAGGACGGAACCCTCGGCGAGCCCGCGCTGCCGGACATGCTCCGGAAGGTCCTCGACCGGTTGGACCGGTTCGCGACCCTTCCGGCCGGGGCCCCCGCCATTCGGAGCCTCGGCCCGGGGTCCGTGACCCTCGAGGGCGCGACGGTGAGTCACAGCGAGCCTGCCGTGGACGTGGTCGAAGGCGCGGAGATGATCCACGTAACCGTCGAGTTGCCCGGTGTCGCGCGCGCGGAGATCGAGCTCCGCGCGACCGAGACTCTCCTGTCGGTGAGCGTGAACTCCGCCTCCCGGAAATACTTCCGTGAGGTCACCCTCCCCGCGCCGGTGCGGGCCGACACGATCACGGCGACATACAAGAACGGGGTCCTCGATGTGTCCCTGGAACGTACAGATCGAACACGGCGCATCCCGGTGGCCTGAGGGGAACATGGTGGACGAAGCTCCAGAACAGGAAGCGCCGGAGACGGAGGCGGGAACCCCGGACCTCGCACGACTGATGCGTGAGCTCGAGGACGCACGGAAGCGATCCGAGGACTTCCTCACGCGGCTCCAATACCTGCAGGCGGAGGTCGAGAACACTCGGAAGCGGGCGGAGCGCGACGTCGACCAGGCGGTACAGCGCGCGAATGAGGGGTTGATAGCCCGCCTCCTCCCCGTGCTCGACGATCTCGACGCGGCCGTCGCGTCCACCAAGGGGAAGGCGGGGAAAGGCTTCGCCCTGCTCCGTGAGAACTTCGTGAAGGCGCTGAAGGAGTTCGGGCTCGAGGAGATTCCCGCAGCAGGGATTCCGTTCGACCCGTTCGTCCACGAGGGGATCCAGCAGGTGAACGACGAGACCCTACCGGACAACATCGTGAAGGACGTCGTCCGAAAAGGGTACACATTCCAGAAGAAGGTCCTGCGACCTGCACAGGTCGTGGTCGCGAAAAACGAAAGACACGAATCGAAAGGTGAGCAAGATGCCTAGGATTATCGGAATCGACCTCGGGACGACGAACTCCGAGGCAGGGTACATGGAAGGTGGCAGCCCGCGGATCATTCCCAGCGCCGAGGGCTCGACGTACGGCGGCAAGATGTTCCCCTCCGTGATTGCGTTCACGAAGGACGGACAGATCCTTGTCGGCGAGCCCGCGAAGCGACAGGCGATCCTGAACCCCGAGCGCACCGTCATGCAGATCAAGCGCAAGATGGGGACGGACTACAAGGTGACGATCGACGACAAGTCGTACACGCCGCAGGAGATCAGCGCGATGGTCCTCCGGAAGATCAAGACGGACGCGGAGGCCTTTCTCTCGGAGAAGGTCAGCCAGGTCGTCATCACCGTGCCCGCATACTTCAACGACAATCAGCGTCAGGCGACGAGGGACGCGGGCAAGATCGCCGGGCTCGAGGTGTTGCGGCTCGTGAACGAGCCGACCGCGGCGGCCCTCGCGTACGGATTGGACAAGAAGGGAGAGGGGAAGATCTGCGTCCTCGACCTCGGCGGCGGGACGTTCGACGTCACCCTGATGGAGATGGGGGAAGGCGTGTTCGAGGTCATCTCGACGAGCGGCGACACCGCCCTCGGCGGCATGGACATGGACAACGCCCTCGTGAACTGGATCGTGTCCGAGTTCAAGGCGGAGTCCGGCACTGACGTCTCAAAGGACCGGCAGGCGATGCAGCGGATCCGGGACGCGGGGGAAAAGGCGAAGATCGAGCTCTCGAGCACGCTCGAGACGACGATCAACCTCCCGTTCATCTCGCAGAAGGGTGGACAGCCCCTGCACCTCGAGAAGAAGCTGACGCGGGCGAAGCTCGAACAGCTGATCGAGCCGGTCCTCGGGCGGCTGGAAGGGCCCATCGGGCAGGCGTTCAAGGACGCGGGCTGGGGCTATTCCGCGGTGAACCACGTGATCCTCGTCGGAGGCCCGACCCGAATGCCGGTCGTGCGGGAGCGGTTCGAGAGGATCCTAGGGCGTCCTGCGGAGCGGGGGGTCGACCCGATGCAATGCGTCGCCCTTGGGGCGGCAATCCAGGGGGGCATCCTTAGCGGCGAGGTGAAGGACATCCTCCTCCTCGACGTCACCCCGCTCTCCCTCGGCGTCGAGACCCTCGGCGGTGTGTTCCACAAGCTCATCGAGCGGAACACGACGATCCCCACGCGGAAGTCCGAGATTTTCACGACGGCCGCCGACGGCCAGTCGACGGTCGAGGTGCACGTGCTCCAGGGCGAGCGATCGATGGCGGGAGACAATGTGAGCCTGGGGAAGTTCTACCTTACGGGCCTCCCGCCGGCCCCGCGCGGGCTGCCGCAGATCGAGGTCACGTTCGACACCGACGCGAGCGGCATCCTCACGGTGACCGCCACAGACAAGGGCACGGGGAAGTCCGAGAAGCTCACGATCATGGCCCCGCAGCGAATGTCCAAGGACCAGATCACGAACGCGATGCGGGACGCGGAGAGCCACGCCGAGGAAGACCGCCGCGCGAAGGAGCTCGTGGAAACGCGGAACCAGGCGGACTCCCTGATCTACGCGACGGAGAAGCTCCTCCGGGAGATGGCGGACAAGATCTCCGAGGCGACGAAGACGTCCGTCCAAGGGAAGGTCGAAGACCTGAAGCAGGTCCTCGACTCCAAGGACATCCAGAAGCTCCGGTCCGCGATCGAGGCGCTGAACACGGAGGCCCAGAAGATCGGGGTCGAGATATACGGGAAGTCCGGGGCGAGCGCGACACCGCCCCCTCCCGGCGCTGACTCCGAATCGAAGGAGGG
>VBML01000167.1 GCA_005878915.1 Methanobacteriota archaeon | reverse complement strand
GCCCTGCTTGACTCCGTCCGCATCCTTCGCGTTTGCAAATACGAGGGGCGCGAGGCCGAAGTTCACCAAGTTATCTCGGTGCATCCGAGCGAACGATTTCGCGATGACCGCCTGCACTCCAAGGAACATCGGGGCCGCGGCCGCATGCTCCCGCGAGCTCCCCTGGCCGTAGTTGTCTCCGCCGACGAGGATCCCGCCGCCCTTCTCCTTCGCCCGCCGAACGAACGTCGGGTCCACGTACTGGAACAGGTGCTCCGCGATCGCGGGGATGTTGCTCCGCAGCGGGAGAATCTCCGCGCCGCCAGGGAGGATGTGGTCCGTCGAGATCCCATCCCCGAGCTTGATCAGCACCTCGCCCTCGATCGTGTCCGCGACGACTCCCTCCGGCACCGGGACGGGGCCGATGTTCCGCCCCTTGTACACTACGACCTTCGACCGGTCTCGCGGGGGCGACACATACATCGAGTCGTCGACCGGATATGAGGTCAGCTCTCTCACAGAGGGCGGTCGGCGCCCGAGGTCTCGTGGGTCTGTGATCTCCCCACTCAGCGCGGTCGCGGCAGCGGTCTCGGGGCTGGACAGGTACACGCGGTCGTCCGCCGTGCCGCTGCGGCCGGGGAAGTTCCGGTTGAACGTCCGCACGGAGGCCCCTTTCGTTGGCGGGGCGAATCCCATCCCGATGCAGGGGCCGCATGCGACCTCGAGCTCGCGCACGCCGGACTTGACCAGCTTCGTCATGACGCCGCCGAGGAGGCAGGCCATCAGCACCTGTCTCGAGCCTGGCGACACCGCCATCGAGAGTCCGGTGTGGACCCGTTGGCCGTCGAGGATCTCTGCGACCATGGAGAGGTCCCGGAAGGAGGAGTTCACGCTGCTCCCGACGGCCACCTGCGTGACCTCCGTGCCCGCGACCTCGGAGACAAGCTTCACGTTCCCCGGGCTCGACGGACACGCGATGACGGGCTCGACCTCCGACAGATCGAGCTCCACGCGTTCGTCGTAGGATGCGCCGGCATCTGCGTCGAGGGGCCTCCAGTCGTCCGCCCGCTTCTGCCCCCGGAAGAACCTCTCCGTCATCCGGTCGCTCGGGAACACGGACCCCGTCGCGCCGAGCTCCGCGCCCATGTTCGCGATCGTTCCGCGCTCTGGGACGGTGAATTGCTTGACGCCGGGTCCTCCATATTCGATGACCTTCTCCTTCCCCCATTTCTCCCCATACCGCCGGAGCATCTCGAGAATCACGTCTTTCGCAGAGCACCACGGTGGTAGCTTGCCTGTGAGATCAACGTGTGCGACCTTCGGCATCCGGAACCGGTACGGTTCGCCCGCCATGACGGCCGCGACCTCGAACCCGCCCGCGCCGATCGCGAGCATCGCCGTCGCACCGGCCTGGACCGTGTGGCTGTCGCAGCCGAGCATCGTCTGCCCCGGGATGTCGTAGCGTTCCATGTGGGCCCAGTGGCTGATCCCGTTCCCCGGGCGGGAGAACACAGCTCCATAGCGCGCGCACATCCCCTGGAGCAGGAGGTGGTCGTCCGCGTTCTCGAATCCGGTCTGGAGGATGTTGTGGTCCACGTACTGCGTCGCCTGCTTCACGCGGACGCGGTCCACGTCCATCTGCTCGAACTCGAGCCACGCGAGGGTGCCCGTCGCGTCCTGGAGGAGGGCCTGGTCCATCCGCATCCCAATCTCCTCGCCCGGGACCATGCGGCCCTCGGCGAGGTGTTTCTTGATGACCTTGTGTGCGAGGGATAGCTGGGCCATCGGAGTGCACCGCCTCGGACGCAAATGTGGACCGCATCTTGAGCCTTATCCTCGCCAATTTACGAGAAGCAACGGAAGCTGGGAGGAGCGGCGTCGATGGTAGATGTCCGGGGGAAGTTCGGTCACGAGGAGATTGGATTGAGCGGAGCGTGTCGAAACACCGCCCTTGGCGCTCGGGGCAGCTCCGCTATGCAGGAACGATGCATTGCGCGGTCGCATGGTTTATCAAGACTCAGCCCGGTGTCCCGACCATTGCATCATCAGTGGGGGGAGGGGCAGCGCCGCCCCTTTCCATGAGGAGAGGTTTGGGCGCGGGACTCAGCGTGGTCGCCGTGTTGTTAGCCGTGATTGCTCTGATCGCATCCCTGGCCCTATCGGGCCCTCCCGGGACGAGCGGTGCCCCTGGGGCCCCGGGGCCACAGGGTCCGCAGGGCCTTGCGGGCGCCCAAGGAAATCCAGGCTCCGCGGGGCTGGATTGCTGGGACCTGAACGGGAACGGGCTCGGGGATCTCGCCTCGGAAGACCGGAACCTCGATGGCCTCGTGAACGTCAACGACTGCACGGGCCTCCAGGGGCCAGCGGGTCCGCAGGGGCCGGCGGGGCTGACGGGGCCGGCAGGACCTACCGGCCCCCAAGGACCATCGGGATCTCAGGGTCCGACGGGCCCACAGGGTCCTCCCGGGGCCACCGGCCCTCAAGGTCCAACGGGTGCGCAAGGGCCACAGGGGCCGCAGGGGCCCGCGGGTGCGGGGTCAGAACGACCCGCGTTCGCGAGAACGGCGCTCGACAGCGCCGGTTCCGTCGGCGCGTTCACATCGACGACCATCGGCGTGGACGGGCTCGGTTTGATTGGATACCTCACCAGCACGAACGATCTCAAGGTCGCACACTGCACGAACGTTGCGTGCACGGCCGCGACGTTCACGATCTTCGACGCCGGGCTCGTGGGAGGTTTCATTTCCGTTGCGATCGGAGCCGATGGTCTCGGATTGATCAGCTACCTCGACGGTGTCGGCGGCGACCTCAAGGTCGCACACTGCTCGAACGTCGCCTGTACCGCGGCGACCCTTACCGCACTCGACACCCCTGGGAACGTGGGCGACTATACCTCGGTAACGATCGGCATGGACGGGCTGGGACTGATCAGCTACCACGACGCCTCGAACGGGGACCTCAAGGTGGCACACTGCTCGAACGTCCCGTGCTCCACGGCGAGCCTGAGCACACTTGACACCGCGGGAAGCGTGGGGACGGACACATCCATCGCGATCGGCATGGACGGGCTGGGACTGATCAGCTACCACGACGCCACGAACGGAGACCTCAAGGTCGCACACTGCTCCGATGTGGCATGCACGACGGCGGCATTGGCCGCGCTCGACACCGCTGGCACCGTTGGCCCTTACTCCTCCGTGACGATCGGCGCGGACGGGCTCGGCCTGATTAGCTACCGCGATGTAACGAACCTCGACCTCAAGGTCGCACACTGCTCGAATGTTGCCTGCTCGGCGTCGACGAACTCCGCGATTGACACGACGGGCAACGTGGGCCTGTTTGCTGCAGTAACAACCGGTAGCGATGGCCTCGGACTCATCAGCTATTACGACCTCACAAACGCTGACCTCAAGGTTGCACACTGCTCGAATGTGGCCTGCACCGCGGCGACCCTCTCGTCGGTCGACACCGCCGGCGATGTTGGTTGGAATACTTCCGTGACGATCGGCGTCGATGGGCTTGGCCTTGTAAGCTACAACGACAACACGAACGGAGACCTCGTGGTCGTGCACTGCTCGAATGTCTTCGGCACGCCTTTCGTCCGCCACAGGTAAGGGAGTGACGCCGAAAGCACTCCCGTACCCGGCAACCACCCGGTCGTCGTGGCCGCTCGCCCAGGGCATGGACGGCAAATTAGGCTCCAAACAGCGTAGCGCCTCGCCCTTGCACGATCCCCGGTAAGTTCGAAGACAGGGAGCAGCCCTTGAAGGTCCACCGACATCGGTCTTGTGAGCGAAGCGATTGGAGGGACGGGAACGAATCGTCAGTGGTGGTGCCCTACGGGCTCTCCCTTCTTCATCAGCTCGTCCTTCAAGTTCGTGAGGGGGAAGTCCTTCTCCCCCGCCTCGATCCGGATGTCGAGCCAGTTCTCGCGCGGCGGGAACGGGCACACATAGTCCTCGCTGTACGCGCAGTACGGGTTGTATGCGAGGTTGAAGTCGAGGACATGCTCGTCCGTCTTGCTTGGCGGGAGATCGAGGTACCGCGCGGCCGGGTAGCTCTCCTTCCCGCTCGTGCCGTCGCGGAAGGGGACGAAGAGGCTCTCCTCCTCATGCTCCCCAGGCTTGGGCATCGCCTTGTACGCTTGGAGGCGACGGATCTGGCCGTCGATCGTGAACTCGAAATAGCCCCACTTCAGCATGTTTCGCGGGACGCCCTTCGAGGTGGCGAGCACGACGGCCTCGGGCTTCGGGTAGCGGTGGAGCTTCAGTCTCACCGAGTACTTCGGGTTCGGCGGGAAGTATGCCAACCCCCCGAACGCGCCGCGAAGGGCCCACGGGATCGGCGACTGCGGGTGCTCCTTGAAGAAGTGGTCCTTCTCGCGCCGTTCGACTTCGATTTGCTTTACGTAGTCGGCATCCGAGGATGCGGGGGCCATGGGGCGGGCACGCAACGACGCACAATAAAGTTGCGCAATGGAAACGCGTCAGAGCAAGGTGAGGTCGCCCTTTGCACGGGCCATCAGCTCAAACTCCGCGGAGGTGAGGTGAGCGGGATTGATTAGCGTCTCCGCCGCAGTCGCTATGTTAACCGCCACGGCCCGTTTCTGTTGGACCACCGCGGTCTTCACGAGCTCCGCCGCGAACCGCCACTTTGTGCGGGAGTAGTTTGAGTCATCTGGAGCGATTTCCAAGAGTTTGCTGAGGAGCCGTTGGGCTTCGTCGTACATTCCTTTCGCAGCGTTGGCGCGGATCGCTCTCTGGATCATCGTGAATTCATGGAGGTGAGGGTCTGCGGGCACGGCTCCAGGATTGCTCCAGGAATACTAAGCTTAGCGCGCCAGGAAGACCGGCTCTCGCGGATACGACGTGTCGCAATGGATCCCGCCCCTCAGGTCTCAGGCCCGAATCTGAATCCCTTCGAACGAAAGGTACGAGATGTGAGGGGGCTATCGGCGGAGAGAATGCCACGTCCCAGACTCGCCGCCTCCCACGTGGTCATGGAGGAGTACGTCGGGCCCGCCATGGCCTATTACGAGGAGACGCTCGACCGCATCGCCCCGTACTTCTTCGCCCCCCAGCTCGTCCGCCTGGTGGGCTTTCAGCAGCTGATTGTCTCCCGCGCGTACCAGATCAAGCGCGAGGACGCACGGACGACGAAGGGAGTCGACTACGTCCGCGAATGTGTCTCGCGCATCTCCCGGCCGCATGACCTGATCGACGTGATGCGCTCTTGGCTCGCGTTCGACCTCAACCTGACCTGCCCCGCGTTCGAGGATCCGGTCATCGCCACCCACATTCGGAAAAACTATTGCCTCATCGGGATGAAGTACTGGGACTGCCACCGCTGCCCCAGGACGCCGTGCCGAACGAATCTCCTCTGGGACCGCTCCTTCGTCGGGCTCGACGTGGATGCGGAGGGGAACCTGGAGGACACGTATCATCGATACCTCGAGTTCCTCGAGGTGCACGGATGGAACGCGGCGTTCAAACTGTCCTCCCTGGGAGGGCTGCACATCAGGGTCGCGCTGCCGAGGGACGCGGGGAGCACGCCCTTCGACCGGAACGTGGTCCACTGGACGGTCGTTCGTGCTTTGAAGGAAGCTGGCCTGCCGGTCGACGACAACTCGCTCGACCCAGTTCCGATCCTGCGGGCGCCTTTCGCTCTGCACTATAAACGGCTGACGCCCTCCCTGCCATTCGACGAGGGGACGTTCAGCGAGGCGGTCCAAGTGCTCACCGACCTCGAGAAGACGCCGGACCGCGAGCGCATCCAAGCCGCGGCAGCCATTGTCCGCTCTTGGAGGGGCGAGTGGATGGCCTCACCGGTGTCTTCGACAGCCTTCGAGGCCGATTTGGCCCGATGGCGCCTGCAGGCGGAGGCTGCCATCTTCCGCGAGGTCCGACCGAAGGGGCAGGGAGCTACCGCGGCCTCGTCGATCCTCCGGAAGGGGCGGGAGATGACTGAGGAGGATGTGGAACGCGCCCTCTCCATCCTAACTTCCGAGGGCAAACCTCCCGAACTCTCGCAGCGGATCGTGGGGAACGCGCGCTCCCGGGAGCCCAAGGCAGAGAAGACTAACGTCGAGCGCGAGGTGGTGCTCCGGGCACAGCCGGACGTCCCGGAGGCCGTCCTGAATGTCCCGCCACCTCTCCTCTTCCTACTCATCGACAACGCGACGATCCTAGAGATGCAGGCGCTTGTCGGAGGGGCGCCCGTGCCGGTGGTTGCGACCTGCACGACGACGAACGAGGGGATGGAGACCCTGTTCCGCGCGCCCCGGTTCTTCCGGAGATACGGTCGGAAGTGGAATGCGAAGACCGCCTACATCGGCGGGCTGCACTCCGCCTACCAGTACTGCGCGGCCGCAGACTACGTCCTGTCTGTGAAAGAGACGAGCCCGTGGGAGCGGGACGCGAAGGTCGTTGAAGAGCTCGAGCGAGCGCTTGACCGGGGCGAGTTCGGGGCGATCGTCGTCCACCTGCTCGGCTTGGACTATTGCAAGGACCGCGGGCTACCCACGGACGGGCCGATGCTCGTGTTCCGGCGCCTCATGCGAGCCGCGCTGGAGACGGACAGGAACATCGTCGTGACCACGGACCACTCCGGGGAAGCGGCTGTGCCGTTCTTCGCCCTGCTCACAACGCGCGCGGAGCAACAGACCTAGAATCGGTCGAATCATCCGTCTGCGCAAGCAATTCATCGGAGAGATTTCGCGCCGTGGCGACTGGCAGAATCGAACACGCCGGACCGGGCAAAGGACTCATCTTCACATTGGCTGGAGGGCCCGGCCTCGCACCGGTCTCCTCACTAATCGCCACTTCTGATCGCGGAGTTGAGTGGACCGTGTGGGATTTGAACCCACGGCTTCCGCCTTGCGAAGGCGGCGATCTTCCGCTGATCTAACGGCCCACGTTGTCGCGGGAGACGGGAGGGCTCCAAATATCTTTCTATCGAGGCGGTTCTTTCAGCCGGCGAAGGTTCTTCTCGAACAGCTCCGCGTCGATCTTCCCCGCCAAGAACGCGCTCTCGAGGTTCGCGACACGCGGGTCCGCGGACACGCCGAGGATTCGGATCAGGTTGCGCGCGTACAACGTCCGGTCGACCTTCCCCTCCTGGTGCGCCCGCCGGAGAACGGCGGCTGCGTCCTCCGCCGGTCTCGCAATCGTCACCCCGAGCTTCGCGAGATTTGCCTCGTACGTCTCCCGTGAAATCCGCCCCTCCCGGAACGCGGACTCGAGCATTGTTGCTCTTTCCTCTGCAGACCTCTCGACTTTCGCCGCCGGAGGGGGTCGACGCCCGCCAAGGCGATCCAAGTTAGTGCGGTACGCCTCCTCCGTGATTCGGCCCTCGCGGTACGCCGCCTCGAGGCGGGCGATCCGGTCGTCCGTCGCGGCCCACGACGGGGGAGGACTCGGGCCAAGCTTCGCGAGGTTCGCCTCGTACGCTTCCCGTGAGATTCGTCCTTCGCGTAGGGCCTGATCGAGCCTGGCGGTACGCGCATCCGACCCTTGGGCGGGGGCCGGAGCTTCGGGTGGCGGCGGGGCCCCGGAGCGGGCCAGGTTCGCCCTGTACGCCTCCTCCGTGATTCGCCCCTCTCGGTATGCGGCAGCGAGTCGTTCCGCTCGGTCCTCGACCGGGGCCGGGGGCGGTGGCGGGATTGCGGGCCTACGGAGTTTCGCGAGGTTCGCCTCGTATATCTCCCGCGAGATTCGCCCTTCGCGGAATGCGTTCTCGAGCATCGCGTTCTTGTCCTGCACGGGCGGCGCGATTATCACCGGCGGTTCCGTGGGAACGGATTCCGGCTCCGGGGGCGGGGCGGCCGGCCCCGCAGGGGCACTCAGCCCGAGACGCGCGAGGTTCGCGCGGTACGCGTCCTTGGAAATCCGTCCGGCCCGGAGCGCGTCTTCCAATTTCCTGCTCTGCTCATCGACGGATGGGACCGCGGGGGGCTCTGGGGCCAGGCCCAGTTTCGCCAAGTTCGATTCGTAGGCTTCTCGGGAAATCCGGCCCTCCTCCAGAGCGGTCCGCAGCTTCGTCGCCCGCTCCTCGACCGTTGGCTGGGGGGCGGGAGTTGGCTCGATGGGGGCTTCCGGCGGGGGTTCGCGGCCCAAGGCGGCGAGATTCCGCTCGTACACGTCGCGGGTAATCTTGCCCGCGGCGTATGCACCTTCGATTTTCGAAATCTTCTCATCTACAGTTGGGGCAGCAGGGGCCACCAGGGGCGTGGGGGGCGGAGGAGCGGGGGTCTCAAAGACCTCCGTCGCCGGCTCGACAGCCTCGGGTTGGATCTCCTGTGCCTCCAGGGGCGGGGCCTCTGAAACCTCGCGAGATCCCGGGATGAAGACCCGCCCAAAGAGGAAAGCGATTCCGAGACCCGCCACGATTGCAATCACGACGGCGATCGCGGCCCACGCTCCCGCGGAGCTCCCCCCGCTTCGAGCCACGTACGCGATCGAAAGCGTCCGCTCCGCCGAATTTCCCGCCGCGTCCTCGACGCGGATGACGATGACGTTCGACCCCCCGCTCAGGGGGACCTCCCGATGGAACGTCCCGTCCGCCGCCTGCCGCACGACGAACCCGTTGACGAACACGAGGACCCCGGGCTCCGCGCTCCCGGTGATGTTGACCACGGGGCTCGTTGTCGTCGATGGAACCGCGTCGAGCTGGAGCGCGGGGGCAATCGAATCCCGTGTCACGTCGACGGTCGCCGTGGCGATGTTCCCCGCCAGGTCCGTGGCGCTGAGTGAAATCGAGTTGGCGCCCTCCGTCAGAGGTGCTGTGATCGAGAAGGAACCGTCCGCGAGGACCCAGGCCCGCCGACCGCCCACTTCGACCTCGACGCTCGCGGGGTCGTACGTCTCGTTCGGCGAGATCGACTCTGCGATGCGGCCGCGGACATTCGCGATGTCAGAATTCGTCGGGGTTGAAGGCGCGGTTACCGTGATCACCGGAGGACGAGAGTCTCGGATGATCGTGAGCGTCGCTGCCGCTTCGTTCCCTGGGACCTGCCCGAGGGTCGGGTCGAGATGGAACCAATCCGCGGCTCGCACCGTTACGACGTTCGTCCCCTCCGCCAGAGAAAGGGAGACGCTGAACCGTCCGTCGGGTTCCGTCGCGATGGGGGAGAGTCCAACGAAGACCGAGGCGCCCGGATCCGATTGACCGGTGAGGATCGCCGTCGTCGATCGCGTGAAGCGGAGCGGCGCGCCGTCGAAGACGAGGGTCGGCGCCTCCGTGTCGATCACGATCGTCCTCGATGCCTCGATGGAGTTCCCGGCGATGTCGGCGATCTCGACGACGACGCTGTGGACTCCCTCCGCAAGGTCCTTCGCGGGGCGGTATGAGACGGTCCCCGTCCAGCGCCCTTGGAGGAGTTGGGCATTCGCGGCCCACACCACCTCCACGGTCGCCGCGGCGGTCACGTCCTCCCCGTCGATTCGCAACCTCACCGCCCCGCCATCGAGCTCGCCGCGCGCGGGGTCGCCGAAGCTCGCGACGATCGTCGGCCGCTGGCCGTCCACGGTCCGGCCGTCCGCATCGTTCACGAGGACCCCCGCAATCGAGACGTCCGTGAACTCCGGGGGCGACCGGTCCACGGTCAGTTGGATCGGAACGAGGAGGGTGAGCGGTGCCGTCGAAGGCCCGAGGTACAGGGCGCCGAGGAGGACGCCGTCCTCCGTGCTGCCCGGTAGGTTCCAACCGAGTCGGAGCTCGGAGCGGGTGTACGCGGGGACGGAACTCCCGGACGTCCCGCTCACGGAGAAGCCTTCGCCCTGAACCAGGGTGAGGTCCATGTTGAACGTGCCGAACGGCGACCAGGGGACGTTGAATCCTAGGACCTTTACCAGGTATGGAGCGCCGGTGACGGACTCGTCGATCCCCGGAGTGTCCGGGTCGTCCGCGACCGCGGGCTTGATCAGCTTCACTTCTTCGTTCGCGTCCCCGTCGGCGTTCAGGGCCACGAACTCGCCCGGCTGCGCGATGCCGTCGGGCACGTTCCCCGCACCCTTGCCATCGAGGAAGACGCCGAGGTCGAGATCCGGGCAGGGCCGCTCCGTCGCCCCCGGGTCGCTCGTGATGTGCACGTCGAAGATCAGCGCGCTCGGCTGGATCAGGACACGATACGTGAAAGAGCCCCTCGAAAGGAGGTCGTTGAACGGCGCGCCCTCGACAACATCCTGGGGGATGTGGAGATTCGCGAGCCTCTGTGGCGCCGAGGGCCCCGCGGACACGGCGCCCACGCCGGGCCAGGTCGCGCTCGATGACAGCCCGACGTCCCGGCTCCCCGCGAGTTGATTCGTGACGATGTTCACCTCGGAGGGATTGACGGTGAGGAGGCCCGCGGACCCCGTCACGTTCTCCTGCGTCGCGGTTCCGTTCAGGCGGACCGCGTGGAGGGCGACGATGTTGAGACCGCCGGTGACCGGGGGCGCCACGATCTCCTCCGGCCCTCCGGTCGTCGTGAACACGTTCGATGTGATCTCGCTCCCGCCCCCGTTCCGACCGACCAAGTATGGCCCGTAGCGGTTCGCTTCGTATGACGACACGTCCATGGGCGCAAGCCCTCCGGTCCCGAACGAGAACGCGTCGATGTCCGTCCGGGCTCGGTCCCAGCGGGTGTCGAGGTAGAACTTCGGGCCCCTGCCGCCGTGGAAGAGGCCCTCGTCCGCGATGTCGGTGTAGTAGAACCGGAAGTCCCCGGCCTGGCCCCCGTTTCCGAATCCCGGCCCAACGAAGTTTCCAAAGAGGTCGTCCTGGCCGGGGGCGAGACCGCCGAAGGAGAACTGAGGCCCGGACGCTCCGATCGAGACGGCGACGGGGATGGTCACATGGTCGTAATAGTCGTACCGGACCTCGATGAGGTCACCAGGGCTCAGCGGGCTGTTGATCCAGATGAGGCCCGCCATGGGGTACGTCGTCAGGCTCCCAGGCGGGATTGTCGCTCCGTTCACGAGCACCGTGAGGGGGTTCGTGTCGAACCGCGAGAGGCGAATCCACTGCCCGCCGCTCGCGCCGACGCGGTATCGATCCCACGTCGTCTGCCTCCCGCGAAGTGTGACCTGGCCCTCGTAGGTCCCCATCGGGGTGTTCGCCGGTATCGCCATCGTCGCGGAGAACGTGGCCGTGCCGTTCGCGGGGACGATGACCTGGGCGCCGGACAGGGAGAGCCAGTTCCAATCGACCTTCTGGAAGAATTCGATCTTCGCCCGCATCGGCAGGCCGCCGAGGCCCGTCCCGAAGAGGCGGACGCCGAACACGAGCCCGTCGTGTGTGCGGATCGGGGCGTTGTGGATCGTCGCGGAGAACACGTTCGCATCTGGGTGGTTGATCGTGATCCGGTTCAGGTCGGTGAACCCGGTGGTGTCCGGGACCGGAGTCGGAGTCGCCCAATCCGTCTCCGTCCAGTCGTATGCGTCGATCATGTACCGATAGTCGTAGGAACCATCACCGCCAGGGTCGAAGGCGGTCTGCGGGGACGAGATCGTGATTCGCACAAGGTCCGCGTTGATCCAGTCCCCGACGGTGAGGGGCGCGAGCGCGGTGAATCCCGCGGGAGTGACCCGGTAGACCCCGGGACCATAGAGATCGGCGGCGGGGCTCGCCGCGAGGATCGCCTGCCAGTCGTCCACCGGAGCCCCTGTGCCCCCCGTGGGCGTCGTGAACCCGTATTCGATCGTCCCCGTGCGACGGAACACGGAATCCGACAGGTCCCACGTTGCCGCTCCCGTGCGGTTCGCATTCCGAACGGTGAACGTCCCTTGGCGGCTCTCTCCCGCGGACATCAGGGAGACGAACGCCTCGTACGTCCGTCCGCGGTAGGTCCCGGGCGTCCAGACGGTGGGCGTCACCGAGACACCGTCCAATCCCCCGGCGATCCGAGTGGCGCGGTCCGCGTTCGCGAAGCCCGCGCCCTGGGAGAACGGATCGTAGTTGATGTCGTCCGCCCCGCTCATCAGGATCGATCGCGCCGTCTCCGCGTCCGGCCACGCCCCGCTGTGGGCCTTGCGGTACGCCTGGTACACGAGGGCGAGCATCCCCGCGACCATCGGCGACGAGAGGGAGGTGCCGGACCACAGCTCGCTGGCGACGGCGCCGTTCGTCGGCGTGACCATGTTCAGCGGGGTCGCCCCGAAGGACATCCGGCCGGTCGCGAGGATGTCCGGGTCCGGGCGTCCGAGGGCCGTGGGCCCACGGCTCGAGAACGGCACGACGTCCCCGTAGGACTGGCTCACCCCCTTTTCTAGGCCCGCCCAGAGGCGGTAGAAGAAGTCCGTCGATGCTCCGGCGGTGACGACGCCCGCCGCGGACGCGGGGCTCGTGACCGTGCCGTATCCGTTCCCGTCGTTCCCTGCGCTCACGGTGAAGAGGCTCTTGCCCTGCGCGTATTGCGTCGAGACCCAGTCCGCGAACCGTGAGAAGAAGTCCCACCCGTCCTCGAACGTCGAGCTGAAGCCGAACGAGTTCGCGACGATCTGGGCCTCGTCGCCGGTGCCGGGGACGCCGTCGTACCCCTCGACGGCGAACCACCATCCGTCGAAGATCGTCGTCTGGTAAATGTCCGCGATGGCGATGAGCTTCGCGTTCGGCGCCATCCCGTATACCTGGGGCGGGGAGGGCGCCTTTAGGTTTGTCGCATCAAAGAAGCGGGTCACCCCGCGGCCCACGATGCTCGAGGCCATCAGGGTCCCGTGCTTCGCCCCCGCGTCGAACGCCCCCATGAACGCGACGAGGGTGCCGTTCGCCGGCGCGATGTTGGCGAGGTTCGGGTCTCCTTGCCGGGAGAGGAATCGGTCCGAGTACGGGAGTTTCGTCCTGTTCTGCGCGATGAAGTAAACGATCCCGCCGGAGACATCGGGAATCCCGTCCCCGCCATTGTACCGCGCGGTGTCGCTCGAGCCGATCGAGTGCCCGAGCAGGAGTCGATCCTGGACGAGGCTCGGGGTCCATGTCTTCACCGTCGCGTCCATCGCCCCGCTCGCGATCCTCGCGCCCGAGGGCGCGTACTCCGCGGCGGGCACGGCGTAGCCCGTCGTCGCGTCCGTGTGGGCGCCGAACCGCTGGTCCAGGGTCGCGAAGTTGTTCCAGTCCGTGACCGTCCACGTGTCGAGGGTCGGATCCGACCGGAGGGTCGCCCGCGATGATGAAACGAGCCGGTCCCCCGTGCCGTTGAACCCGATGTGGAGCACGCCGTTTCCGAAGTGGGCGGAGATCGCGTTCGTGTTCCCCGTCCCCGCTTCGATCATCACGACGTTTCCGTCCTCCGCCGCGACAGCGAGGAAGGAGGACGAGGGGTGCCACGCGACATCGTTGAGCGCCGCCGTGTAGGTGTATGCGCGGAGGAGTCCTCCCGCCGCGGACCAGAGTTTCACATCCCCTGCGATCGTTACCGTGGCGATCGTGTTCGAGGCGGACCAGGCGACGCCCGTGACGATTGAGGTGTGCGGGAGGGGCGTGACCGCTTGGGTCGCGAGATCAAAGATCTTCGCGGTGCCATCGGAGGATGCGGTGACGATGCGGTTCCCGGCAGGGTTGAACGCGAGGTCGTTCACCGAGCCCGCATGGATCGTGTACGAGCGATCGAGCGTCCAGGCGGGGAAGTGTCGTCTCCGCAAGCCAGTTGGTGGTGTTCCAGACGATGACGCGATGGTCTCTGCCTCCCGTCGCGAGCCACCGTCCGTCCGGGGACCATGCGAGGGCGACGACCCCTCCGGCGGGGTCGATCGTGTCCGCCCACGCGGTCTCGTCGGAGATCGTGCCGACCCCGGTCCAGGTGGGCGCATGCCAGAATCCGGACGCGTCGTACTTTCCGTACCGCTTCAGCGCCTTGTCGTTCCGGAAATCCTTGTTGTGGTCGAGGTCGACGTAGACGGTGTCGTACACACCGGCGAGGGCCTCATCCACGACGAGGACGCGAGTGAGCGCGAAGTTCTTGTCCGGCAGATCGCCGAAGAGGTAGGACCCGCTCTTGCTGGTGCCCGTGACGACGTACTGGACCGGCCAGGTGAACAGAACGTTCGGCCGCCCCGCCACGGTGTCGTCCGCACGGGTGTATGTGTGCTGCCAATACCCGCGTCCGACGATGGTCATCGCTGACAGCGTCGTCGGCGTCGTCCCCCAATCCGGGTTACCAAAGGCCACGTTGGGATCGGAGTACACAGAGTCCTGCGCGTGGCTCTGGTTGTCGCCAACGGTGAAGAGCTGGAGAGAAATCGAGGACGGGTCTCCGAGATACGCCTTCGGAAGGGCCATCTCCGCAAATCCCTCGCCGACGTCGAACTTGTACCCGCCGTAACCGAGCTGCCCCGCGACGCTCGGGTCCGTGATGTTCGCGGGCGGATCCCACGCGCTGCCGCCCGCATTCCAGCGATACACCAGCGCACCGGGGATCGTGTCGTTGAGGTCGTATCGCCCCGGCGGCTGCTGGCCGTTGTGGACCGCGTACACCGCGAACTCGGGGCGGTGGGCCGCCATGGGGACGACGAAGTTGCCGCGCGGGTCCGTGGTCGCGCCCCCGCCGGCCGTCGTGTTGATGTAGAGCTCGAACGCCATCGTCGTGTGGTTCGCGCGGGTGGAGAATCCGAAGTACCAGTTCGACGCGTCCTGCGTGACGAACAGAGTGACGAGGTCGAAGTCAGGGACGCTGATGTCGTTGCTCGGGTCCGTCGCGACGAGTTCGGATCCGTCCGTCCAGAAATCGTTCTTCCCGTCCACCCGGAGCGTGTGGGTGACGTTCGAGTCGGTGGAGGACGTGTCCGCGTACCAAGTGCCCCTCGGGTTCCCGCCCTGTCGCAGGTACGTTCCCATGGAATACGGGTCGAAGGCGATCGGCCACCCGTAGTACGGCGAGGCCGGATTCGTGACGCGGGCCATCGTCCCCTGGAGGTCGGGGTGCCCGAAGTCCACCCCGTCGTCGACGATCGCCACGTTGACGCCATCCCCGGTGACGTTCCGGCCCCACGCGAGGGGCGCTTTGTGGTTGATCGTGGCGTTCCAGTTCAGGACTCCCTGGCGGGGCACGGACTTCGCTTCCGGGTCGTCGGGCACCTGTTTCGTCGGTGGCGCGTAATCGAACACGGACACCGTCGATGGAAGCTTCTGCAGGTCTCCGATCATCCCCCTGGGCAGCGTGAGCATCGGGGTCCCGAAACCCTGCGAGCGATGAGAGCGAAGAGGCGTCCCCGTTAGGCGGGAGACCGCTTCTGCGAGCTGTTCGACGTTCGTCGTGACGACAATCACGGTTGCAAGAGCTGAGTCGCCCAACGATCGGTATGGGGCTACGCCGCCCGAGTCCGAGGTGGAGGGCCGCGGTGGGGTCGTCGTGAGTGGCAAGTCTGCGGCTTGCGCCGGACTCTGTGCCGCGGCCATCGGACTCGAGGCCAGAAGCACGAAGGCCAGGGCGATAACGAGGATGGCCCTGCCCGACTCCAATTCCCGCCCGTCCTCCCCTTCCGTCAGGCTGACCGCAACGAACGGGGGCGATTGTAATAAGTATTGTGGTATGGCCGTCGTGCGATGGGGAATTCTTTAACCGCACGGTCGCCTAGCGGCGGCGAACCCCTTGGTCCTCAAGCTGTTCAACACTAGGAGCGGCCGCAAGGAACCGTTCAAGGAGGCGCGCGGCCAAGACGTCAAGATGTACGTCTGCGGCCCCACCGTGTATGACCACAGCCACCTGGGTCACGCCCGCTCGTACATCGCGTTCGACGTTGTCCGGCGGTACCTTGAGTTCTCCGGATACCGGGTCCACCACGTACAGAACTTCACCGACGTGGAGGACGTGATCACGAAACGGGCCCACGCCGCGGGGATGGACCCGCTCGCGTACGCGGAGAAGTACATCATCGCGTACCTCGAGGACATGGACGCGCTGAACGTGCAGCGCGCTCACGAGTACGCGCGCGTGAGCACGCACATCCCCGAGATCCTCGAGTCCGTCGAAAAGGTCCTCGCCAACGGGTTCGGATACGTCGTCGACGGAGACGTGTACTTCCGCACCCGCAAGGCGAACTGTTCGTTCGGGATCCTCACGCACCAGAAGTTCGACGACATGATCGCCGACAAGCTCCCTCCGGACAGCAAGAAGGAGGACCCGCTCGACTTCGCTGTCTGGAAGCGATCGCGGGCGGACGAGCCCGCGTGGAAGAGCCCGTGGGGGCAGGGGCGGCCCGGGTGGCACGTCGAGTGCTTCGCGATGGCCTCGAAGTACCTCGGGCCACAGGTCGACATCCATGGAGGCGGGAAGGACCTCAAGTTCCCGCACCACGAGAGCGAGGCGATGATCTGCGAGGCGGTGTACGGGACGGACTGGGCGAGATACTGGATGCACAACGGATTCCTCACCCTGGAATCCGAGAAGATGTCGAAGTCCCTCGGCAACTTCGTGACGATCCGCGACGTGCTCCCGAAATGGGGCGGGGAGGTCGTCCGATTCTGCCTCCTCCGTGAGCAATACCGGAAGGATTGCGAGTACGACGCGGAGTGCTTCAATATCGCGAAGGACCAGCTGGCCGAGATTCACTCGGTGATCGCGAAGGCGAAATCTGCGCGGGGGCGGAGCGGGGCCAGCGTGATGCCGGCGGTGAAGCGCGTGAGGCAGAACTTCTTCGCGGGGATGGACGACGACCTTGACACCCCGGCGGCTGTCCACGCCCTGATTGAATTCACGGAAGCGATGAACGAGGTCGGTTCACTGCCCGTCGAAGATGGCCCAGCCGTGCTCTCCGTATACGCTGACGCCTCGCGCATTCTTGGTCTCTTCCGGGAGGCTCAGGTCGCCCCATCGTAGCGTTGTCGCGCGGAACCCCGCAACCCTTTTATGGAGGCCTCGCATCGACCCGGCTACTCCATGGCCGAGTTCAAAGCCGTCATCGCAGACTCAAAGAGCGGGAAGACGTACAAACGGGACATCACGGGGCAGTTCGCGAACGCCCTCGTCGGACGGAAGCTCGGGGAAGAGATCGACGGCCTCTTCGTCGGTCTTCCGGGATACAAGCTCGCGATCACAGGGGGGAGCGACAAGGATGGCTTCCCGATGCGAGGCGACGTCCCCGGCCCTCGGCGGCGTCGGATCCTTCTGTCCGGCGGAGTTGGCTTTCACAGCCCGCGAAACGGAATGCGAAAGAAGAAGACCGTCCGCGGGAACACGATCTCCCCAGATACGCTCCAGCTGAATCTCAAGATCACGGTTCGCGGGCCGAAGTCCATCGAGGATGCGTTCACAGAGAAGAAGTGAGATTCCTCGAAGTCAAGCTCCGTCTCCGCAAACCCTTTTATCGAGCGTGCCGTTAGAGCGCTCCCGACTCGGTGACTAAGCCGTGAAGGTACCTGTTCAGCCATCTGTCAATATCGGGACCGTGGGCCAAGTCGACCATGGGAAGACCGCCATCGTGAAGCTCCTCACGGGCGAGTCCACGGACCGACACTCCGAGGAGATCAAGCGCGGCATCTC